>NZ_CP061497.1:2388318-2717898 GCF_014678725.1 Thermomonas sp. XSG | reverse complement strand
GCCGTCCACGTTCGGCAACGGGATGACCTGCAACGCGGTGGCGTTGGATGGCGCCTGGGCGAACACGTAGTTCTTTGCGCTGGCGCCACCGTTGATCGCGTAGTAGCCGACCGGCGACAGCGGGCCTGCGGGGGAACTCCATACCGTGGCGGTACCGAACACGCTCTCCAGCGTGTCGCCATTGCGGAAACCGGTCACCGTGCCGCCCAGCGGCGGGTTGGGTATGCCGAGATAGCGCGTCACTGCGTCCGCGGTGAACAGCAGGGTCGCCGGAGTGATGGTCAGGACGCCGGGCAGGATCTGGATCCGGTAGCCCGCGTTCGAGGTGAAACTACCCAGGATCGGGTACTGCCCGACATCGCTGCCGGTCCCTGCGGTGGTGCTCGGCGCGCCGCTGACCACGTTCGCCAGCAGGTCTCCCAGCACCGCGCCGGAAACCGTGTAAGTGAAGCCGGGATTGGCCAGACCGTATTCGCGCGACCAGCTGTCCACGGTGATGGTGGCGGTGGGCTGCTGGACATAGATGAAGTGGTTGTCGCCGCTGGCGACGGTGACACCACAGGCGCCCAGGTAGGCGCAGTTGTACAGGTTGGGCAGGTCGCCGCTGCCCCCCAGGCCTCCGCGGTTTTCGCCCTCCCACGTACTGGCCCAGATCCGCCAGTCGCCGCTGGCGGAGAGTCCGGCATTCGCCGGGTTCTGCAACCGGCCGGCGATCACCAGATCGATGTTGGTCGCGGCCATCCCCGCACCCAGGGTCAGGTCGCCCGCGAGATTGCGGATCTGGATATCGCCGCCGGCGTTGATGCCGCTGCTGCCCTCGCCCGACATCGCGCCACCCGCGGCATCGAAGCCGCTGGCCGCCACGCTGCCGACGGCCAGATCGGTGGCGTCCTGGAACTGGAAGTCGCCGCCGGCCTGCCCGGCCAGGGTGGTGCTGGCGACGTCGTTCTGCGCCAGCCCCAGCAGCACGTCACCGCCGGCCTGCGCCAGCAGGCTGTGCGCGCGGATCGGCGCGGAGGCGGTCTGCACGATGCTGCCGCCGCTGAGCAGGGCCAGTGTCCCGCCGCCGACATCCACGCCGGCCTGCAGGGTGATACCACCGCTGCCACCCTGGTTCTGCAAAGTCAGGTTGCCATTGCGGACGGTGCTCTGGGCTACCAGGATCGCACCGGCATGCTGGCGGCTGCCGATGACCAGCTCCGGTGCGTCGATCATCGCCAGCTCGGCGGCATCCAGCGCGAATCCGCTGCCACTTCCCAGAAGGATGCCATCGGCGATGCGATCGTAGGCCAGCCCGTTCAGGTCCACGCCCCCCGGCCGCAGGTTGACACCGGCCCCGGCGCGGATCGCACCACCGATGCGGACCGCATCGCTGCTGCCATCGTTGCCGGCGCGCAGCACGACCATCCCGCTGCCGGCACCCAGCAACGTGTTCGGGCCCAGTTCGACGCCGGCGCCGCTACCACCCTCTCCCGCCAGCGTGATCCCGCCGCTGGCGGTGGCGATACTCACGCCATTGCCGATCACCAGCCCGCTTGCATTGGCTGCCGTCCCGCGTCCGCGCAGGTCGAGCTGGCCGCTGTCGGTGGCCAGCGTCACGCCCCCGTCAAGCAGCAGGCCATTGTCGAAGCCCACGCCGGCTACGCTGATGTCGCCCGAGGTGGTGGTCAGGCTGCTCTCGGTGGAGAACGCGATGCTGGTGCCGGCAGCGGACAGGCCCGTCACGCTGATATCGCCGACGCCCGCCAGCACCGGCAACTGCGACAGCGTGACGCCCACTGCCGATGCCCCCGAGGCGCTGCCGAAAATGTCGATCGCCCCGCCGGCACTGTCGATGGTGGTCGTGCCGTAACCGTTACCTACCAACACGGAGCCGCCGGTTGCACCCACGCCGGACAGGAAAATGTCGCCGCCGGCGCTGAGGATGCCGCCCGCGTAGCCAGCCTGGAACACCAGACCCACCGCCTGCGCGCTGATGCCGTCCAGCGACACGCGCCCGCCACCGCTGTCGATCGAGCCGAACAGGTCCACGCCGTTGCCGGCGCCACCCTCGCCATACACGACGATGTCGCCACCGCCACTATCGAGATTGGCATAGGACACGGACACCCCGGTACCACCGCCGCGCCCGTCCAGGAAAATATCGCCGCCGCTTGTGGTCAGCGCGTAAGGCGACAGTACGATGCCGTCGCCGCTGCCGGTGGCCAGTCCGCGGATGTCGATGCCACCCGCACCGGCCTGGAGCAAGCCGGTGGCGATGCGTACGCCGCTCACCAGCTGGGCACCTTCGCCGACGATGCGAACACCGCCGCTGCCGACATCCAGGCTGCCGCCGGTTACCAGTACGCCGGCGTCATCGGAGCCGGCATCGGCACCGGTGGAAGCACCCCGCAGCAGCAGGTTGCCGCCTCCGGTGGACAGGTCGACCGCATCCAGGCGGATGCCGCTGGCATAGCTGCTGGCAAACCCGTTGGAGGTGTCGGACTGGCCGTACATCAGGATGCTGCCGCCGTTGCTGTCCAGGCTTGCGTTGCCGAAGGAGATGCCGGCGAACCCTGTACTGGTCCCCGCGTCATCGGCGTTGAAGCGCATGTCCAGCCGGCCACCCTGTCCTGCGATGGAAAAACCCGTGCCGCCGATGCTGCCGTTGGCGTTGATCGCGAACAGCAGGTTCAGCCCGCTGTCGGTCTGGATCTGGGCATCGTCGATATAGACGTCGCTTGCGGAACGCAGCACCACGCTGGTGCCGTTGGACAGCGCATGGTTGATCTCGGCGTCCTGCAGATAGGTGCCGCCGACCGCGCTGTCCAGCTCGCCGGCCTCGCTGCCACTGATCACCGTCACGTAGGGGGCGGACATGGTCCAGGTGCCGGCGGCACCGGGCGATCCCGCTTCGACCCGCAAGCCGCGCAGATCAAAAGCGTCGGCCAGGGTGGATGTATTGACGATGCCCCCTGCGCTGGTACCGGTGGCCGACAGCAATCCGAAAAGCGACAGTCCGCTGCTACCCGACACCTCGATGCGGCCACCCGCCCCGGCACTGCCGTTGGCACTGATCTGCGCCCGTGCGCCGAGCTCGGTGGTGCCACCCACCAGCGAAACCCGCCCACCCCGCCCGCCTGCGCCGTCGGCCAGGATCGAGGACAGCGAGAAGACCTGCGCCAGGTTGGTCGCCACGATGTCCACCACGCCGCCATTCACCGCGCCGGAGGCATTGATGAGACTGCCTGCCGACCCCGGATCTGTAGGGTTCTCCGGCGTGGCGTCGTTGTTGTACATCACGAAATCGCTTGCCCGCACCAGCACGGTGCCGCCATTGGCGCCGGCCTGACCGGAGACGTCCAGCTCGCCGGTGAACGCGTCAGCCGATGGCGACCAGTAGCCCAGCGACACCAGACCATCGGTGGTCAGTTCGATGCGGCCATTCCTGCTGACGAGGCTCTGCGCGCGCAGCGTGCCGACGTTGAGGATGTCGCCACCGCCGAGCGATGACGCCGCCGTGCGCATCAGGATCTGGCCACCATCGGCATTGATAGTGCCGCTGTTGACCAGCGTCGGAAGCACCGGACCCGGGCAGGGGAAGGACGGACAGGCTATCGACCCGGGCCTGGCGATGCCGGGGCCTTGAATGGTCAGCATGGTCAGGCCGTCGCCCTCGAAGTCCAGGGTCACGTTTTCCGCCGAGCCGAACACAACGCTGCCACCGGGGGCAGTGATGGTGCCCTGGTTGAAGACCTGGCGTCCGATCAGCGCCACCGTGCCGCCGGCCGCCGTGGTGATGTCAGCCCCCGGGTCCAGCGTGACGGTCTGGGAGTCCACGTCGGTCATCGGCTCGAACTGGTAGCTGCCGCTGGCCACGCCGGCATCGAAGTTCGCGTTGCTGATGTCCATGGTCGAGGCCACCAGCGCGCCCACGTTCACCTGCGAGCCGCCGCCGAAGGTGATCCCGGCCGGATTGATGATGAACACGCTGCCGTTGGCGCTCAGGCTGCCGTCGATGGTAGACGCGCCGGCACCGTAGCCGTAGCCCACCACCCGGTTCAGGGTCACGCTGGAGGCACCGAACTGCTGGTCGAAGGTGACGCCGTAGCCTGTGCCGATGCTGAAGCTGCCCCAGTCGATGATGGCGCCTTTGCTGGTCTGGGTGATGGTCAGCTGCGAGCCGCTGGGCGGCGCGATCGACGCCGCTCCCGATACCACGCTGCCGCTGTCCGGCAGGCTCTGCGCGAGCGCCGGCGGCATCGCCATCGCGCCCGCCAGGGCGATCGCCAAACGGCGGCGGCGCAGGATCCTTTGCTGCAAGCAGCTGGTCTTGTTCATGCCCATTGCCCTTCTCCCTCAGAACGCCTTCTGGATCGACCAGTACACCCGCGGATTACGGTCGCCGCCGTCGGTGACGCCGGCGGCGGTGTCACGCCAGGCCACGCTCAGGTTGACGGTGACGTTGCCCGGCTTGCTCCAGTTGAAGCCCAGGCCATGGCCGCGCAGGTTGCGCGACAGATCGCCATCGAACGGCCGCGGGTCGTGGAACTGGTCGCCGCGGGCGGCATCGATGAACGCGAACAGGGTCATCTCAGGGCGCAGTGCGAAGCGGAACTCCATCGTCGCCAGCCAGCCGTCGTCCACCAGCACCTCGCCGGTGGCATAGGCGCGCACCGCCTTCGGTCCGCCCAGTGAGAGCTTTTCGTAGGTGTCGAGGTTCTTGCTGGCGCGCTGCATTCCGCCGCCCACGAACAGGCTTAACTTCGGTGCCAGGTACTGCAGGCGTGCGAACTGCAGCGAGAACTTGCTGAAGCTGCCCTCGGTGCCGTAGCCGAACGGCGGGCGATCGAACAGCTCGCCCATCGCATCGCGGATGTCCAGCCGGCCGTGGTAGGCCTGCGCGTTCAGGCTGGTATAGCCACCACCGGCCCAGCGGTCGCGGCGTTCCAGCGACAGGCCCAGGGTGGCGCCGTGGATGCGCTTGCGGGTCCGGAAACCCACCGCCTCGAAACGGTCGGTCAGACGCTTGTCGTCGAAGCCGCCGCGCAGGAACAGATTGGTGCCGCGCTGGCGGATCAGCGGATAGCTGAAGGACAAGTCCGCCACTTCGCCGACGCCGGTGGGCTGGAGGGCCGCAAACGGCCCGCCCAACTCGTACTGCACCCGCGCGAGGCCGCCGCCGAGACGCAGTCCGCTGTAGCCCACCGGGCTTTCGTAGGAAATCCGCCCGAACGCCGTATGCATGCCTTCGGCGGCCATCACCCGCAGGTCGAGGTTGTCGCCCCGCTCGAACGGGCTGGCCCAGCGCAGGCTGCCGGTCAAGCGCAGGCGACCGGAATCGCGGGTGCCGAAATTGTCCAGCTCGAGGCCATAGTTGACCCGATCGCGGGCGCCCACCTGCACCGTCAGATCCGACGCGCCGGAAGCGGCACCCACGGTGATGGCCGACTGCGGCTTGATCCCCGGCAGGTCCGACAGCAGCAGCATCGCGCGCTCGTAATCGCGGTTGTTGAGCGGCTTGCCCGGGGTGAGGATCGCCAGCGTCTTGGCCACCCGCTCCTGCTGGATCGGCGCAGCGGGGGCGATGTCGATGCTGACTTGGCCCAGCGCGCCTTCCACCACGTTCAGCCGCACCCGGCCATCCACCACTTCCTGCACCGGCACGAAGACCTGCACCAGGGCATAGCCATGGGCGCGATAGACCGCCGCGGCCTTCGCCGCCAGTTGCTCCAGGTCCTGCAGGGTCACCTGCTGGCCGATGCGATCAGCCACCGCCGCCTGCAGTTCCGACTCCGGCACCCCGCTCACGCCGACGAACTCCACCGCCTGCAGCACGAAGCTCGCGTGTGCCTGCGCGGCCATCTGTGGTTCCGGCAATGCCTGCGCCTGCTGTGGCGGCGCGGACTGACCTGTCGCAGCCGCCTCGTCCGCTGCCTGGGCCAGCGGCGCGCAGGCCAGCAGCAACGCTGCCGCCAGCAGATTGCGCCGCTGCGCGATGCGGAAATCCATTCTCATCGTCGCCTGTCCTCCTGCCGCCGCGTTCACTGGGTCACCTGCAGGCGCCAGTTGCCGATCAGGTTGAACGGCGCCCAGTAGAACGGGTGCGCCGTGGCCGGGTCGGCCATCACCGCGCGCTGCGCATCGCGCATCGCGTCCTGCACCTCGATGCCCTTGGCGAGATCGGTGTACAGGGTGGTCATGAGTTTTTCGGTGGCCGCATCGGAGACCGGCCACAGCGAGGCCAGCAGGGTCGAGGTGCCGGCCGACAGGAACGAGCGGGTGAAGCCCAGCACCTCGTCGCCGTTCTCCACCCGGCCCAGCCCGGACTCGCAGGCGGACAGCGCGATCATCGCAACGTTATCCAGGCGCATGCCCAGCACGTCCTTCGCCTCGAGGTAGTTGGGTTTGCCATCCTTGTCCGCCAGCAGCACCTTGGAATGCAGTGGGTCCAGCGTGTCGGCCATCGCGTGCGCGGCGATATGCACCAGTCGGGAGGCAGGCGCGTTGCTGGCGAAATTCTCCTTGCTGGCCTCGTCGCGGAAGAACAGCCTGGCGCCGGGGAAGCGCTGGGCCAGTTCGTGCACTTCCTTTTCAGCGCCCGGCAGCGGGTCGGCCACCTCGGGATTGATGGTGGGATTGCCGAACGCCAGCAGCTGCGGCGCGGCGGTGGGGGTGCGCTGCGCCAGCCGGGCGGCGATGCTGATCGAAGGCGCGATCGAGATCGGATTGCGCTCGATCAGGTATTGGCCGTCCAGCCGCAGCGCCTGGAAAGGCAGGTAGTGCAGCGGTCCGTGCGGCACGATCACCAGCCGCTTGCCGGCCGGCAGGCCCAGCGGTGCCAGCAGCAACTGGCCGATCTTGCCACCCACCTCCGGCGCGTTCGGGCTGACCCGGATCAGCGCATCGCGATAGGCATCCACCAGCCTGGCCAGATCCGCGCGCGGCAGCGCAACCGGATAACCGACCTCGCGCACGCCCTCGCGCGAGAGCACCCAGGCCAGCAGCCGGTCCGGCAGGGTGTGGAATGCCACCACCACTTCATCCGGTTTCAGCATCGCCTGCAGCGCGGCGGCATCCAGCGTCGCCACGGCCGTCTGGTCGAATTCGACACGCCCGGATACCGCGTCCAGCAGCGCCCGCGAGCGGCTGCGCTCGCTGATGTCGAAGGCCTGCGCCGGCTGGCCCAGCCGGCTGTGCAGGCCAATCGCCCGTTCGAACACCGCCTGCAGGTCGGAAAACAGGCCCATCTTGAATTCGTCGCTGCGGAACTGCGCGCGGGCGCGATCGAATACCTCGATCGCCTGGTCCAGCGCCTGCGCGGCCTCGGCGTCCCGACCCAGCGCGGCCTGGCTCTTGGAGATGCCATCCAGCGCCCATGCGCGATAGAAATCCTCGTCGCCTGCGGCGGGGGCATCAGCCAGCTGCCGGTACAGCGCCAGCGCTTCGTCGGGCTTGTTTTCAGCCAGCAGCAGGCGGCCGCGGGTGCGCTGCAGCTGGGCCTGCTGGCGGGCGTCGGCAGGCACGGGCACCGCGTCCAGGGTGGCGCGCGCGCGCGCCAGGTCGCCGGACAGGATCAAGGCGTTTGCAAGCGAGGCTTCAACCAGCGGGCGGAAGCGCGGCGAGCTGTCGCCGCGGGCCTGGTCGTAGGCGGCGATGGCTTCGTCGTAGCGCGCCTGGCGCGTGCGCACGTCGCCAATCACCTTGCGCGCGGGGCCGTTGACCTGGGTCGGGTCGATGCCGGGATACTTGAGCGCGAGGTTGGCGAACTGTTCCGCGCGCTCCAGCTGGCCGGCATAGCTGAAGGCAATCGCCAGGTCGCGATAGGCCTTGCCCAGCAGGTCGGTATTGCCGCTCTGCAGGGCCACGTGCATCGCCTTGCTGGCGGCGCGCGCGCTCTCGCGGAACTCGCCCTGTTCCGCCAACTCCACCGCCTGGCTGCAATAGGCGTAGCCATCCAGCTTGACCTTCTCGGCGTCGTACAGCGCGGCGCCTTCCGCGGCCAGCGCCAGCGCGGTGTCGGCATCGTCCAGCCTGCCGACCGCGGCCAGCACCGCGCGCGCCTCGGCGCTGGCATCGGGAGCTGGCGCTGGCGGCACGGGCGCCGGCGGCCCAGGCGTGGGGACGTTCTGCGGGGTGCTCGCGGCCGGCGCGGCGCTCACCTCATCCCCCGTCGCAGCGCAGCCGGCGCGGACGGGCGGACAAGCCAGCAGGATCAGGGCGGCAAGGCCAAGTACGGTTGACGCGACGCGAGGCATGCGGGGACTCCCGGGCGGACCGCAGGCCGGGCCTGCAGGATCAGGGGAGTCTAGGAAGGGCCATCGCCCGGGCCTATTCGCGATAAGGCATAGCGCTTACAGCTGATGGCGGCCTGTCCGGAATCGCAGGGGATTGACGTGGGCCGGGCACGCGGGCACTGCAGACTTTGCGGAGGAAACCGTTAATGTAGGAATCCCCCGCAGGGCACCCACCCGCCTCATGCTCATCATCGTCGGCTTCATCGTCGTCACCCTCAGCGTCCTCGGCGGCTTCGTCGCCTCGCACGGCAAGCTGGCCGCGCTGTGGCAGCCGTTCGAGCTGGTCATCATCGGGGGGGCCGCATTCGGCGCCTTCCTTGCCGGGACCCCGCCGAAAACGGTCAAACAGACCTTCGCCGCGGTGATCGGCGTGTTCAAGGGGCCGCGCTACCAGCGCAAGGACTACCTGGATGCGCTCAGCCTGCTGTACGAACTGCTGAACCGCGCGCGCAAGGAAGGCTTCATGGCGCTGGAGAGCCACATCGACCACCCGATGGAAAGCTCGATCTTCGCGAACTATCCGTCGATCCGCGACGACCACCACCTGATGGACTTCATCACCGACTGCCTGCGGCTGATGGTCGGCTCCAACATCGAGCCGCACGAGCTGGAACCGCTGCTCGAACTGGAGCTGGAAAAGCACCACCACGAGGAACTGGCGCCCGCGCATGCGCTGACCAAGGTGGCGGACGGCCTGCCCGGCTTCGGCATCGTGGCCGCCGTGCTCGGCATCATCATCACCATGGCCTCGATCGGCGGCGACGTCGCCGCGGTCGGCGGCCACGTGGCCGCCGCGCTGGTCGGCACCTTCCTCGGGATCCTGCTGGCCTACGGGTTCGTGGCGCCGCTGGCGGCCGCCGTGGAAGCCCGCGCCGAGCAGGATTCGCGCATTTATGAGTCGGTCAAGACCGCGCTGCTGGCCAGCCTGCGCGGCTACCCGCCGAAGATCGCGCTGGAGTTCGCCCGCAAGACCGTGCCCTCGGCCCTGCGTCCGGATTTCTCCGAATTCGAGCAGCACATCAAGGCGCTGAAATAAACCATGGCCGGCAAGGACGAAAAGCCCACCGTCATCGTCCGGCGGGTGAAGAAGGTCCAGGGCGGCGGCCACCACGGCGGCTCCTGGAAGGTGGCCTATGCCGATTTCGTCACTGCGATGATGGCGTTCTTCATGGTGATGTGGCTGGTGGGGGCGCTGACCACCAAGCAGCGCGAGGCGGTTTCGGACTATTTCAAGAACCCCAGCCCGATTGCCGGCGCCAGCCCGGCCCCCGCACCCGGCATGAACGGCCCCGGCGGCGCCAGCAATTCGATGATCAAGCTGGGAGGCACCATGGACCTGCCGAAAGGCCCCGGCGCCGAGTTCACCCGCACGCCCGGCGACCCCACCGAGGCGCAGCGCCGCGAGCAGGAAAAGCAGCGGCTGGAAGCGCTGAAGAAGGAGCTGGAGGAAGCGATCAGCAAGAGCCAGGCACTGGAGCCGTTCAAGGACCAGCTGCTGCTGGATCTCACCCCGGAGGGCCTGCGCATCCAGATCGTGGACAAGCAGAACCGGGCGATGTTCGACCTCGGCAGCGCCCAGCTGATGCCCTATACCAGCGAGATCCTGCACGAGATCGCGCGGTTCGTGAACCGCGTTCCCAACCGCATCAGCCTGGCCGGCCATACCGACACCGCCAACTACGCCACCCGCATCGGCTACAGCAACTGGGAGCTGAGCGCGGATCGCGCCAACGCCGCCCGCCGCGCGCTGCTGGAAGGCGGCATGGCGGCGGCCAAGGTGGTGCGGGTGGTCGGCTTCGGACCGGCAGTGCCGTTCGATGCCGCCAATCCGCTCAACCCGATCAACCGCCGCATCAGCATCGTGGTCATGACCAAGGAAGCGGAAGACGCCGCCCTGAGCCGGAACCAGGCGATGCCGTCGATTGCACCGCCGACCGCGGCCGCAGCCACATCCGCGCAGGCAACAACCCCTGCACCGGCAGCAACCCCCGCGCCGACGGCCAAACCCGGCGGCTGAGGCCCGCCGGGTGGACTCAGCGTTCGGCCCGCGCTGCGTGCCGGCGTTGGCCCTGCCCCCGCACCACGAAACGCTCGATGGTCAGCGCCTCCACGCCCATCGGGCCGTAGGCGTGCAGGCGGGTGGTGGAAATGCCGATCTCCGCCCCCAGCCCCAACTGGCCGCCATCGTTGAAGCGCGAGCTAGCGTTGACCATCACCGCCGAGCTGCGCACCGCATCCACGAACGCCTGTGCCGCCGCCGGGTCGCCGGTGGCGATGACTTCGGTGTGGTCGGAGGTGAAGCGCCGGACATGGGCGATGGCCTCCTCCAGTGAATCGACCACGCGGACGGCAATGACCAGATCGAGGAACTCGGCGGCGTAGTCGTCGTCGCTGGCCTCGGCCAGCGAGGCATCGAAGGCGCGCGTAGCTGCATCACCGCGGGCCTCGACCCCGCTGGCCTGCAGCGCCGCCAGCGCGCGTGGCAGGAACGCCGCGGCGATGTCCCGGTGCACCAGCAGGGTTTCCAGCGCATTGCAGACACCGGGGCGCGAGGCCTTGCCGTCGATCAGCAGGCCCAGCGCAAGCTCCACGTCGGCGGCGCGGTCCACGTACAGGTGGCAGACGCCCTTGTAGTGTTTGATCACCGGCACGCGCGCGTGCTCGGCGACGAAGCGGATCAGGCTTTCACCGCCGCGCGGGATGGCCAGGTCGACCAGATCGGTGAGCTGCAGCAGTTCCAGCACGTGTTCGCGCGCGGTGTCCGCGACCAGCGAGACCGCCGCTTCCGGCAACCCGGCATCGCGCAGCGCCGCGTGCAGGCAATGGGCAATGGCGGCATTGCTGGCGGCCGCCTCGGAGCCGCCGCGCAACAACACCGCGTTGCCGGCCTTCAGGCACAGCGCCGCCGCCTCGGCGGTCACGTTCGGCCGTGCTTCGTAGATCATCGCCACCAGCCCCAGCGGGATGCGCTGGCGTTCGACCACCAGCCCGTTCGGACGTACGTCGCGGCGGGTCACTTCGCCCAGCGGATCGTCCTGCGCGGCCACCTCGCGCAGCGCCTCGGCCATGCCGCGCACACGCTCGGGGCTGAGCGCGAGGCGGTCCAGGGTCGCCTTGCCTGCCCCGGCCAGGCGTGCACGTTCCAGATCGCCGCCGTTGGCGGCAAGGATCGCGTCCTGCCCGTCCAGCAGCCGTTCGGCCATGCCTTCCAGCAGGGCGCGTCGGGTTGCCGCGTCGGCTGCGGCGATCGCCGCCTGCGCCGCGCGCGCCGCCAGTGCCAGCTCGCGCACGTAACCGCTCATGCCGTGGTCTCCCCGTTGGTGTCGATGGGCGACGGGCCGGCTGCCTGCAGCAGGACCAGATCGTCGCGGTGGATCATCGCTTCGTTGTAGTGGAACCCCAGCACGGCTTCGATCTCGCGGCTGTGGCGACCGGCGATGCGCGCACCGTCTTGCGCGTTGTACTGCGCCTGGCCACGTGCCAGCACACTACCGTCCGCAGCCCGCACCTCGATCACGTCGCCGCGGCGGAAATCGCCGGCCACGGCGCGCACGCCGCCGGGCAGCAGCGAAGCGCCGCGCAGCAATGCGGCGCACGCGCCTGCGTCGATCTTCAGCGCACCTGCCGCGGGCGCATGCCGCAACCACTGCTTGCGGGCGCGCAGGCGGCTGCCCTGCGCATCCACCAGGGTGCCGTGCAGCCTGCCCTGCCCCAGCGCCGCTACGGTAGTGGCATCGCGGCCACTGAACAGCGCGGTGGAGATGCCCGCGGTCGCGGCCTTGGCGGCCGCTTCCAGCTTGGTGCGCATGCCGCCCGTGCCCAGCGCCCCGGCATCGCCGGCCATCGCCAGTACCGCCGGCGTGATGGTCTCGACGCGCGCCACCGGCTGCGCGTCCGGGTCCTGACCGGGATGACCGCTGTACAGGCCGGCAATATCTGTGGCGATCAGCAACAGCTCTGCATCCACCAGCGAGGCCACCGCAGCGGCGAGGTTGTCGTTGTCGCCGAGTTTCAGTTCATCGACGGCGACCGTGTCGTTCTCGTTGACCACCGGCACCGCGCCCAGCCGCAACAGCTCCAGCAGCGCGCTGCGCGCGTTGAGGTAGCGGCGGCGATCGCGCAGATCCTCATGGGTCAACAGGACCTGTGCCACCGGCGCTTCGAAGAAGCGCTGCCACAGACCGATCAGCTGGGCCTGTCCCAGCGCAGCCAGTGCCTGCTTGGCGGCGATGGTGGGTGCCCCACCGCCAGCCCGGGGCAGGACCGCGCGCCCGGCCGCGACCGCCCCGGACGACACGATGACCACCTCGCGCCCGGCCTGGCGGCTGGCCAGCACGAACTGCGCCAGCCCCAGCGCGAAGCGCGGGCTCAGGCCCCCCCCCTCGGCGGCAAGCAGGCTGCTGCCGACCTTCAGCACCGCGCGTTTCCACGGCGGCAGGATCTGGGCGGGGAAGGCCTGCGTGTCCATCACTCAATGCGTCTTCCATTCGTGGACGACGATGTCCGATGCGCCATGCACCGCCAGCGGATCGGCCGCCGCGATCCTGCGCGCCTCCTCCACCCCGGCAATGCTGCGCAGCAGGTAGGCGCCGCCGCTGCCGTCGGTGAAGCCGCCGCTGGTTTCCAGCACGCCGCGTTCGCGCAGTCCATCGAGGAAGGCGGCATGCGCCGGCAGCAGGCCGGCGTCGAATCCAGGCCGGCGCAGCACCAGCACCAGATGGCGCAGGCGCGTGGCGCTCACAGCGCCTCCCAGCGCGCGCGCAGCACGTCCAGTCGCAGGTCCGCGGTGGCGCCCGGCGAGGTCCGCGCGGCCAGCGAGCCTTCCGGCGTGCGGCCCTGCCCGGCCGTTTCACTGCTCGCCGCCGCGGCCTTGTAGGCCTCGCGGAACGGCAGGCCGGCGATAGCGGCCTCCACCGCCACGTCGGTGGCGTACATGCCGGAATCGATCGCCGCGCGCAGGCGGTCTTCACGCCAGTCGAGGTTGGCCAGCAGCGCCGGCAGCAACTCCAGCGCCGCCAGGCCGCGGCCGAAGCCGTGGTAGATCGCCCCCTTGGACGCCTGCAGGTCGCGGTGGTAGCCGGACGGCAGCGACAGCAGCTGCTCGATTTCGGTGCGCGCCGCGGCCACGCTGGCATGGGTGGCCCGCATCAGTTCGATCACGTCGGGGTTGCGCTTGTTCGGCATGATCGAACTGCCGGTGGTGTACTGCGGCGGCAGCGCGACGAAACCGAACTCCGCACTGGTGAACAGCGACAGGTCCCAGGCCAGCCGCCGCAGGTCCAGGGTGGCGCTGCCCAGTGCTTCCAGCGCCGCCAGCTCGAACTTGCCGCGCGACAGCTGGGCGTAGACCGGCGACACCTGCATGCGCGCGAAGCCCAGCGCGCGGGTGGTGTGCTCGCGGTCCAGCCGCAGGTTGACGCCATAGCCGGCGGCGGTGCCCAGCGGGTTGCAGTCCACCAGCGCCAGGGTGTCGGCGGCGCGCACGGCATCGTCGATGAAGGCCTCGGCCCAGCCGGCCCACCACATGCCGGCCGAGGACACCACCGCGCGCTGGATGTGGGTGTAGCCGGGGACGGGCAGGCCGTGCTCCGCGTCGGCGCGGTCCAGCG
The DNA here is from genome assembly GCF_014678725.1 of Thermomonas sp. XSG. Taxonomy (NCBI): domain Bacteria; kingdom Pseudomonadati; phylum Pseudomonadota; class Gammaproteobacteria; order Lysobacterales; family Lysobacteraceae; genus Thermomonas; species Thermomonas sp. XSG. Next base: position 2,704,013 of record NZ_CP061497.1, on the reverse strand, counting down.
CGACCTTGGCGATCTCGCGGGAAAGCGCCGCCAGTCGCGCCAGCTTTTCCTTCAGCCACAGGCGGGTGGCGACCAGCACCTGGTCGTTGCGGCTGCGCCCGGTGTGGATCTTGCGGCCGGCGTCGCCCAGCCGTTCGGTCAGTCGTGCCTCGATGGCGGAATGGCCGTCCTCGAAACGATCGTCGAGGACGAAGGTGCCGTTGCTGAAATCATCGGCCAGATTGGCCAACTCCCGCTTCAGCCCGCCCAGTTCGTCCAAGGTGAGGATGCCGATGCGCTGCAGGCCTTCGGCGTGGGCCGTGCTCGCGGCGATATCGTGCAGGAAGAACGCGCGGTCCAGCAGCACGTCGTCGCCGGCCAGGAAGGCCTGGATACCGGCGTCCACCGCCACCCCGGGCTTCTGCCACAGAAGATCGCTCATGCCGCCTCCTCGTAAGCCGGAATGCCGGCCAGTTCGTCCAGCCCGAAGGCGAGGTTGAGATTCTGCAGTGCCTGGGTGGCCGCGCCCTTGAGCAGGTTGTCCTCGGTCGCCACCACCACCAGCCTCTTGCCGTCGCCGGACAGGGTGAAGCCGCCGATCTCGACGTGGTGCTTGCCCGCAATCCGGCTGACCCACGGCGCCTCGTCCTGCACCCGCACCAGCGGCTCCGCGGCATAGCGGCCGCGGTAACGCGCCAGCACTTCCTCGTGCTCGAACGGGATCGACAGGTGCAGGTTGGCGGTCAAGGTAATGCCACGGAAATGCGGGGCGACGTGCGGCATGAACTCCACCGGATGGCCCAGCTGATGCGGCACTTCGCGCTCGTGGACATGGCCGGCCAGCGCGTACGGCATCAGGTTGTCGCGCAGCAATTCGACATTGTTCCTGTCGCTGGGCGTGGTGCCGGCGCCGGAATAGCCACTGACCCCGAAGCACTGCACCGGCCCGTCCAGCACGTTCAGCATCGGCGCGATCGCCAGCTGCATCGCGGTGGCATAGCAGCCCGGATTGCTGATGCGCCTTTGCCCGGCATAGCGCGTGCGGGTCAGCTCCGGCAGCCCGTAGTACCAGGACGGATCGAAGCGGTAGTCGGCGGACAGGTCGATGATGACCGGATCGGCGCCGGCGTCGTCGAACTGCTGGACGATGTGCGCGGCCTTGCCGTTCGGCAGCGCCAGCACCACCGCGTCGGCGCCCAGCCCCGGCAGGTCGCGGTAGTCGGGCGAGCTGTAGCGCAGCTCGCCCGCGAAGCCGGCGTTGTGGTCGGCCACGCGCTGGCCGTCCAGCTCGCGCGAGGTCACGAACGCCAGCTCGAAGCGCGGATGCGCCGCGAACAGGCGGATCAGCTCCGCGCCGGTGTAGCCGCGCGCGCCGACCAGGCCCACCTTGATCGCCGCGCTCACGCCGGCTCCTCCAGCGTGGCCGGCCGCTGCGCGCACAGCGCGACATAGCGTTCGATCAGCGGGAAGCCCGCATCGCCATACCAGTACACCTTCCACTTCTCCTGCTTGATGCAGCCGTCGGACTCCGCGTCGTAGAACGCGTTGACCGGGTTGCCGTGGCGCGAACGCCAGAACAGCGCGGGGTTCTGCTCGCGCATCACCAGCCACACCGCCCGGCCCAAGCCCTCGCCCTGCGCCTCGTCCAGCACCGCGAACTTGTCCAGGTACACGCCGGCCTCTTCGCGGGTGAGGATGACCGCGGCGCGGTAGTTCTCGCTGACGTAGGCGCGATGCAGCCGGGTGGTCTCGAAATAGTCCGGCACCAGCTTGCGTCCGAACGCCGATTCGATCAGCCCGCGCAGCCGTGGCAGGTCGAAGTCCGTCCAGGCATCGCCCTGCAGCACGCGCTCGCCGCGCCGCACCAGCGTGCCCGAACCCTTGTGGGTGAACAGTTCCTTGGCCAGCTCTTCGGGCCGGGTGATCGACACGGACGACGCCTGCGGCAGACCGTCCAGCAGGTCCTTGATCTGCTCGATCTTCACCCGCATGCCGCCCTCGATCCACGGCTGCTGCATCAGGTCGTCGTACTCGGTGGACAGGTTGATCGAGTCGATGACCCGGCCCTCGGCGTCCAGCAACCCGCCGGTGCCGGTCAGGAACACGATCTTGTAGGGCTGCAGCTTCTGCACCAGCTCGTTGGCGGCGAAGTCGGCGTTGACGTTGAGGATCTGCCCCCCCACGGTCTCGCCCAGCGAGGCGATGACCGGAATCGAACCCGCCTGCAGGCTGGCCTGGATCGGCGCTAGGTCGACGCGCTTCACGTCGCCGACCAGCCCGTAGCGCTCGCGGTCCATGTAGTCGGCCTCGAACACGCCGGACACGATCGAGGTGGCGCGTGCATCCGCCGCCTGCAACGCCTCCACCAGCTTCAGGTTCTGCGCATGGAACACGCGGCGCACGATGGCCAGCGCCTCCGGCGAGGTCACCCGCAGGCCGTCGATGGTCTGCTTGACGATGCCGGCGGCGGACAGCTCCACGTCCAGCTGCGGGCCAGCGCCGTGGATGACGATGGGCGTCAGGCCCACGTCCTGCAGGAAGGCCAGCGAGGACACCAGTGCGTCGAGGTCGTCGCGCAGCACCGCGCCGCCCACCTTGACCACGGCGAAGCGCGCCGCGTCCAGCTGCGAAAAACGCTTCAGGTACTGCGAAATTTCCTTCGCGCTGCCCATGCTGGACAGCAGCCGCACGATGGTCTGGCGGGTCTGCGGATCGTGCACGGCGTGTGGGGAGAGGATCGGGGTCACGAGGGATCGGTTCCAAGGATGCGGGTGATGGAGTCGGCATAGCGCTGCAGCTGCTCAAGCGCCACCCACTCGTCGGCGGTGTGGGCCTGGGCGATGTCGCCGGGTCCGTAGACGAACGCGGTCAGGCCGGCCTGCGAGAACAGGGACGCCTCGGTCCAGAAATCGACGGCATTGCCGATCGGCAGGCCCAGCCCGTCGGCCAGGTCGCGTGCGGCCAGGCGGCGTTCCTCGGCGGTCGCGATATCGCCGGCTGGCAGCGAAGGCCCGCGGAAGGTCTCTTCATAGCGCTCCAGCGCACCCACCGCGGCGCAGGCGCCAAGGCGCACGTGCAGCGTGTCGATGTCGTGCGACGGCAGCGGGCGGAAACCGAACCGCACCTCCGCGCTCGGCGCGATCACGTTGGCCTTGATTCCGCCCTCGACCTTGCCGATGTTGAAACGCAGGCCGGTCAGCCCGCCGAAGCGCGCGCTGGCTTCACCTTCGACCAGCGCCAGGGCATTCGCACCCCAGCGCATCGCCTGGTGCAGGGCGTTGGCGTTCATCGCGTTCGCGCCCGAGGCATGCCCGGCCTCGCCCTTGAACTTCAGCAGCACCGAACTGATGCCGCGATGCGCCAGCACCGCCTCGCAGCGGGTGGGCTCGGCGATGATCGCCTCGTTGAAGCCGTGGTCGCGGGCGAGGAACGCGGCGATGCAGCGCGGGTCGTTGGCTTCCTCGTCGGAGGAGAACAGGAACGCGGCGTCCCCGGTGGTGGCGTTGGCGGCTGCCACCAGCCCGGCTGCAGCGCCCTTGATGTCGCAGGCACCGAGGCCAATGGCGCGGTCCGGCGTGACCCGCAGGCTGAGCGGGTCGGCCGTCCACGCGGAGGATGACGGCACCGTGTCCAGATGCACGTTGAACACCCGCCGCGGGTTGCCGCGCACGGCCAGCAGCGAAACCGCGCCGTCGCCATGGTCGGTGACCTCGCAGCGGAACCCCGGCAGCTGCGCGCGCAGGTAGTCGAAGATCCCGCCGGTGCCGATCAGGCGCGGCGGGTTGCGGGTGTCGTAGGACACCAGCGCTTCGAGATGGCGCAGGACCGCATCGAGCATCTCAGCCACCGCCCTGCCCGCCATTCACCTCGGCCCACAGGGTGCTGCTCATGCCGAACAGCTTGATGAAGCCCTCGGCCTCCTCCACGCCCCAGTCGGCCGACTGCGCGTAGGTGGCGCCCTTGGCGTTCAGCAGATGCGGCGAGCGCACGGCGACGGCATCCACCCGGCCACCCTGGGTGCGCAGCACCACCTCGCCGTTCACCGTCCGCTGGCTGGAAGCCAGGAAAGCCTCCAGGTCCGCCTTCAGGGGATCGTGGAAGAAGCCCTCGTAGACCAGCTCCACCCATTTGCGGGCGATGTCGGGCTTGAAGCGGTTCTGCTGCTTGGTCAGCACCGCCTCTTCGAGCGCACGGTGCGCGGCCAGCAACGCGGCCAGACCGGGCGCCTCGAACACGATGCGGCCCTTCAGGCCGATGGTGGTGTCACCGGTGTACATGCCGCGGCCGACGCCGTACTGGGCGAACATGGTGTTGAGCTTGGCGAGGATCTTCTCGCCCGACAGCTCCTGCCCGTCCAGCGCCACGGCTTCGCCGTTCTCGAAGCGCAGCGTCACCTCCAGCGCTTCGGCCGGCCATTGTTCGCGGCGCGCGCACCAGCCGCGCGCACCCTCGCCAGGTGCCTCCCAGGCGTCGATCTCGCCGCCGGACATGGTCAGGCCCAGCAGGTTCTCGTTGATCGTGTAGGCCTTCTGCTTGGCGCGCACGCCGAAGCCGCGCTCCTCCAGGTAGGCCTGCTCGTACGCGCGGGTCTGGGTGTGCTGCTTCTGGATCTCGCGGATCGGCGCCACGATGCGGTAGTCGCCCTGCGCCTTCACCGCCAGGTCGAACCGCACCTGGTCGTTACCCATGCCGGTGCAGCCGTGGGCGATGGCATTGGTGCCGAGCTCGCGGGCCCGGGCCAGGCTGGCGTCGACGATCAGGTAGCGGTCGGAGACCAGCAGCGGGTACTGGCCCTGGTAGCCCTCGCCCGCCCACACGAAGGGCTTCACGAAGCCGGACCAGATGGCAGGGCCGCCGTCGACGGTGACGTGCGAGGCCACGCCCAGCTCGGCGGCGCGGGCCTCGATGGTGGCACGCTCCTCGGCATCCACGCCGCCGGTGTCGGCGAACACGGTGTGCACGTTCCAGCCCTGCTCCTTCAGGTAGGGCACGCAGAAGCTGGTGTCGAGGCCGCCGGAGAAGGCGAGGACGATGTCGCGGGAGTCGTTGGGGGCAGTCATTGGGATTTCCGAGGGGGAGGACGGGAAAGGGGGCGCGGCTCAGCGCAGCAGCGCGGCCATCACGGCCTTCTGCACGTGCAGGCGGTTTTCGGCTTCATCGACGGCGATACAGCGCGGGGAGTCCATCACCGCATCGGTGGCCTTGACGTTGCGGCGCAGCGGCAGGCAGTGCGAGAACACGCCGTCGTTGGTCAGCGCCATCTTCGCCTCGTCGACGATGAAGTGCTTGTAGCGGTCGCGGATCGGCTTCTCGGGTTCCCAGTTGCCGAAGAACGGCAACGCGCCCCAGCTCTTGGCATAGACGACGTCGGCGCCGGCGTAGGCGCTCTCGATGTCGTGGCTGACCTGGAGCGAGCCGCCGCTTTCCGCCACGTTCTGCGCGGCCCAGCCCATGTAGCGCTCGTCCAGCACGTAGTCCGGGGTCGGGCACAGCAGGGTCACGTCCATGCCCAGGCGAGTGGCGATGGTCAGCGCCGAGTTCGCCACGGCGGTGTTCAGCGGCTTCGGGTGGTAGGTCCAGGTCAGCACGTACTTCCTGCCGCGCAGGTCGGTGGTGCCGAAGTGCTCCTGCAGCGCCAGCGCGTGGGCCAGCTCCTGGCAGGGATGGGTGATGGTCTCCATGTTGATGACCGGCACCGTCGAGTACTTCGCGAAGGCCTTGAGCACCCGGTCCTCGCGGTCCACCGACCAGTCGACGAACTTGGGGAAGGCGCGCACGCCGATCAGGTCCACGTAGCGCGCCAGCACCCGCGCCACCTCGGCGATGTGCTCCTCGGTGTCACCGTCCATCACGGTACCGAGGTCGAACTCGATCGGCCACGCGTCCTTGCCAGGCTGCAGCACCACGGCATGGCCGCCCAGCTGGAACGCACCCAGCTCGAAGCTGGTGCGGGTGCGCATGGACGGATTGAAGAAGACCAGCGCGATCGAGCGGCCCTTCATGGCGTCGCCGAGCTTGCTGCGCTTGAACGCGGCGGCCTGCGCCAGCAGGGTGTCCAGGTCGGGGCGGCTCCAGTCCTGGGTGTTGAGGAAGTGCTTCATCGGCAGTCGACTCGGTGGGAAGGGGGATGTTTTCGGGGCCCAGAAACGCAAAAACCCAGCCTGGGGGCTGGGTTCGGATGGTGAAGCACGAGGACGCGTCCGGATTACCCAGCAGGATGTGAGGATTCCGGTCGGCGCGCACGCGAGGTCATGCCGGAGGCCATCCGGGCAGAGTCAGCGTGACGCGTGGCGAGTTGGGCGTTCATCGGGGCGGCATGCTCGCATGCCGGGAGGTCCGGCGCAAGCGATCAGTCGAAGGGCTGGGGGGCGATCGAGACGCGGATGCGCAGCCGGTTGCCGGGGTCGCGATCCATGCGGGTGCGGAACTTGCTTCCGCGGTACATGTAGTCCACGTCGTAAGCGATGATGCGGCGGTGTTCCTTGGCCACCGGCTCCATCCGGCAGTTGCGCGCCTCGTCTTCCGCCTTGCGGTCGTCCCCGCGGATGCGCACCGCGCTCATCACCCGCGCCAGGGTGGCGCTGACGGCCGGCTCTCGGGGGTCGCAGACCCGCTCCATCGACGTGGTGCGCAGGGTCTGGTAGACCGGTCGCACCGACAGCACCTGCGCATAGTCGTAGCGCACGTTCTCGACCGGCAGCACGACCTCGCGCGTGGCGTCCTGGGCGAACGCCGGGGCCATCGCGAACAGGCCCAGGGGCAGGCACAAGGCAGCGAGGTTTCGGGAAGCGGACATGCGCGGAGTTTATCGGCCCGCGGCAGGCACCGCATGAATCAACGCTGTCGCGGCGGCCGGCGCCGCGCGGCCGCTACAATGGCGTATCCCAAGCGCGTGCCGCCATGAGCCCCTCCAACCCGCTCCACCTCTACAACACCCTGAGCCGCCGGACCGAGCCTTTCGCACCGCTGTCGCCCGGGTGCCCAACCATGTACGTGTGCGGGCCCACCGTCTACAACTACGTGCACATCGGCAACGCCCGCGGGCCGGTGGTGTTCGGGGTGCTGGCCGCACTGCTGCGGCGCCGCTACGGCGGCCTGCGCTACGCCCGCAACATCACCGACGTGGACGACAAGATCAACGCTGCGGCGAAGGACCTCGGCACGCCGATCTCCGCGATCACCGACAAATACGCCGACGCCTACCGCGAGGACATGGCGGCATTGGGCGTTTCCGGCGCGTTCGCCCCGGACATCGAGCCGGCCGCCACCGCGCACATGCCGCAGATGATCGCGATGATCGAGCGCCTGATAGCCGATGGCCACGCCTACGCGGCGGAAGGCCACGTGCTGTTCGCGGTGGGAAGCTTCGACGGCTACGGCAAGCTGTCGCGCCGCGACACCGACGAGATGCTGGCCGGCGCCCGGGTGGAAGTGGCGCCGTACAAGCGCGACCCCGGCGACTTCGTGCTGTGGAAGCCCTCCAGCGACGACCTGCCGGGCTGGGAATCACCCTGGGGCCGCGGCCGCCCGGGTTGGCATATCGAATGCTCGGCGATGGCGGAAGCCCACCTGGGCGAGACCATCGACATCCATGCCGGCGGCGTGGACCTGCAGTTCCCGCACCACGAGAACGAAGTGGCGCAGAGCGAATGCGCCCACGGCGGCAAGCCGTTCGCGCGGTTCTGGCTGCACAACGGCATGCTGAACTTCGGCGGCGCCAAGATGGCCAAGTCGGTCGGCAACATCCAGCGCGTGCACGACCTGGTGCGGCAGCACCCACCGGAAGCGCTGCGCTACGCGCTGCTCTCCGCGCACTACCGGCAGCCGCTGGAATGGTCGGACGGGCTGATCGAGCAGTGCGTGCGCACGCTGGACCGGCTGTACGGCACCCTTCGCGACCTGGCGGATGTCGATGCCGTGCCGGCCACGCCGGCCAGCATCGAGGCGGCGCTGGATGACGACCTCAACACCCCGGCGGCGCTCGCGGAGATCGCCCGCATCGCCGGCGAGGCGCGCAAGGCCACATCGACGGAAGACAAGGCCGCGCTGAAGGCGCAGCTGCTGGGCGCCGGCATGGTACTGGGACTCCTGCAGCAGGCGCCGGCCGACTGGTTCGCGCGCGGCGCCTCCGGTGACGACGACGCCCGCATCCAGGCGCTGGTGGACGAACGCGGCGCCGCCAAGCAGGCCCGCGACTTCGCCCGCGCCGACGCAATCCGCCAGCAGCTGGCCGACGAAGGCATCCTGCTTGAGGACACGCCGCAGGGCGTGCGCTGGGTGAGGAAGCGCATCTAGCCGGCGTCCTGTCGGCACCGGCTGCGCTGCCGGGCACCCGTCCATGGATGGCCGGGCCGGACGAACAGGATCAATGGTTGCAGCGCCATGGAGGGCAACAAGCAAGTCCCAAGGAACGACATGACCAACTCCCCCTTCCCGCTCGAGCCTACCGCCGCCGACGCCCAAGCTGCCATTGCCGATGAATTCGGCTTCTTCGGCGACTGGTCGGAGCGCTACCAGTACCTGATCGACCTCGGCCGCAAGCTGCCCGAGTTCCCCGACGCATGGAAGACCGAGGAGCATCGCCTGCAGGGCTGCCAGTCGCTGGTCTGGATCGTGGCAGACGGTGATGCGGAGCGGCTCGATTTCCACTCGATCAGCGACTCCGCCATCGTCTCGGGCCTGGTCTACCTGGCCCTGCGCGTGTATTCCGGGCGCAGCGCGGCGGAAATCATCGCCACCGAGCCGGACTACATCGCCTCCATCGGGCTGTCCAAGCACCTGTCGCCGACCCGCAGCAACGGCCTGGCCGCGCTGCTGGCCTTCATCCGCGAACGCGCCCGCGCCGCCCTGCCGGAATGAGCGCGGCGCCGGCCCCGCCGCTGCACAGCCGCGGCTTCCGCTGGCTGCTGCTGTACCGCATCTGCACCCTGCTGTCCTACCAGATCGTCGCGGTCACGGTCGGCTGGCACATCTACGAGCTCACCGGTGATCCGCTGGCGCTGGGGCTGGTGGGGCTGGCGGAAGTGGTGCCGTATTTCTGCATCGCGCCTTTCTCCGGGTATCTGGTCGACCACCTGCCGCGGCGCAAGCTGGGTGCGGCGGCCTGCACCCTGCTGGCGGTCAATGCCGGCGTGCTGGCGCTGATTGCGAGCGGCGCCCTGCCCACCCATGGCACCTGGCCCATCTATCTGGCGGTGGCGGTAGGCGGCATCGGCCGCTCCTTCCTCGGCCCCGTCTACAACGCGCTGTTCGCGCGCGTGCTGCAGCGCGCCCAGTTCGGCCACGGTGCCAGCCTGGGCAGTGTGGTGTTCCAGATCGGGCTGGTGCTTGGCCCGGCCGCCGGCGGCGTGCTGGTGGGGGCGGCGGGCAAGCCCGTGGCCTATGCGGTGGGCACGGCGGTCGCCCTGCTGGCCGCCGCCACCCTGCTGGCGATGCCGGTGTCCGAGCCAGCCCTGCCGCAACAGCGCGGCCCGATCTTCCGCAGCATCGCCGAGGGCGCACGCTTCGTCGCGGGCAACCAGATCATGCTGGGCGCGATGGCGCTGGACATGTTCTGGGTGCTGCTGGGCGGGGCGATGTCGATGCTGCCGGCCTTCATCAAGGACATCCTGCACGAAGGTCCCGAGGCGCTGGGCATCCTGCGCGCCGCGCCGGCGGTCGGCTCCATCGTGATCGCGCTGTGGCTGACCCGCCACCCGCTGCAGCGGCATGCCGGGCGGGTTTTGCTGCTGGCGGTGGCCTGCTTCGGCCTGTGCACCATGGCCTTCGCGCTGTCCCGCCACCTGTGGTTGTCGACGCTGCTGCTGGTGCTGTACGGCGTCTGCGACGGCGTGTCGGTGGTGATGCGCTCCACCATCATGCAGCTGGTCACCCCGGACGAGATGCGCGGCCGGGTGTCGTCGATCAACGGTATCTTCGTCAGCTCCTCGAACGAACTGGGCGCCTTCTACGACGGTGTGATGGCGAGACTGATGGGGCTGGTGCCGGCGATGATCGTGGGCGGGTTCGTGACTCTGGGCGTCGTCGCCACCACCGCCCGGCTGGCCCCGCGCCTGCGCCGGCTGGACCTGCGCGAACTGCAGTAACCGGCGCCGCCCGCGTTAAACTACGCACTTCGCAGCAACGCTCCACGGAATTCGCGCCATGCCCTTTGTCGTCACCGAAAACTGCATCAAGTGCAAGCACACCGACTGCGTCGAGGTGTGCCCGGTCGATTGCTTCCACGAGGGCCCGAACTTCCTGGTGATCGACCCCGACGAGTGCATCGACTGCACCCTGTGCGAGCCCGAGTGCCCGGTGGGCGCGATCTTCCCGGAAGAGGACGTCCCCGCAGGCCAGGAAGTATTCATCGGCCTGAACGCCGAACTGGCAAAGGAATGGCCGGTGCTGACGGTGCGCAAGGATCCGCCGGCCGACGCCGCGGAATGGGACGGCAAGCCGGACAAACTGCCGCTGCTGGAACGCTGATCCGGCGGGGTCCACCGGCCATTCGCCGCCCGCGACGCGCCGAATTGCCGCGCAACGCGGCCACACCGGCCGCGCATGCGATCTACTTGCCTGCACACATCGCGGCGGGCGCTTGCCGAACGCATCTGCCACACCAGCGCGGCGTTCTGGATCGCGCATGACGCGACCCAGAACGAACGAGGCCTGGTGCGGGAGACGCGAAGCGCACGCAGGATGTCCTGGCAACGCGCCCCGGGGACTGCATCCAACCCCCGGGCCAGCCGCAGGGAGCGCCCGCGTTACGGAGCGATCGCCGCCTTGAGCGCGCCGATCAGCTTGCCCGCGGCCTCGCCGCTGGGCGGCAGGCCGCGCGGATCCACCGCGGAGACATAGGTACCCTCGCCCGCCTTGGTCACGCGCACCAGGAACTTGCTGTCCATGTAGTCGACGTCGTAAGTGCCGAGGATCTCGGCCTTGCTGGCAACCTTCACGCCGCTGGTGGTGGCCAGCACTTCGCCGACCTTGGCGAAGACGGCGTCGCGCTCGCCTGCGGCGTTGAAGCCCACCGGGGCGACTGCACCCGGCCGGGCCGCCTGCGCGCCGGAAGCAGTGACGCTGCTGCCGACGGTCGGCAGCGCCATGGCCCGGTCGGCCGCGGGACGGTCCAGGTCCGGCGGCACTTCCAGCGGGCGCGATTCGCCGCTCTGGGTGTACAGCTCGTTCTTCTTCTTGAACCAGTGGCAGCCGGACAGGCTGGTTGCCAGCAGGATGGCGACGAGCGGGGCGGCCGTGGACGCGCGGAACATGCGGTGCATCTGGATCTCCTGTCAGGCCGCGTCGGCGCGGCTGCGTTGTTCGAGTTGACGGATGGCCGCGTGCAGGCGGGCGGCCTGCCCGGCATGCGCGGATGATAGCGGTTGCAGCGGCAGGCGCAGGCCATGGCCGATGCCGGCCAGCGCCAGCAGCGCCTTCACCGGGATCGGATTGGGTTCCACCCCGAGGAAGTGGTAGAGCTCGGCCAGCGCCTCGTCCAGCGCCTGCGCTCCGGCCGCATCGCCGCCGCAGGCCAGGTCGCACAGGCGGCGGAAGGTGGCCGGGACCACGTTGGAGGCGACCGACACCACCCCGTCGGCGCCGGCCAGCATGGCACGCACCGCGGTGGGGTCATCGCCGCTGAGCACCGCGAAATCCTCGCGGCGCAGCGGCAACAGCGCCGCCATCCGGTCCTCCTCGCCGCGCGCTTCCTTGATGCCGACGATGTTGGCGTGCACCGAAAGCTCGCCGACGGTATCCGGCACCATGTCGCAGCCGGTGCGGCCGGGCACGTTGTACAGCACCACCGGCAGCCCGCCGTCGTCGGCCACCGCGCGGAAATGCGCCAGCAATCCGGCCTGGGTGGGGCGCACGTAGGGGGGTGTCACCACCAGCGCGGCATCCGCGCCCAGCGCGGCCACCCGCCGGTTGAAGCGGACGGTCTTGGCGGTATTGGACTGGCCGGTACCGGCCAGCACCGGCATCCGGCCGGCCGCGAACTCCACCGCGGCGGCCAGCAGGCGGTCGTACTCGTCATCGAACAGCGCGGCGGCCTCGCCGGTGGATCCCGCCACCACTACCGCCTGCGTGCCCGCCTCCAGCTGCGCATGCAGCAGCCGCTCCCAGGCGGAGAAATCGATATCGCCGGCGGCCGTGAACGGCGTCGCCAGGGCGGTGATGCTGCCGGAAAGTCGCAAGGGGAAAGGCTCGGGCAAGGCGCCGCGCGGGACGCGGGGCGCATGGGGGAAACTCGCGTATGGCCTTGATCTTACTTGCGGCTCGAAAGCGCCGGCAAGTATGCTGGCGACCATGCTGCCATGTACTGGCGGCACTTCCCCACGTCTGGATCCCCCGCTTTGAGCAAAACCGCCGCCCCACGGCCCCAGCCGAACGAGAACCACCTGCTGATCAACGCGTACACCACGCATCCGCAGTCGCCGCTGCTGGCCGTCACCCGCCGCATCGCCGACTCAGGCTGCAACCTGGTCGATACGCGGCTGGCCACGGTGGGGCGGGACGTGTCGGTCACCGCGCTGGTCACGGGCTCCTGGGACGCGGTGGCCAAGCTCGAGACCATGCTGACCAAGCTGGAGCGCGAGGAAGGCCTGAAGCTGGTGTGGTACCGCACCGGTCCGAAGGCGCTGCAGTCCAGCCTGCTGCCGTACGTGGTGGAAGTGATCGCCGCCGACAAGCCGGGCATCCTGTTCCAGCTGGCCGACTTCTTCGACCATCAGTGCATCACCATCGAAAGCCTGCACTGTTCGCGCTACCGGGCGATGCAGACCGGCGCCGACATGTTCTCGGCGCAGCTGACCATCGGGGTGCCGGCGGACATGCACATCGCCGCGCTGCGCGACGATTTCCTCGAGTTCTGCGACCATCTGAACCTCGACGCCATCATGGATCCGATGAAGTACTGATGCTCGACACCGGCGACCGCATCCCCGACCTGCCGCTCGCGCTTTCCAGCGACAAGTCCGCCACGCTTGGCGACTATGCCGGCCGCTGGCTGGTGCTGTACTTCTACCCCAAGGACTCCACCCCCGGCTGCACCACCGAAGGGCTGGACTTCAACGCGCTGCTGCCCGAGTTCAACGACGCCGGCGCAACCGTGCTGGGCGTGTCCAAGGACTCGCTGAAGTCGCACAGGAACTTCTGCACCAAGCAGGGGTTCAGGTTCGACCTGGTCAGCGATGCCGACGGCGCGCTCTGCGACGCGTTCGGGGTGGTGCAGCCGAAGAAACTGTATGGCCGCGAATACGTCGGCATTGTCCGCAGCACCTTCCTGATCGATCCCGCCGGCGTGGTGCGCCAGAAATGGCAGCCGGTGAAGGTCCCCGGCCATGCACGGGCCGTGCTAGACGCAGTGCAGGCCGCGCAGGCCACGTGACCGTCCCCGTTTCCATCCTTGCCCACTGCCCCGCTCCGCGGGACGCGGTGGCCTGCTGCTGTCCGACCAAAGGTATTTCCGCATGACCCGGAACAAGCGCATCTATGTCCTCGACACCAACGTGCTGATGCACGACCCCACCGCACTGTTCAAGTTCGAGGAGCACGATGTCTACCTGCCGATGCAGGTGATGGAGGAGCTGGACAATGGCAAGAAGGGCACCAGCGAATCCAGCCGCAATGCGCGCCAGGTCAGCCGATTCCTCAACGAGCTGATCGAAGCGCACGGCAGCACCGACGTCACCCGCGGCATCGCCCTGCAGCGTCCGGGCGCCCTGCAGTTGCGCGGCGCCGCCAGCACCGGCTGCCTGCGCTTCCAGACCGGCAATTTCGATGCCGGCAAGCGGTTCGGCGCCGTGGTACCGGACAACGCCATCCTCGGGGCGATCCTGGCGCTGAAGGACGAGCAGCCCGAGGCGGACGTGGTGTTCGTGTCCAAGGACATCAACCTGCGGATCAAGGCCTCGATCGCCGGGATCGTCAGCGCGGACTACGAGAACGACCGCGCACTGGACGATTTCAGCCTGCTCTACACCGGCGCCACGCCGCTGCCGGAGGACTTCTGGCAACGCCACGGCACGGACCTGAAGTCGTGGACCGACAAGGGCCGCACCTATTACGAGATCACCCGCAGCGACGACGAGGACTGGTATCCCAACCAGTTCACCTTCCTCCCCGGCGACGAGCAGTCGGAGCTGAAGGTGGCCAAGGTGGAGGGCGACCGGGTCACCCTGCGGATCGTCGACGACTTCCGCCACGCCCAGCATTCGGTCTGGGGCATCACCGCGCGCAACCGCGAGCAGAACTTCGCGCTCAACGCGCTGATGGACCCGGACATCGACTTCGTCACCCTGCTCGGCACCGCCGGCACCGGCAAGACCCTGCTGGCGCTGGCCGCAGGCCTGGCGCAGACGATGGACCAGCAGCGCTACCGCGAGATCATCATGACCCGCGCCACCGTGAGCGTGGGCGAGGACATCGGCTTCCTGCCCGGCACCGAGGAAGAGAAGATGACGCCGTGGATGGGCGCACTCACCGACAACCTGGAAGTGCTGACCCACAACCAGGACGGCGGTGCCTGGGGCCGCGCGGCTACCAACGACCTGCTGGCCTCGCGGATCAAGATCCGCTCGATGAACTTCATGCGCGGGCGCACCTTCCTGTCCCGCTACCTGATCCTGGACGAGGCGCAGAACCTCACCCCCAAGCAGATGAAGACGCTGATCACGCGCGCGGGCCCCGGCACCAAGATCGTCTGCCTGGGCAACGTCGAGCAGATCGACACGCCCTACCTGACCGAAACCACCTCCGGCCTGACCTACGCGGTGGACCGCTTCAAGACCTGGATGCACAGCGCCCACGTCACCCTGCGCCGCGGCGAGCGTTCGCGCCTGGCGGACTACGCTTCCGAGGTGCTGTAGTCCGTCCCCCGCGCTGCGTCCACGTGGCGCAGCGCGGTGGCGAGATCGCCGAAATAGACCGGCGGCCCGTCACGGCGCACGATCTCCGCGCGCACCAGCTTGCGCAGCACGCGCAGGTTGGCGCCGCTCAGCAGCACATGCACGCCGCGACCGCGCAGGTTCTCGATGGTCGACTCCAGCCGCTTGAGGCCGGTGGCGTCCACCAGCGGCACCCGCTCCAGCCGCAGCAGCACCCAGCGCGGGGGCTCCCGCGACCACGACAGCGCGCGCTCCAGCGAGTCGACCGAGCCGAAGAAGAACGGCCCCTCGATGGCATAGACCAGCACGTCCTTCGGCAGCGTATCCAGCCCGGCCTCAGCCAGTTCATGGCGCAGGCTGGCCTGGCCATGCTCCACCACCGACACCGAGGCGCTCATCCGGCGCATGAACTGGAACATGGCCAGGATCACGCCGATGTTCACCGCCACCACGAGGTCGGTGACGATGGTCAGGACGAAGGTGATCAGCAGGATCGCCACGTCGGCGCGCGGCGCCTGCCGCACCATCCGCACAAAGCGGCGCGCCTCGCTCATGTTCCACGCCACCAGGAATAGGATTGCCGCCAGCGCCGCCAGTGGCACCTTGCCGGCGTAGGGCGCCAGCACCAGCAGGATCAGCACCAGCGTGATCCCGTGGACCACGCCCGCCAGCGGCGAGGTGCCGCCGTTGCGGATGTTGGTGGCGGTGCGCGCGATCGCGCCGGTGGCGGCGATGCCGCCGAACAGCGGCGACAGGATGTTGGCCACGCCCTGCCCGATCAGCTCCTGGTTGGAATCGTGGCGGGTCCCGGCCATGCCGTCGGCCACCACCGCCGACAGCAGCGACTCGATCGCGCCGAGCATGGCGATGGTGAACGCCGCCGGCAGCAGCTCCACCAGCCGGTCGAAGCCAACCTCGGGCAACTGCAGCGCCGGCAGCGCGCGCGGGATGGCACCGAAGGTGGACTCGATGGTGGCGACGCCCTGCAGGTCGAAGGCCATCACCACGGCGGTGGCCACGACCATCGCCAGCAGCGGCCCGGGCACGCGTGCCAGGCCGGGAATGCGCGAGCCCCAGACCGCCAGCGCGAGGCTGAGCAGGGCCAGCAGCGAGGTGGCCGTGTGCAGCTGGCCGAATGACTGCAGCAGCTGCCAGGTCTTCAGGTAGAACGGCCCGCCGCCCGGCGCGGGCAGCCCGAAGAAGTACTGCCACTGCCCGACCCAGATGATCACCGCGATGCCGGCGGTGAACCCCACGATCACCGGGTCGGGAATAAAGCGGATCACTGCGCCCAGGCGCGCCAGACCCATCGCCACCAGGATCACCCCGGCCATCAGTGTGGCCAACAGCAGGCCACTGACCCCGTACTGCGCGACCACCCCCGCAAGGATCACGATGAACGCACCGGTGGGTCCGGCGATCTGGACCCGCGAGCCACCGAACAGCGACACCGCGATGCCGGCGATGATCGCCGTATACAGCCCCTGCTCCGGCTTGACCCCGGACGCGATGGCGAACGCCATCGCCAGCGGCAGCGCCACCACCCCGACGATCACACCGGCGGTGATGTTGGGCAGCCAGTGGGCGCGCCGGAACAGCCCCGCGCGCGCGGCCTCGACCAACGCGATCATGCATCCTCCTCCGACTTGAGCCGCACGCCGCGTCCGCCGCCACCGCTGGCGACGCGCTCGCCGATCAGCTCCACCCCGGCCGCATCCAGCGCGGCCACCACCTTGACCAGCGAATCGACCACGCCGCGCACATGTCCGCGGCTGAGTTCCATGCGCTGGATGGTGGGCAGGGACAGGCCGGCCATCTGCGCCAGCATCTTCTGGTCGATGCCAAGCAGGGCGCGCGCGGCGCGCATCTGGGCTGAAGTGATCACGGGCTCTCCGCTCCGGACGATGCAACAAGGAACAGCATAATTAATGTTTAAAACATCAATATGATTGTATTTTACCGCTATCCTGCATGCGAATCCGCCATCTCGATCACGAAAAAACCCCGCCGCTGCCGCCGGGGGGCGACATGGGCAGGGTCATCGTGGGAGGACCGCCGTGCAAGCGGCGGCCGGGCTTCGTGGCCGGCTCGACGGGCCTCAGGCCCGCGCGAACACCAGCGCGGCGTTGGTGCCGCCGAAGCCGAAGCTGTTGGACATCACCACGTCGAGCCTGGCGTCGCGGCTCTCGCGCGCGATCGGGAAGCCTTCGGCACCGGGATCGAGGTTGTCGATGTTGGCCGAGCCGGCGATGAAGCCGTCGCGCAGCATCAGCAGGCTGTAGATCGCCTCGTGCACGCTGGCCGCACCCAGAGAATGGCCACTCAGTGCCTTGGTGGAGGAAATCGGCGGCACCGCATCGCCGAACACCTCGCGCACCGCGTTCAATTCGACGATGTCGCCCAGCGGCGTGGAAGTGCCGTGGGTGTTGAGGTAGTCGACCGGGCGCTGGACGCCCTCCAGCGCCATGCGCATGCAGCGCACCGCACCCTCGCCGCTCGGCGCCACCATGTCCGCGCCATCGGAGGTCACGCCGTAGCCCACCAGTTCCGCGTGGATATGCGCACCGCGCGCCACCGCGTGGTCCCAGTCCTCCAGCACCAGCATGCCGCCACCACTGCCGATGACGAAGCCGTCGCGGCCCGCGTCGTAGGGGCGCGATGCCTTCTCCGGCTCGTCGTTGCGACCGGACGACAGCGCGCCCATCGCGTCGAACATCACCGTCATCGTCCAGTCCAGGTCCTCGCCGCCACCGGCGAACACGATGTCCTGCGCGCCATGGCGGATCAGGTCGGCGCCGGCGCCGATGCAGTGCGCGGACGTCGCGCAGGCGGCGCTGATCGAATAGCTCAGGCCCTTGATCTTGAAGGCGGTGGCGAGGTTCGCCGACACCGTGGAGCACATCGTGCGCGGCACCATGTACGGGCCGACCTTGCGCACGCCGCGGTCGCGCAGGATGTCGGCGGTCTCCACCTGCCAGCGGCTGGAACCACCGCCGGAGCCTGCGATCAGGCCGGTACGCGGGTTGCTGACCTGCGCTTCGGACAGGCCCGCGTCGGCGATGGCATCGCGCAGGGCGACGTAGCTGTAGGCCGCGGCATCGCTCATGAAGCGCTTGAGCTTGCGGTCGATCACGGCGTCAAGGTCGATGTCGACCGCGCCGCCGACCTGGCTGCGCAGGCCGCGCTCCACCGAATCGGGCAGCGTGCGGATGCCGGAGCGGCCCTCGCGCAGCGCGCGCGAGACCGTATCGAGATCGTTGCCGAGGCAGGAGGTGATGCCCATGCCGGTGATGGCGACGCGACGCATGTCAGAAGCTCTCCGTGGAAGTGAACAGGCCCACCCGCAGGTCCTTGGCGGTGTAGATCTCGCGGCCGTCGACCAGGGTGCGCGCATCGGCCTGCGCCACCACCAGCTTGCGGTTGATCACGCGGGTCACGTCGATCTCGTAGGTCACCACCTTGGCGGTGGGCAGCACCTGGCCGGTGAACTTCACCTCGCCGCAGCCCAGCGCCCGGCCGCGGCCGGGCGCGCCCAGCCAGGTCAGGTAGAAGCCGACCAGTTGCCACATCGCATCCAGTCCCAGGCAGCCGGGCATCACCGGGTCGCCGAGGAAATGGCACTGGAAGAACCAGAGGTCGGGGCGGATATCGAGCTCGGCGCGGACGAAGCCCTTGCCGTGGGCGCCGCCGCCGTCGTTGATCTCGACGATGCGGTCGAACATCAGCATCGGATCGGCCGGCAGGCGGGCCAGGCTGTTCGGGAACAGCTCGCCGCGTGCGCTGGCCAGGAGCTGCTCGCGGGTGAACGATGAAGCGCGGGTCATGGACTGGCCCAAGGGGGAAACCTCGATTGTAAACACGACACTCGCGCGATACCTAGGCGTATTGCCGGTTCCGCCACGCGGTTCCGGCCGGCCCGGGTGAAACGACTGCAAACGTGTGCACCGCAACACCCCGCGCCAAGCATATTAAGCTGCGGTGGAACCCTTGCCGGAACGACTCCGTGTCGCAAGCCATGCCAGCTTCGCTGCTGACCATTTTCGGCGCCACCGGCGACCTTGCCCGGCGGATGCTGCTGCCCTCGCTCTACAGCCTGCAGGCCGAGCACCTGCTGCCGGATGGCATGCGCATCCTCGGCACCGCGCGTAGCGAGCTGGATCGGGAAGGATTCGCCGATCTGGTGGCCACCAGCATCGCCGAGCGCGTCCCCGCTGCCGAACGCAGCGAGGAGGCCCTGCGCGGCCTGCTGGAGCGGCTGGACTACTGCGCAGCCAGCGCCGACGACGCCACCTCGATGCAGGCGCTGGCCGGCAGGGTGGAAGCGCTGCGCAACGGCGACGTGCTCTACCACATGAGTACCGCGCCGAAGTTCTACGGCCCCGCCTGCCAGGCGCTGGCCGCCAACGGCGTCGCCGGCCCGGGCACCCGGGTAATGCTGGAGAAGCCGATCGGCAAGGACCTGGCCTCTGCCATCGCCATCAACGACAGCGTTGCCATGGCCTTCGACGAGGAGCGGATCTTCCGCACCGACCACTACCTCGGCAAGGAGGGGGTGCAGAACCTGATCGCCCTGCGCTTCGGCAATTCGCTGTTCGAGCCGCTGTGGAGCGCCCGCCACATCGAGCAGGTGCAGATCACCGTCGGCGAGACGGTCGGCGTGGAGGGCCGCGGCGACTACTACGACGAGTCCGGCGCGCTGCGCGACATGCTGCAGAACCATCTCCTGCAGCTGCTGTGCCTGGTCGCGATGGAGCCGCCGGCGCGCTTCGAGCCCACCGCGGTGCGCAACGAGAAGATCAAGGTGCTGCGCTCGCTGCGGCCGGTCGACCGCGGCAACGTGGCCACCGAATCGGTGATCGGCCAGTACACCGCCGGCGCCAGTGAAGGCCGGGTGGTGCCGGGCTACGCCGAGGAGCTGGGCCGCGCCAGCCGCACCGAGACCTTCGTCGCCCTGCGCGCGCACGTGGACAACTGGCGCTGGTCGGGGGTGCCGATCTACCTGCGCACCGGCAAGCGGCTGCCCGCGCGCAGCACCGAGATCTACATCCAGTTCCGCAAGGTGCCGTATTCGATCTTCGGCGGCCCGGCGGACACCGACATGCGGCCCAATGGGCTGCTCATCAAGCTGCAGCCGGAAGAGCGCATCGAGCTGGACCTGATGAGCAAGACCCCGGGGCTGGATCGCGCCGGCCTGCGCCTGTCGCAGGTGGCGCTGGACCTGGACTTCCACGAGGAATTCCTCAACGCGCGCAAGCGCATCGCCTACGAGCGCCTCTATCTGGATGCGATCGAGGGCAACGGCACGCTGTTCGTGCGCCGCGACGAGACCGAGGCGGCATGGCAGTGGGTCGATGCCATCGCCGAGGGCTGGCGCAGCATCGGCATGGTCCCCAAACCCTACCCCGCCGGCACGTGGGGACCCAGCGCGTCGGTGTCGCTGATCGACCGCAGCGGCCACGGCTGGCGCGAATGAGGACGGCAGCGATGGGTTGGATCGAACGCGATTACCTCGATGCCTCCACGCTGGTGGCCGGCGTCGCCGAAACGTTCGAAGCGGCCTGCCGCGCCGCCATCGCGGCGCGCGGCAGCGCCTTCCTCGCGCTGGCCGGCGGCCGCACGCCGCTGCCGGTGTATGCGCACCTGGCGAACGCGCAGCTCGGCGGCCACATCGAGGCCCTGCCTACCGACGAGCGCTGCGTGCCGCACGATCACCCGGCGTGCAACCTGGGCAACCTGCGCAAGGCGTTCGCGGGCGACGCCAACATCGGCGTGCAGCCATTGACCGCCACCGACGGGGATATCGATGCCTCGCTCGCGCAGGCGCGCACGCTGCTGGCCGCCCATCCCGAACCGTTCGACGCCGTCCTGCTCGGCATGGGCGCGGACGGCCACTTCGCCTCGCTGTTCCCCGGCGCCGCGAATCTCGCCGACGGGCTGGCGATGGACAGCGGCATGGACGCCATCGCCACCCTGCCCGATCCGCTGCCGCCGGAAGCCCCGTTCGCGCGGATCAGCCTGACCCTGCCGCGGCTGCTGCGCGCGCGCGCCGTGCACCTGGTCGTGAGCGGCCAGGACAAACGCGCGATCCTGCGCCGCGTCCAGCAGGAGCCGCACGCGCCGTACCCGGTTGCCGCGCTGCTGCACGCGCCCGCGCCGGCCCCCATCCACATCCACTGGAGCCCATGATGTCCACCGCCGCGCTGCATCCCGCCGTCGAACGCGTCACCGCCCGCATCGCCGAGCGCAGCCTGGCGACGCGCCGCGACTACCTCGCGCGGATGGACGCCGCGCGCGCGGCCGGTCCGTACCGCTACAAGCTGTCCTGCGGCAACCAGGCGCATGCCTTCGCCGCCTCCGGCGAGGACAAGCCGGCGCTGCGCGGCGGGCGCGGCGGCAACATCGGGATCGTCACGGCCTACAACGACATGCTCAGCGCGCACCAGCCGATGGAGCAGTACCCCTCGCTGATCCGCATGGCCGCGCGCAACGCCGGCGGCAGCGCGCAGGTGGCCGGCGGCGTGCCGGCGATGTGCGACGGCGTGACCCAGGGCCGCGACGGCATGGAGCTGTCGCTGTTCTCGCGCGACGTGATCGCGCTGGCCACCGCGGTCTCGCTCTCGCACGACAGCTTCGACGCGGTCCTGTGCCTGGGCGTGTGCGACAAGATCGTGCCCGGCCTGCTGATCGGCGCGCTCAGCTTCGGCCACCTGCCGGTGATCTTCGTGCCCGCCGGGCCGATGCCTTCCGGCATTCCCAACAAGCAGAAGGCCGAGGTGCGCCAGCGTTATGCGCTGGGGCAAGCGACGCAGGACGAACTGATGGATGCGGAAGCCGCGTCCTACCACGCGCCCGGCACCTGCACCTTCTATGGCACCGCCAATTCCAACCAGATGCTGATGGAAGTGATGGGCCTGCACCTGCCCGGCACCGCCTTCGTGCCGCCGAACGGGCCGCTGCGCAGCGCGCTGACCGTGGCGGCGGCCGAACAGGCGCTGCGCATCACCGCGCTGGGCGCGGACTACCGCCCGCTCGCGCAGACCGTCAACGAGAAAGCCATTGTCAATGCGATGGTCGGGCTGGCGGCCACCGGCGGCTCCACCAACCACGCCCTGCACCTGGTCGCGGTCGCGCGCGCCGCCGGCCTGCTGATCGACTGGAACGACCTCGACGAACTCTCCAAGGCCACCCCGTTGCTGGCGCGGGTGTATCCGAACGGTGCCGCCGACGTGAACCATTTCGAGGCCGCCGGTGGCATGGGCTTCGTGATCTCGCAGCTGCTGGATGCTGGCCTTCTGCACGAGGACATCCTGTGCGTGCACGGCGGCAGCCTGCGCCAGCAGGCCCGGCAGCCCTATCTGGATGATCTTGCGCTGCGCTGGCGCGACCCGCCGGCCGCCTCGCGCGATACCGAGATCGTGCGCCCGGTCTCCGCACCGTTCGACAGCGAGGGCGGCCTGCGCCGGCTGCAGGGCAACCTGGGCCGCGCGGTGGTCAAGATCTCGGCGGTGGCGCCGCAGTACCGCCGCCACCAGGCACCGGCAAGGATCTTCGAATCGCAGGACGCACTGCTGGCGGCGTTCAAGGCTGGCGGGCTGGAAGGCGACTTCATCGCGGTGGTGCGCGGCCAGGGCCCGCGCGCCAACGGCATGCCGGAACTGCACAAGCTCACCCCGACGCTGGCGGCGTTGCAGGACCGCGGCCAGCGCGTCGCCCTGCTCACCGACGGCCGCATGTCCGGCGCGTCCGGCAAGGTGCTGGCGGCCATCCACGTGACCCCGGAGGCCGCCGATGGCGGCGCGCTGGCGAAACTGCGCGACGGCGACCTGGTCCGCATCGATGCCGAAGCCGGCAGCATGGACGTGCTGGTGGACGCCGCCGAATGGCAGGCACGCGAGGTGGTGCTGCCGGAGCTCGCCGGCAACCAGTCGGGAATGGGCCGCGAGCTGTTCGCGCTGATGCGCAGCGGCGTCGGCTCGGCCGAGGGTGGCGCCTGCTCGCTGTTCGGGCACCCCGCATGAGCCATTCCAGCCTCGCCCTGGTCGGCGACATCGGCGGCACCAACGCGCGCTTCGCGCTGGTCGACCTGGCTGCGCCGACGATCAAACTGCACGAATCGAAGTCGCTGCCGAATGCCGACTTCGCCAGCCTGCAGCACGCCATCGAACACTACCTGGCCGGCGTCGCCGACCAGCCGGCACGCGCGGCGCTGGCGGTGGCCTGCCCGGTGGGCAGCGATGAGATCCGCCTGACCAACCGGGCCTGGTCGTTCTCGCGCAGCGAACTGCAGCGCACGCTGGGACTTTCCGAACTGCGCATGCTCAACGACTTCGGGGCGGTGGCCTGGGCGATCCCGGCGCTGTCGCCGGAACACCTGCTGACCCTGCACGGCGCGCCGGAGCCGCCGCAGCGCGGCCCGGTCAGCGTACTCGGCCCCGGTACCGGACTGGGCGTTGCGATGCTGGTGGGGTCGGAAGCGAACGGCTGGCACGTGGTGGAAACCGAAGGCGGCCACGTCGGCTTCGCCCCGATCGGCGACGAGGAGCGCGCGATCTCGGCGTGGCTGACGGCGCAGCACGGGCGCACCTCCACCGAGCGCCTGCTGTGCGGCAAGGGCCTGTCCGAAATCGACGCGGTCCTGCGCGGCAGCGGCGCGGTGCTGCCGGGGCAGCTGCCGCAACCCGGGGAAACCACGCTGCGCGCCCCGGCCCTGCGCGATCCTGCCGAGGTGGTGGCGGCCGCGCTGGGCGGCCACGACCAGGCCGCGCGCCGCGCCCTCGCCCGCTTCTGCGCCGTGCTCGGCAGCGTGGCCGGCGACTGCGCGCTGATCCACGGCGCCCGCAGCGTGGTCATCGCCGGTGGGATCGTGCCGCGCTTCATCCCGTTCCTGCGCAGCAGCGCGTTCCGCGAACGCTTCCTCGCCAAGGGACGGATGGCGCCGCTGCTGGAGTCCCTGCCGGTCCAGGTCATCACCCACCCCCACCCCGGCCTGCTCGGCGCCGCCTGCGCGCTGCGCGCCACGGAGCTCTGAACATGCTCGACACCGCACGCCACAGCCAGCTCGTCGACGCCGTGTTCGCCCGTGCGCCGGTGGTGCCGGTCATCACCATCGAACGCATCGAAGATGCACTGCCGCTGTGCCGGGCGCTGGCCGATAACGGCCTGCCGGTGCTGGAAGTGACCCTGCGCACCGCCTGCGCACTGGACGCCATCGCCCTGCTGGCGCGCGAACTGCCGCAGGCCTGCGTTGGCGCCGGCACGGTGCTGGGCGAAGCCGACCTGCATCGCGTCGAAGCGGCCGGCGCGCAGTTCGCCATCTCGCCCGGCTGCACCGATGCGCTGTATGAAGCCGCGAAGGCGTGTGCAATCCCGCTGATTCCCGGAATAGCGACAGCCTCCGAGCTGATGCGCGGACTGGAACACGGCTGGCAGCGCTTCAAGTTCTTTCCCGCCCAGGCCAGTGGCGGCGTGGCCGCGCTCAAGGGCTTCGCCGGCCCGCTGCCGATGGCGCGGTTCTGCCCGACCGGCGGGATCGACATCGCGAAAGCGCCCGCCTACCTGGCGCTGCCGAACGTGGCCTGCGTGGGCGGATCTTGGATGCTGCCCGACGACGCCATCAAGGCCGGCGACTGGGAACGCATCGGCCGGCTGGCGCGCGAGGCGGCGGCGCTGCCGCGCTGACCACCGCGCACTCCCCCGCGCCAGCCATACCCGCGCTTCCGCAAAGAAAAACCCCGCCGGCTGACGCCGGCGGGGCTGGCTTGTGGCCCAGGGATGCGGCTGGCTTCAGAACTTGTAGCTGGCGCCCAGCAGCAGGGTACGGCCCCACTTGATGGTTTCCAGCGGACGGTCCTTGGTCCCTGCATAGGTGCGATAGGACTCGTCTCCCAGGTTGCTGGCCTGCAGGAGCAGGCTCAGGCCCTTCAGGTTGCTGTCGTCGCTGAAGCTGTAGCTGACCTGCGCGTCGGTGATGTTCTCGCCGACCACGTAACGCAGCGAACGGGCGCCATCGAAATTGCCGATTTCGCCGATGAAGTCCGAGCGGCGACGGTTGTTGACGCGGAACTCGAAGCCGTTGCGCTCGTAGTAGGCAGTGAAGTTGTAGACGCGCTTGGACAAGCCCGGCAGGGTGATCGGATCGTTGCCGATGCTGCTGGAATTCTCCGGGGCCAGGATCTTGATGCTGCTGTCGGTGAAGCTGGCGCTGGCCACCATGCCGAAGCCGGTGAACGCATCGCCGAACATCAGGTCCAGCGGCAACGACGCGGTCAGCTCCAGGCCCTGCAGCTTGCCGCCCTTGCCGTTGAACGGTGCGCTGTAGGTGCCGGTGTTCTTCACCGTGACGCCCGGCGGCAGGGTGCTGCCGTTGACTTCCAGCCACGACGCCACCTGGTCGGTGAAGTCGTAGCCGTCGCGGGTCTGGGTGAAGATGTAGCTGGTGAGATCCTTGTAGAAGTACGCCGCGGCGATGTACGCCTTGGACCCGAAGTACTTCTCCCACGACAGGTCGAACGCATTGGCGCGCCACGGCGCCAGCTCCGGGTTGCCGCCGCCGCCGCCCGGCTTGCCGGTGGTGGTGTCCACGCCGAAGTCGAGCGAAGCGCGCATCTGGTCGACGCGGGCGCGCGCCACCTGGCGCGCCAGCGCCACGCGCACGGTCTGGTCGTTGGCCAGCGAGAACGCCAGGTTCATGCTGGGCAGCACGTCGGTGTACTTGGCGCCCTTGTGGATCGGCAGCGCGCGGCTGCCCGCGGGCCGGGTGGCGTCCCAGTAGCGGGCATCGGACGACTGGTCGGTGTACTGCACCTGCACGCCGAGGTTGCCGCGCACCGGCACCGAGCCCCACGTGGTGTCGATGTTGGCCTTGAAGTAGCCGGTGGAGATCCGCTCGGTGACGGTCCAGGCCTTCGGGATCAGGTAGTCGAGGTCATCGACCGGGTTGAAGGTCATGTAGCGGGCGACGGCGCCCGGGACGTTCCAGGACGGGATCATGCCCACGCCCGCGAAGCCCAGGTCGACCAGCCCGTACTGCAGGTCGGAAGCGATGGTGGTATCGCCCTGCGCGCCGACGTTGATGCCGCCTTCCGGCTGCCACTTCTGCTTCTGGCGGTCGGCGTAGTTGAAGCCCGCGTCGAATCCGGAGAAGACGTTGGCCATGGACGCCGGCACCGGGAACTCGCCGCCGAGCCGGAAGCTGCTCAGCTCGTCCTCGACGCGCGGGGTCTTGCCGTAGCCCGAACCGTAGATGGTGCCGCGCAGGTACAGCGCATCGGGATTCGAGTAGTCACGCCCCGGGTCCAACTGCGGGAAGCCGCCGCCGGTATAGTCCAGCACCACCGAATCCAGCTGCGGGGCCGGCACCAGCTGGGTGTTGTTCTCGAGGTTGATCTCGTTGCGCTTTGCCTTCGACCAGCTGGCGTCCGCGAGCAGCTTCACCTGGCCGAGGAACATCTCGTTCTTCCAGCCGAACGCGTTGATCTCGTCCTTGCGGCGGTTGTACATGCCGCGCACCAGCGGATACACGTTCTCCGCGGTGCCGCCGGTGAAGGTGCCATTGCCGTTGACCTGGGCGCCGGTCACGTTCAGGCGGCCGTAGCCACCGTTGTAGTCGCCGAGGTTGACCTCGAACTGGTTGGCGGTGTCTTCCTGCTTGGCTTGCGAGTGGAAGGCGTCGAACGTGCTGATCCACGCATCGGACGGCCGGAACTCGAGCGTGGCCATGACGCCGTCGCGCTTGGTGTAACCAGTGCGGCGCAGCGCCTTGATGCCGTTGGAATAGTAGGTGCCCGCCGCCACCCCGGGGCGCCAGTTGTCGCCGATCTTCTCCCACGGTTCGTACAGGCCCACCTGGTTTTCCTGGATCGGCGTGTCCGAGTGCGAGTAGCCGATCGAATAACCGATGGTGCGGCTGGCGGACTGGCCGATGAAGCTGGCGTTGAAGCGGTTGCCGGTGGCGCCCTGGTTGGCGGCCGAGCCCAACGAGTTGCGCTGCCAGCGGCCGCTGATCGCGATCACCGGCTTGTCGTAGTCCAGCGGACGCACGGTGCGCATGTCCATCGTGCCGGACAGACCCTGGCCCACCAGCGCGGCGTCGGGCGTCTTGTAGATGGTGACGCCGGCCATCAGCTCGGACGGATACTGGTCGAACTCGACGCTGCGGTTGTCGCCGGTGCTGACCAGCTCGCGGCCGTTGAGCAGCGTGGTGGAGAAGTCGGGCGACAGGCCGCGCACGCTGACGACCTGCGCACGGCCTGCCACGCGCTGCGCAGCAATGCCGGGCAGGCGCGCGATCGATTCGGCGATGCTGACGTCGGGCAGCTTGCCGATGTCCTCGGCGGAGATCGCCTCGACGATCGAGGTGGAATCCTTCTTGATGTCGATGGCGCGCTCGATGCCGCCGCGGATGCCGGTCACCACCACGGTATCCAGGTTCTTGGCGTCCGCCTTCTTCTTCGCGGCCGGCGCGTCCTGCGCGGCGGGCTGCGCCTCCTGCGCGGACGCCTGGGCGGTCAGCATCATCGCGGCCGACGCCAGCGCCACGCTCAACAGGTTTCGCTTCAACTGCACCATGTTCCCCTCCAGAAATGGTTCTCGGAAATGGCGGACTGTGGTCGCCCGCTCCTCATGCCTGCGCGGCGCGCATCACATGAACATTGCGATGGTAGTCGTGCCATCGGCCAACAGAAGATGCTGCATACGTATTCATTGCGGCGGCGGCCAGATGCCCTGCAACCCGCACCAATGCTGGCCTGCAGCAAAAAACCAATGGCGCCCGCCGAAGCGTCCGCGCAAGGCTCAGGGCGACGCCGCGGAAACCGCTTCCGGCGCAACCGGCAGCAAGTGCACCGCCGCGCCGCCACCGCCGGCCAGCCACAGCGGCAGCACGTCGCCGCGGGTCACGGTTTTTTCCTCGCGGACGAAGCGGAAGCGGGCATCGCCGGTGAACCCAGCACCCTCGCCGTCGCGGTAGATCTCCGCGCGGTAACGCTTGCCGGGTTCGAGGAAGTCCAGCGCCAGCGCCAGCGTGCGCGGGCTGCGGTCGTTCAGCGCACCGATGAACCACTCCGGCGCGCCGCGCGCCTTGCGCGCGATCGCCACGTACTCGCCCACCTCGCCGGCCAGCACCTTCGACTCGTCCCAGTCCACCGCGACATCCCTGATGAAGCGGAACGCTTCGGGATGCGCGGCGTAATGCTCCGGCAGGTCCGCCACCATCTGGATCGGGCTGTAGATGCCGACGTAGAGGGCCAGCTGGCGCGCCAGCGTGCTCTGGATTTCCTGCCCGTTGCGGCCGGTGAGGCTGAGCACGCCCGGGGTGTAGTCCATCGGCCCGGCCAGCAGGCGGGTGAATACCAGCGTGACCTCGTGCTCCGGCGGATTGGGCGGATTGCCCCAGGCGTTGAACTCCATCCCGCGTGCGCCTTCGCGCGAGATCCAGTTGGGATACGTGCGGCGCAGGCCGGTGTCCTTGATCGGCTCGTGGGCATTGATCGCCACGTGGTGCCTGGCCGCGTCGCGCACCACCCGCAGGTGGTGGTTGCTCATCCACTGGCCCTCATGCCATTCGCGCAGCACCGGCGCGCCGGCTGCGTCCTGGCGCTCGATCTGGCCGGCATCGCAGACATAGCCGGTCTTGACCGCGTCGATGCCCAGCGCTGCGAACTTCGCGAACGCGGCATCCATCTGCCGCTCGTAGTGGCTGACCGCACAGGCGGTTTCGTGGTGGCCGATCAAGTGCACGCCTTTTCCGCCGGCGTACCTCGACAGTGCGGCAAGGTCGTAGTCCGGGGTGGGTTTGCTGAAATCGAAGCCCCAGCCGTTGGCGAACCAGTCACCGTCCCAGCCCACGTTCCAGCCTTCCACCAGCACGCCGCGGAAACCGTTGGCGGCGGCGAAGTCGATGTAGCGCTTGGTGTGTTCCGTTGTTGCGCCGTGCTTCGGGCCAGTCGCCCAGCTTTCGGTATCCAAGTGCAGCGACCACCAGACGCCGACGTATTTCGACGGCTTGAACCAGCCCACGTCGCCCAGCGCGTTGGGCTCGTTGAGGTTGAGGACCAG
Organism: Thermomonas sp. XSG; assembly: GCF_014678725.1. Classification (NCBI taxonomy): domain Bacteria; kingdom Pseudomonadati; phylum Pseudomonadota; class Gammaproteobacteria; order Lysobacterales; family Lysobacteraceae; genus Thermomonas; species Thermomonas sp. XSG. The sequence continues at coordinate 2,675,112 of NZ_CP061497.1, read as the reverse complement.
GTTGGATTCGACCAGCCCGCCGGCGCGCTCGCTGATCGTGATCGTGCGCCACGGGGTGGCGAACGGCGTCCTGCGCACCACCGGCGCCGGGCTGCCGGGCGTCAGCAGCGCGCGCAACTCGCCGTCGCCGCCGCGCATCAGGTTCATGCCGGCATAGTCGACCAGCGCCGCTTCGTGGATGCTCAGGTGCAGGCCATCTTCGGTGCGCAGGGTGATCGGCGTCTGCACCACCGCCACCTCGGAAAGCGGCGTGCGGTGGTAGAGGTATTCCTCGCGGTTCCATTCCAGCGCCGGAATCCACCACGCGGTGGCCGGACGGGCGACGGCGAACTCGGTCAGTTCCTGCACGATCTGCGCCTCGCGCAGCGCTGGCTGCGCCGGCACGTCGTAGCGGAAGCCGATGCCGTCGTCGAACACGCGGAACACCATGTCGAAGCGGCGATGGTCGCCGTCCTTCTCGACGAAGCCGGCGCGCAGTTCGTTGAAGTGGTCGCGCACGTAGCGGCGCTCGCCCCAGGGCTGCTCCCAGGTACTGTCGGCGCTGCGCTGCGCCTGTTTTTCCAACGCCAGGTTGCGCAGCAGCTGGCGGCCGTTGCGGAAGATGAAGCCCAGCCGCGAGTCCCGGATCACCGGCTTGCCGTCGCGCAGCACGCGGTAGGCCAACCGGCCTTCGCCGTTGAGATCCAGCTGCACCGCGATGCGGCCATCCGGCGACTTCACCTGCGCCACCTGTTCGGCAAGCGCCACGCCCGGCACCGCCAGTACCAGCGCCATCGCCAGCAGCGAAACGCGCATCGGGATACCCATCGTCTTCCCCTGCATGATCCGCTCCTCCGGTCAGTCCGCCAGCACCGCGCAGGCCACGCCGCGCGGCGGCAGCCGCAGCACATCGGCCTCCACGGCGGGTGTTGGCAAGCCCGGCACATCCAGCAGGGTGGCCGGCGCCGGCAGCGTCCAGTCACAGGCCTGTGCGGACAGGTTGAACGCCAGCAGCAGCCGCTGCCCGGCGTGTTCACGCACCACTGCCAGCACCTGCGCCGGCGCATCTAGGAAGCGGATCGTGCCCTGCACCAATGCCGGCTGCTGCCTGCGCCAGCGCAGGAAGGCGCGCGCGGCGTGCAGCACCGAGGCCGGATCGCGCTCCTGCGCCTCCACGCTCAGGGCGCGGTGCGACGGCGGCACCGGCAGCCACGGCACGGCGCTGCTGAAGCCGGCGTCGTCCGCGCCGGTCCATGGCATCGGCGTGCGGCAACCGTCGCGGCCCTTGAAGTTGGGCCAGAACGCCTTTCCGTAGGGATCCTGCAGCGCCTCGAACGGCACCTCGGCTTCGGGCAGGCCCAGCTCCTCGCCCTGGTACAGACAGACCGAGCCGCGCAGCGAGCACACCAGCGCCAGCAATTGCCTGGCCATCGCCGCATCGTCGCCACCGCCCCAGCGCGTCACCGCGCGCTGCACGTCGTGGTTGGAGATGGCCCAGCAGGGCCAGCCCTCGGTTATCTTCGCTTCCAGCGCTTCCACCGTGGCGCGGATGTAGGCCGGGCTGCAATCGGTGGTCAGCAGCTCGAAGCTGTAGCCCATGTGCAGCCGCTGCGGCGTGCAGTACTCGGCGGTGGTGGCCAGCGAATCCTCGGAGGAAATCTCGCCCAGCGCGCCGGCGTCGGGATAGCGGTCCAGCAGCGCGCGCACTTCCTCCAGCAGGCCCAGGTTTTCCGGCTGGGTGTTGTTGTGCAGGTGGTACTGGAATGCGTAGGGGTTGTCGGCGCTGAAGCCACGCCCCGTGCGCAGGTGCGCGGGCTTGGGCGGGTTGTCGCGCAGCTGCGCGTCGTGGAAAGGAAAATTGATGGAGTCGAGGCGGAACCCGTCGACGCCCCGGTCCAGCCAGAACTTCAGGTTATCCAGTTGCGCCGCGCGCACTTCACGGTTGTGGAAGTTGAGCTGGGGTTGCGACGACAGGAAGTTGTGCAGGTAGTACTGGCCGCGGCGCGGCTCCCACGTCCATGCCACCCCGCCGAAGATCGAAAGCCAGTTGTTGGGCGGGGTGCCATCGGGCCTGGCGTCGGCCCAGACGAACCAGTCGGCCTTCGCGTTGTCGCGGTCCTGCCGGCTCTCCTGGAACCAGGGGTGATCGACCGAGCAGTGGCTGAGCACCTGGTCGATCATCACCTTCAGGCCAAGCGCGTGCGCCTTTTCCAGCACGCGGTCGAAATCGGCCAGCGTGCCGAACAGCGGATCGACGCCGCGGAAGTCGGCGATGTCGTAGCCGAAATCGGCCATCGGCGAGGTGAAGAACGGCGAGATCCAGATCGCGTCCACGCCCAACGAGGCGATGTAGTCCAGGCGCGCCAGGATGCCCGGCAGGTCGCCCACGCCGTCGCCATCGGTGTCGAGGAAGCTGCGCGGGTAGATCTGGTAGATCACCGCGCCGCGCCACCAGTTCTGTCCAGCCATTCCCGCTCCACGCCCCTGCGACAAGCGCGGACTATGCCGCGCACCACCGCGGCTGCGACACCGGCGGCGCGTGAATACGTTTACATGCACGGGCCGGTGGAAGCGGTGCGGTATATCTACCCCGCCGCCCGTATCGGCTGGCCATCGCGCGCACAGGGGACCGCATGCACATCACCGGCACCACCGCCAAACCGCAGCTGTCGTTCTGGCAGATCTGGAACATGTGCTTCGGTTTTCTGGGTATCCAGTTCGGCTTCGCCCTGCAGAACGCCAACGTCAGCCGCATCTTCCAGACCCTGGGTGCGGAGATGGATTCGCTGCCGGGCCTGTGGATCGCCGCGCCGCTGACCGGCCTGCTGGTGCAACCGGTGATCGGCTACCTGTCCGATCGCACCTGGACCGGGCTGGGCCGGCGCCGGCCGTACTTCCTCGCCGGCGCCCTGCTCGCCTCGCTGGCACTGCTGTTCATGCCCGACTCGCCGACACTGTGGATCGCCGCCGGGCTGCTGTGGGTGCTGGATGCGTCCATCAACGTGTCGATGGAACCCTTCCGCGCCTTCGTCGGCGACCAGCTGCCGGTATCGCAGCGCGCCAAGGGCTATGCGATGCAGAGCTTCTTCATCGGCATCGGCTCGGTAGTGGCCAGCCTGCTGCCGTGGATACTGGAGAAATGGGGCGTGGCCAATACCGCCGGGCCCGGCGAAGTGCCGGACACCGTGCGTTATGCCTTCTATGCAGGCGCAGGCGTGCTGCTGGGCGCGATCGCGTGGACGGTGTTGCGCACCCGCGAATATCCGCCGGAAGCGCTGCACGCCTTCGACCAGGCGCCGCCGCTGGATCGCGCGCCGCTCGACCGGCCGCGCGCTACCCGCTTCGGCCTGCTGTGGCTGGCGGTGGGCGCGCTGGGTCTTGCCGGCGTGGCCTGGCAGGGCCTGCCGCGAGAGCTGTACCTGCTGGGCGCGCTGCTGGCCGCCTACGGCGTAGCCCTGCTGGCACTGAACACAGTGGGGCGCGACAACGGCTTTGCCCACGTCATGCACGACATCTACGCAATGCCGACTGCCATGCGCCGGCTGGCGGTGGTGCAGTTCTTCTCCTGGTTCGCGCTGTTCGCGATGTGGATCTACACCACCGCCACCGTCACCAGCGTGTATTACGGCAGCACCGACACCGCCTCGGCCGCATACAACACCGGCGCCAACTGGGTGGGCGTGCTGTTCGCCGCCTACAACGGCTTCGCCGCGCTGGCGGCGATCGCGATCCCGTGGATGGCGCGCCGCTTCGGCCTGCGCGGCAGCCACCTGGTCAACGTGTCGCTGGGCGGGCTGGGGCTGGCCTCGATTCCGTTCATGCCCGACGAGAACTGGCTGCTGCTGTCGATGGCCGGGGTCGGCATCGCCTGGGCCTCGATCCTGTCGCTGCCTTACGCGCTGCTGTCCGACAGCGTGCCCGCCCCAAAGATGGGCGTGTACATGGGCATCTTCAATTTCTTCATCGTCATCCCGCAGCTGGTGGCGGTGGCCACGCTGGGCTACATCCTCAAGCACGTGTTCGCCGACGAGCCGTCGAAGATCCTCGTGCTGGGTGGCGCCAGCATGCTCGTCGCCGGGCTGTGCGTGCTGCGCGTGCCCGAACCCATCGCCCACGCCTGAGGCCCGCCATGCGCCCGATCCGCACCCTGCTCACCCTCGCACTGATCGCCGCGGCCAGCGGCTGCGCCAGCACCGCGCCGTCCTCCGCGCGCCAGTCCAGCGACTACTACGGCACGCTGGAACCGTTCGCCCGCGAGGCGGTGTACTTCGTGGTGACCGACCGCTTCGTCAACGGCGACACCGCCAACGACCAACGCGACCAGGGCACCTTCGACATCCCGCTGGCGCCCTGCAACGGCGTGGCCGGCAACATCGGCTACCTCGGCGGCGACTTCCGCGGGCTGGCGGACAACCTCGGCTACATCCGCGAGATGGGTTTCACCTCGGTGTGGATCACCCCCGTCGTGGACAACCCCGACGAGCCGTTCACCGGCGGCACCGCGCCGACCTGCGGCGGCAGCCTCGCCGACAAGGGCAAGACCGGCTACCACGGCTACTGGGGCGTGAACTTCTACCAGCTCGACGAGCACCTGCCCAGCGCCGGGCTGGACTTCCGCGGGCTGGCCGACGCGGTGCACGGCAAGGGCATGAAGCTGGTGCTGGACATCGTGGGCAACCACGGTTCGCCGGCGTGGGGGATGGAGCGCGACCAACCCGGCTTCGGCAAGATCTACGACCGTGACGGCAAGCTGATCGCCGACCACCAGAACCTGCCGCCGCAGCAGCTCGACCCGGCACACAACCCGCTGCACCGCTTCTACAACACGACCGGTCCGGTGGATGGCGAGAAATACGCCAGCGGCAACCTTGCCCAGCTCGCGGACCTCAACGAACGCAACCCCGCGGTGCTGGACTATCTGGCGGGCGCCTACGAGCAGTGGATCGAACAGGGCGCGGACGCCTTCCGCATCGACACCATCGCGTGGATGCCGGATGCGTTCTGGCAGCAGTTCACCAGTCGCATCCGCGCGAAACATCCCGGCTTCTTCATGTTCGGCGAAGCCTTCGATTACAACGCCGCCACCATCGCCCGCCACACCCTGCCCGGCCACGGCGAAACCAGCGTGCTGGACTTCCCGATGAAGCAGGCGATGGAAGAGGCCTTCGGCCACAAGCAGGCCGGCTTCGAACGGCTGGCGCCGGCGTTGCACCTGACCGGCGGGCCGTATGCGAACCCCTACGATCTGGCCACCTTCTACGACAACCACGACATGCCGCGGATGGACGCCAGCGATGCCGGCTTCATAGACGCGCACAACTGGCTGTTCACCGCGCGCGGCATCCCGGTGGTCTATTACGGCTCGGAGATGGGCTTCATGCGCGGCCGGCCCGAGCACGGCGGCAACCGCAACTACTTCGGCGTGGAGGGCATCACCGCGGCCAAGGCCAGCCCGATCCGCGCCGCGCTGGCGCGCATCGCCAGGGTGCGTGAAGCCTCGCCGGCACTGCAGCGTGGCCTGCAGGTCAATGTCGAGCTGCAGGGCACGCGCGCGGCGTTCTACCGGGTGTACCAGCACGCTGGCAATGCGCAGATCGCACTGGTGCTGCTGAACAAGGGCGATGCGACGGCGCGCTTCACCATCGATTCGATGCTGCAGGCGGGACGCTGGACGTCGGCGCTGGATGGCGGGGTGATCGAGGTCGCCGCGGGCGGAAAACTCGAAGCCAGCGTGCCGGCGCATGGTGTGCAGGTCTACCTGCTGGATGCGCCGGTCGCCGATCCGGCGCTGATGGCGGCACTGGATGGGGCGATGGCGGGCGCGCGGCTGCCGCGATAATTCAGCCGCCGCTGGACGCCCGCACCACGAGGGTGGGCTGCAGCATCGCGCTCTGCGCCGGCTGTTCGCGGACCTGCTGCAACAGCGCCTGCACCAGCAACTCGCCGGCTTTCGAAGTGTCCTGCACCACCGTGGTGAGTGGCGGGTTGGCATACAGCGCCATCGACGTACCGTCGAAGCCCACCACCGCCACGTCCTCGGGAATGCGCAGCCCGGCCTGCTTGAGCGCATGCATCGCGCCGATCGCGATCAGGTCGCTGGCGGCGAACACCGCGTCGAACGGCAGCCCGCGCGCCAGCAGCGTACTGGCGGCATCGGCGCCGGCCTGTTCGGTGCTATCGGCGTCCACCTGCAGTTCCGGCAGCATCGCCGCACCGGCCTCGCGCAGCGCCGCGTCGCAGCCCTGGTAGCGGGCGAAGAACTCCGGGAAACGGGTGGAGGCATCGCCCAGGAACGCGATCCTGCGCCGTCCCTGCGCCAGCAGGTGCCGGCCAGCCAACACCCCGCCAGCATGGTTGTCGCAGCCGATGGAAATGCCCGGTTGGCCAGGCTGCACCTGGCCCCAGCGTACGAAATGCGTGCCCTGCTCCACCAGCCGCGCGAGCTTGCTCTCGTAGGCCAGGTAATCGCCGTAGCCCAGCAGGATCAGCCCGTCGGCCTTCATGCTGTCCTCGTAGTCGGCGTGCCAGTCGTCGGACAGCTGCTGGAACGACACCAGCAGGTCGTGGCCGTGGCGGGCGCAGGCGCGGGTGATCGAACCCAGCATCGACAGGAAGAACGGGTTGATGTGCGAATCGTCCTGGGTGGGGTCCTCGAACAGCAGCAGCGCCAGCGTGCCGGCGCGCTGCGTGCGCAGGCTGGAGGCGTGGCGGTCGACCTTGTAGTTGAGCTCGCGCACCGCCAGCTCCACCCGCCGGCGCGTCTCCGCGTTGACCAGCGGGCTTCCGGCCAGCACCCGCGACACCGTGGCCTGCGACACCCCGGCCCGGTGGGCGATATCCAGCGAGGTGACCCGGGTTTTCTTGCGGGAGCGGCGCGCTTCGGTCATGGGCCGAGTGTAGCAACGGCTGCGCGCGACTGGCCCGGATTCGGCCCGGGCCGGGGCAGCGGCGAAAGATCAGGCTCCGGTCCGCAACGCAGCCGCCGCGCTCACGCCTCGCCCTTGCCGGCGGCGATGCGCGCGGCCTCCTCGGCCAGCAGCTGCGGGTGCAGGTCGAACTGGTCGGAGAGCAGCAGTGCCCGCGCCGCTTCGCCGACTTCGATGCGTTCGGCCTGCAGCAGGTCGCCGTCGCGGAACAGTTCGATGTAGCTGTCCAGCACGCCGGACAGCGTGCCCTGTGCGGTGTCGGGCGCAGCGAGGATCAACTGGAGGCCCAATGAGCGCAGGTAGTCGACGGTGGCGCGTGCGTTCTGCGCATCGATCTTGTCGCCGAACTCGTCCAGCAGGATCAGCCCCAGCCCGCCCGGATGCGCCGTGCTCTTGCCGTAGGCGGCGGCCAGCGCGGCGCCGGCAATCACGTACAGCGGCGCGCGGTGTTCACCGCCGGAGCCGGAGCGCATGCGCTCGGACAGCGAGCCGATCACCTTGTCGTCCTGGCGGATCTGCACCTCGAAGCGGAAGAAGCGGCGGTAGTCGTCCAGCGCCGAGGCAGCGCCGCGCTGCGCGGCGTTGTCCTCGATCAGTTCGCGGAACGCGGCCGGCACTTCGCCCGCGCTGCCGAACAGGCCGTCTTCGCCCCCGACGTCGGCCACCCGCTGGATGAAGCGGTGCAACTCGCGGTATTCGGGCGCGACCTCGTAGTGGAACTGGTAGCGCTCGTTGTTGGAAAACGCGGGGCTGGCGCGCAGCGTGCGGTTGAGCGTGCCGATCTGGTATTTCAGCTTGCTGAAATTGTCGTACAGCGCCGAAGCGACGTTGCTGCGGAAAGTCTCGGTGGCGGTGGCGTAGGCCTCGTCGGCCTGGCGCTGGTAGTTGGCCAGTTCGGACTCGCGCAGCTGCGCCAGTTCCTTCGCCAGAAGGCTGCGCGCTGCGCGCCAGTCTCCGGGGGCCAGCGCCAGCGCCAGCCCGTGGTCCTTGGCGTACTGCGACAGCGTGCCCCAGGCCTCGGGTTTGAGGTTGTCCAGCTGGCGGTCGCTGTCCCTCGCGCGCTCCTCGCAGCGCGCGCCGCGCTCTTCCAGCGCGGGCCACTTGGCGTCCATTTCCTCGCGCAGGCGTTCGACCCGGTTGGGATCCACGTCGGCATCGCGGAAGGCTTCCACCGCACGCCGCGCGACCAGGTCTTCCTGGCCGCGCAGGCCGTCCAGCAGGCGTTGCGCGGCGGTCTCCGCACCCTCGTCCAGCGCCACCCTGCCCAGCAGCGCATCGCGCCGGCTGCGGCAGGCGGCCAGCAGGTCGGCCAACTCGCGCAGCTGCTCGGACGCACGCAACAGGTCGGGGTTCTGCGCGGCCTCGCGGCCCTCCTGCGCGTCGCGGTAGCGGCGCAACACCTGACGGTGTTCGAGCGCCGCATCGCGCAGTGCCTGCGCCAGCGCTTCGGGATCGGCTAGCGGTGCCAGGCCGCGCTGGCAGGCATCGGCGCGGCGCAGCGCCGGTTCAAGCTCGCGCAGCTCGCGCTCGGCGGCGTCGATGTCCTCGCGCAGCACGCGCAGGCGCGCGCGATTGTCGCTGGCGCCGATCTTCAGCTCGTCGGCCGCGGGCAGGCGCCGGCGCTCGATGCTGCCGCCCTTGGCCAGCAGGCCGTCGCGGGTCAGGCCCTGGCGGCTGGCGACCAGTTCCGCTTCGCTGTCCACGCAACGCAGTTCGCCGAGGGTGCGGCGCAGGAACGCCAGCGCCTCGACGTTGTCGCCTTCCAGCAAGGCGGCAACGCTGCCCGGCCTGGGGTCCTCGCCTCCGCGCCGCGCCGCGCTGGACAGCGCCAGCTTGACGCCGTACACGCTGCGCCCGCCGCTGAGCGCGCGATACAACTTCACCGCGCGCTCCTCGTCGGCGGCAGGGATCAGCAGCGCCTCGACATTGCCGCGCAGATAGGCCTCGATGGCGCCCTGCCAGGCCGGATCGCGCACCCGCACCAAGTCGCAGACCGGGCGCGCGGAGATGCCTTCGTCCTGCAGGTAGTGCATCAGCCGCACCACGTCGGGATGCAGCTCCGCCTTGCCTGCGGCGAGGCGCTTCTGGTTCTGCCGCGCCGCGGCCAGCCGGCCCTGCGCCTCGTCCACACCAGCATGCAGGGCGCGGGCGTGGCCGTCGACGGCGGCGATCAGCGGCTGCGCGGCGGCCAGCGCCTGGTGCGCCTCGGCGAACAGCGCGGGGGGTTGCCACGGCAGTTCGGCATCGACCGGCAAAGCCGCCAGCGCGTCATACCAACGCTGCCAAGCCGCCTGCGCCTGCGCCAGCGCGGCCGCGTCCAGCGCGGGAAGCTCGAGCCTGGCGGCCGCCTGCCACTGCTCGCGCACCATGCCGACGCTGCGGGTGAGTTCGCGCTTGAGCCGCGCCAGCTCGCCGCGGTCGCGCCCGGCCAGCTCGTCGATCTGCGCCTGCTCGCCGTAGCCTGCGCTGCCCTGCAGGCGCGCCTGCGCCTGCGCGTGTGCATCCTCGATGGCCGCCTGTTCGCTGCTGGCTTCGCCCAGCGCGCGGCGGGTGTCGGCCAGCTGGCGGGTGGCCGCTTCGCAAGCCGCCTCGGCCTGCTCCACCTGTTCCGACAGCAGGTCGCGCGCGTATTCCGCGGCCAGTGCGCGGCAGCTGGCGGCGCGGGTGGCCTGCTGGGCGATCTTCTCGTACTGCGCGTCCACGCCCTCGGCCGCCGCGATCCGCGCCACCACCTGTTCGATCTTCTCCTTGAGCTGGCGGAAGGTATCCAGCAGCGCGTGGAAACGGGCGATGTCGGTCGGCCGGTCCTCGGCCACCAGCGTGCGCACGAACAGGTCCACGTCCTCCACCCGCTGCAGGTTCAGCGCGTTCTGGAACGCCTTGCGGTAGGCGCTGACGTCGGGTTGGCCGGCGGGCGAGGCGCGCAGGCGCAGCAGCAGATCCTTGAGGAAGCGCTCGCTGCCGGCATGCAGCTCCGGGCCCGGCCCGCTGCCCGCTTCGCGGCAGCGCCTTGCCAGCAGATCCTTGAAGCCGGCCCAGGCCAGCGGCAGTTCGCGGCCGTTGGCACGCTCCAGGTGGTCGTCCAGCGTCAGCGCCACACCCGGCACGATGTACTGGCCGTAGACGCGATGATCGGGCTCATCCGCGCTGGCCCCCAGCGCGATGCCGGCGGTCAGAGGCAGGCCGCTGTCCTGGTCGCGGAACACCAGGCTGATGTAGGTGGTGGCGGTGCGCCGCTTGCGCCCTTCCTCGCCGCTGCGCCAGGTGCCCAGGCAGTAGTCGCGGATCGAGCGGGCGCGGGCGCTGCCGCCGGCCTGGGCGTTGAAGCGGATGCGCGAGCGGTCGCCGCCCAGCAGCACGATCTGCAGCGCGTCCAGCAGCGCGCTCTTGCCGGCGCCGTTGGGCGCGATGATGGCGCTGGTGGGAGACAGCTCGAGCGTCTGCGCCTCGAACAGGAAGAACTGCACCAGGTGCACGCGCTCAAGCAGCTGCATCGTCGTCCCCCATCGCCTCGACTTCGGCGTCTTCGGCCTCGTCGTCGCGGTTGTGCTGGTCCAGCCGCTGCAGCCAGGTTTCGCCGACGATGTCCACGATGGCCGGGCGCACGCGCAGGTGGAACGGCTGCGGGTCGTCCGGTTCGGAGTCCACCAGCCGCGCCACGCCCCAGCGCCTGACCGTGCGCGCCAGCGCGCGCAGCGTGCCGACTTCCGGCATCGGCCGCGCAATCAGTGCCTGATAGGCCTCCTGCAGCTCGGGCAGCTCCACCACCACCTCGCCCAGTTCCTCGATGTTGCCCTGCCGCGCCGCCGCGTCGTAGCGCTGGCGCAACACCAGCAGCAGCAGGGTTTCCTCCAGCGTCACCGGCACGCCCTCGGCGTGCGCCGGCAGCGCGACGACGTATCGGTAATGCGCGTTGCGCTCCAGCCGGATGCCCAGCGGCGCCAGCGCGGCCACGTAATCGTCGAAATGGTCCTCCACCAGGTGGTAGGCGGTGCGCGTGCCGCGGTCGCTGGCATACAGCACCTGCTCGGTGACCAGGCGATAGGCGGCGCTCTCGAAATCCGCCACCGCGTGGATGCCGTTCGAGAGTTGCGAGAGGACGTTCCAGCTGCGTTTCATGCGGTCTTTCGGATGCGGTGGATGGCGAAGCGCGGGGCGCGCAGGTAGCCGTTGTCGTTGCGCTCGCCGGCGTCGACGAGCTCCACCCGGAAGCCCTTGGCAAGCCGGGTCAACGGGTCGTCGCGGCGCAGGCCGCCGATGCGGTGGCTGCGCAGGGCCAGGGTGAGCAGGGTCTGGTAGGCGCGCAGGTCGGCGATGCTGTCGATGGCAAGCTCGGCGGAGTCCACCCGCCCGTCCGCTGGCAAGTGGCGGCCGACGTAGCGGGCCATGTCTTCCGCCGTCACCAGCCGCGCGCGCTTGATCCGCCGCAGCAGCGCCAACCGCGCCTGCTGCTCGGTCGTGGGCCGGGCCACGGCATTGGCGCTGCGGGCGATGGCGGCGGGCTTGCGCCGCGGCGGGCGCAGCTGCTCCTCGTCCATCAATGCACCCGGCGCCACCGGCAGCCGCAGCGCATCGTCCGGCGCCGCCAGTGCGCCGCGGATCGCGCGCGCAAGCAGCACATCGAGCTTGGCCGGCGCGCGCAGGCGGTAGTCGAGGAACGCCAGCGCGCGGCGATTGGCCTGACGGATGTCCTCGTCCAGCCGGCCCAGATATTCGTCGATGCGTTCCAGCTCGTGCAGCCGGCGCAGGCTGCGCGCCAATCGCGCCTCGGCCCGCCCGGCGTCGCCCGAGGTCAGGTGCTCGGCGTACCAGCCCAGCACCGCCGCGCGCCGGTCGCCGGTCTCGATCTCGCGCGCCATCCCGAGGATCGCGCCGCGCCGCGCCAGCGGGTGGTCGGCCTTGTGCAGCTCGGCGTAGTCGCCGACGAAGAAGCTGGACACGTAGCGCTCGAACCACAGCCGTGCGAACTGCGCGGTGCTCTCGGCGCGCGACAGCTCGGGCATCAGGTCGCGCACCTTCAGGCTCATCGAACTCAGCGACACCAGCAGCCGCCGCGCCTGGTCGGCGGCTTCGTCCAGCGCGTCGCCGCCGGCCCGGCCCTCCACCACCTGGCGCAGCTGCCATTCGATCGAGCGGACCTTCACCGACACGAAGGTCGGCCCGTGCTCGGCGAACTCCACCAGCGTAGCCAGGAACTGCGCCACCAGCGGCGGCATGCTGACCATCTCGCGCGCGCCCACTCGCTCCTGGCGCAGCCAGCCGGCCGCGCGGAAACGCTCGTGGATCGCGTTGGCGCGCACGTTCAGCGGCGCATCGGGCGCCTGCGCGTCCTCGTCCTCCCAGGGATCGTCGCTGAGCAGGTAGCGCTCGATGGCGGCGGTGATCTCGCGGCGCTGGAATCCCACCGGCGGCGCCAGCGGCGCATCGGGCCCGAAGAATTCCTCGTACAGCCGGCACAGCAGCACCCAGTGGTGCTGCCGGTTGGCCGATGCCAGCGGGCCGAAAATGCCGGCAGGGACCACCTCGAACAGGGGCGCGCTTCCATGCATCGTGTCTACCGCCCTCCCGTTCCATGCGCGCCGCGGGCGGCCCGCGACCTGCGCACCCTGCCCCCAAGATTCCGTGGAATTATCCCAGATCGCCGCGCTGGCCCGGCCGCCTGCCGGGGACGCGTCATTCGGCGGGGTCCCGCGTCCCGGATGCGGCCGCCTGCCAGTCGATCCGGTTCCACTCCAGCTTGCGGCTGCGCCAGTGGCCTTCGATGGCCTGGGTGAAATCGGCGCGCACCAGCTTGCCGCGGGCGAGCAGCCAGTCCTCGTTCTCGCGCCGCACCACCACGCCTTCCAGCACGCCCTCGCGGAAGCGGCTGCGGCCCTCGGCCACGCGTGCCTCCAACATCGCCACGGTGTGTTCGCCCTCGGCGATCCTCGGCACCGCCACCAGCCCGGCCTCGCGCGCCAGCCCGTCGCGGCGGCCGGTGCTCCAGAAGCGCTGCCGGCGGCGATCGTAGACGTCGAACAGCAGCCACCAGTCGGGCAGCGCAGGGTAATCCAGCGAATGCCGCGCGGCGCACCATTCGCCAAACGCCATCAGCTCCGTTCCCAGCAGCGCGGCCAGCGCCTCGCCGTGCCCGGCCATCCATTCCGGCAGGCGCTGGAACTGGCCGGCGTGCGGCAGCTCGAGGTACTGCCCGCGGTTCTGTGCGCGCAGCCGGCCGTCCGGCCCCAGCGAAAACCCGAGGTTGGCGCCGTCCAACTTCTCCTCCACCACCACCGGGCCCTCCAACAGGGTGCGCACCTCGTCGGGCGCGAGCACCTTGTCGTCGCGCGGCATGCCCTCGCCCAGCCAGGCGATGTGGGGGGTGTGCGGAAAACGGAAGAAATCGTCCATTCGCTCCTCTAGCGCTGCTGCTTGGCCGCGTGCTTGGCGCGCGACCAGGCCTCGATGATCGGCTCGAGCAGCACCGCGTGTTCGGCCAGTGCGTCTTCCCAATCATGCCAGTCGGTATCGCCGGCGAAGGCCACGCAGCCCTCGCCGAACTGCGCATGCGAGGCCAGCGCCGCTGCCACCATCTTGCGGTCGGCGCCGTCGTGCACCACCTGCGCGAGCGATGCCGGCAGGATGGCCTCGCCGTTGCCGTCATATTCGACCGCGACATTGTCCACCGCCGCGATGCTCCATTTGTGCAGCACCACCTGGATGCCGTAATCGTTGAAGCCGAGCTTGTTGTGGTATTCGGCGAAGATCCCGCCGGCGCCGTCCAGCACCAGTCGGGCGTCGCTGCGCTGGAAGCGGTCCAGCCACTCCCACACCACCCTGCGCAGCGCCGGATCCCCTGGGGTGGCGTCGATGGCGCTGGGATGCTCCCCGTCCACCGCGCTCGCCGCGATCAGCACGTTGGTATCGACCACGTAGCGCGCCCTCATCGCGGCGTCCGCTGCTGGCGCTCGAACATCAGCCGCGCCTGCTCGCGGGTTTCCCCCAGCGCATCGCCGAAGAAGTCCTTCGGCCAGACGGTGACGCGGCCATAGTCGTCCAGCGCCAGGTCGCGCAGCTGCGCCCCACCGCCGTTGCGTTCGACGAAGTACAACGCCACCGCCTCGCGGCCGGCCTTCTGCGCCGCGACCAGCGTCTGCATGCGCCGGAACAGGTGCTCCGAGTGGGTCTCGACGATGAACTGCACCTGGCGCCGTTGGCTGACCTCGACGAACAGCTCGGCCAGCACCGATTGCGCCAGCGGATGCAGGTGGATCTCGGGCTCCTCGAGCATGATCGTGCTGCCGGCCGGGGCGAAATGCGCCAGCACCAGCACCGGCAGCACCTGCGATACGCCGATGCCGACGTCGCGCAGGTTGCTGGCCACGCCGTCGCGATGGACCAGCAGTTCGTAGCGGCCGGAGCGCCCCTGCTGGCGCACCTCCAGCCGGTCGGCCAGGCGCATCCGCGACAGCCAGCGCGCGACGCCCTCAAGCACATCCGGTTGCCCGTCGCCGCGCAGCAGCACGCTGGCCAGCAGCGCGTCGATCGCGGCGCGGCCGTCGCTGCCCACCTCGCCGGGCCGCGACCTGCTCCACGCGTACGCGCGCTCTGGCCTGCGTCGCAGCGGGCCGAGGTAGTGGATCCCCTCGAGTTCGCGACGGATCGCCAGGCTCAGGTCCTCGGCCAGCTGGCCGTCCTTGTCCAGCGCGGCGATCGCATCCGCAGGCAGCGCGATGGAGCGCTCCGGCGCGTACTGGCCGCCCTTCAGCCGTGGCCGAGCCTCGTCATCCACGAATACCGAATACGCGCCGCGTTCGCGGCGGACCGCACGGAACCGGCGCCCGCCAGCGGCCATCGCCATCTCCTCGACCACCGCACCGCCGGCCGGGGACCGCCCGTAGCTGCACGCGAAACTGCCCGCAGCCACCCGACTCGGGCCCGGATGCGCGAACGAGAACGCCAGCGAAAACCGTCGCGGCGCGCCGTCCTGCCGGTGCAACACGTCGTCGAAGCCACCGAAATCGAACAGGTCGCTGGCCTCGTCGCCGCCGAGGTCCAGGTGGATCGTGCGATCGGGCGACTGCACCGTCTGCTTGAGCAGCAGCAGGCTCTGCACCAGCGACGACTTACCGGAGGAGTTGGTGCCCAGCAGCAGCGTCACCGGCCTGAGCGCCAGCTCGCCGGTGTCCTGCCAGGCCTTGAAGCGGATCAGGTGAAGCCTGGTGAACATCGGAGCGCCCGGAATGCGGTGGATGCCAGCGATCTGGCGGAAGCGCCGATGTTATCGGGTCCGCCGCAATCGCGGACCGAGCGTGTGAAGACCGCATGCAGCGTAACGCCGGTTGACCGTTGTACTTTGTGCAATGCGTTCACCAGTCCGCACGGGGCGGGCTGCAGCAGGCACGCGCCGGCACCTCCCGCCGGCTGCAACAGCCCGGAACAGCATGCCCCCTTCGCGATCTGCTGTCCTTCTCATCCACCCGGCGTTATGGTCGTACCGGCAAGGCTGTTGCACCCCGCATCCAACTCGGCAGCGTCAGGACAGCATCCATGAAGATCCTCATCGTCGACGACGACCCCTTTCTCCCCCGGCTCCTGGACATCCAGCTGCGCAACCTGCGCCTGAAGGACCGGGGCTTCACCGGGGTGACTTCGCTGGACCGGGCCAGGCCCGCCGTCGAGCTGCTGGCCGACGCGGACCATGACATCGGGCTGCTGTTCTGCGACCTGGTCATGCCGGAAATCGACGGCATCGAGTTCCTCCGGCACCTGTCCGACATCGGTTTCCGCGGCGGCGTGGTGCTGCTCTCGGGTGCGGGCGCCGCCACCCTGAAGACCGCTTTCGCGGTGGGCAAGGCGTACGGGCTGAACATGGTGGCGTACGCCGAGAAACCCGTGCCTCCCGATGTGCTCACGCACTTATTGCAGGCCTATCGCGGCGATGCCCCACCGAGCGCCACGATCACCGCGGACGGCATCCACAAGGTGCTGGCCCTGCAGCAGACCCGAATCCTCTACCAGCCCGTCATCGACCTCGCCAGCGGGCGGCCCGCGGGATTCGAGGCGCTGGCGCGCCTGCCGGTGCCCGGCGGCCGACTGGCGCTACCGACCGAGTTCCTGCCCGTCCTGCAACACGCGGATGGCATGGCGCAGCTGGACTGGCAGGTGCTGCTGCGCGTGGCATCCGATCTGGCGGCAGTACGCGAACTGGTCGATGGGGCGTTCGTGAGCGTGAACGTGTCCGCCTCCCTGGCAGGCACGGATGGCTTCCCCGATCGACTCTCCGATCTTCTGGCCACCGCCGGCGTACCTGCGGGCGCGCTGCGGCTCGAGATCCAGGACGCCGATCTGGGCCCGGGCCCGGACGCCACCCTGCTCGCCAATCTGGCAAGGCTTGCAATGCAGGGGGTCGGGCTGGCCGTCGACCGGTTCGGCAGCGGCGGCCTGCATCCCGCGGCCCTCAACGGCACGCCCTTCGACGAGGTGAAAATCCGGATCGGAGCGGGCGCCGGCAACGCGGATGAGGTGGAGGTGGCCGGCAAGCAGGAAGCTTTCAACGCACTGGGGACGTTGGCCGCGGACCACGGACTCCGCTGCACGGCCGTGGCCATCGAGTCGCTCGAACAGTGGCAAGCCTGCACCCGGCACGGCTGCGCGCGCGCGCAGGGGTTCTTCGTCGCCCCCGGCCTGTCCATCGCCGAACTCGGCCATTGGCTGTCGGAGTGGGCGCAACCCGCAGCGCCCGTCCCCGCGGACGGGACCTGACCCGTCGCCGAAGCGGCAACGCAGGCGATGCGGCAATGACCACGGACGCCGACAACCCGAGCCCTGTCCCGTCGGCGCAGGAAGCGCCGGTTTCCGCGCAGCTGATCGCGGCGGCCAGCCGGGACTGCATCGTGGTACTGGATGCGGAAGGCAGGATCACCCAGGTCGCCGGCGCCGCCCGCGAGATGCTGCGCGTGCCTGCTGGCCAGGATCCGGTCGGCAGCAACTGGTTCGACCTGTGGAGCGATGAGCGCCATGCCGCCCAGGCCGCACTCGACCAGTCCCTTGCCGGTGAAGTCGGACGGTTCCGGGCCTTCATCCGGCGCTGGGACGGAAGCTTCGCCTGGTGGGACGTGCAGACCAGTCCGCTGGGATCCGACGCGTCGAATCCCGGCCACGTCCTCGCCGTGGGCAGGGAAATCACCGGCCAGCACGACGCGGAGTTGCGCACCCAGGCCCTCGCCGCGGACCTCGCGCTGCGGGTGAAGCAACACCAGGGCGCGCTGGCCGAACTCAACGAAAAGGAACAGGAGCACCGCGCCCTCCTCGACAACCTCAACGACTGCGTCATCTCGATCGACCAGGCCGGCACGATCCGCAGCGCGAATCCCGCGGTGAGCCGGATGCTCGGCTACCGGATCGACGAGGTCGTGGGCCGCAATGTCTCGATGCTGATGACCGTGGAGGATCGGACGCGGTACCGCGGCTTCCTGCGGCTGCAGGCATCGCGCACCGGAACATCACCCGCGTTCGTCGCGCACTCGGTGCGGGCGATCCACAGGAGCGGGAAAGCGGTGCTGCTGGAACTGTCGATCAGCCAGTACAGCGCGCACGGGGAGCGCTTCTTCATCGGCACCCTGCGGGACCTGAGCGAACGCGAGCGGCTGATCCAGGACCTGACCCGGGCGCGGGTGGAGGCGGAACAGGCCAACCACGCGAAGTCCGCGTTCCTTGCCGCCATGAGCCACGAGATCCGCACGCCGATGAATGGCGTGATCGGGATGATCGAGGTGCTGGCGCACAGCGCACTGAACGATGCGCAGACCGATGCGGTGCAAACCATCCGCGAATCCGCCTTTTCCCTGCTGGGCCTGATCGACGAAATCCTGGACTTCTCCAAGATCGAAGCCGGCCACATGGAGCTGGAACGCGAGCCGGTCAACCTGCGCGAACTGGCCGAGCAGGTATGCGACAACCTGCTGCCGGTCGCCAGGCATCGTGGCACCCAGCTCTCGCTCTACGTGGATCCATCGCTTCCCGACTGGATCCATACCGACCCGACGCGGCTGCGGCAGGTGCTGGTGAATCTGATGGGCAACTCCATCAAGTTCAGCCCAAGCGGCAGCGACAAGCCGGGCCGGGTCGAAGTGCGGATGCACGCACTGTCGGACTCCTACTCGATCTCGGTGTCCGACAACGGCATCGGCATGTCGGACGAGGTGATGGCCGGGCTCTTCAGTCCGTTCAAGCAAGGAGAAGCCTCGACCACCCGCCGCTTTGGCGGCACCGGCCTCGGGCTTGCAATCTGCAAGCGTCTGGTCGACCTGATGGGCGGGAGCATCAAGGTCTCGAGCCGGCTGTCGATCGGGTCCACCTTCTCTGTGTTCCTGCCGATGGCGCGCGCGGACAGCCACGGGGAGGACGCCCGGGAGCTCCGGCTGGACGGGATCACCTGCGTCCTTGCGGATGGCGACGTGGACGAACTCATCGACATCGGCGACTACCTGCGGGCCGCCGGGGCCGAGGTCATCGGCCCGGTGGAGGACCTGGATGCATTCCTGTCGGCATCCCCGTCGCAACACGTCGCCATCGAGGGCATCGCCGACCGGGCCGAGCAGGGGCGCCTGCTGGAACACGCCCGCGCCCGCTCCGGCACCCAGGCCCGGGTCATCATCACCCGCGGTAACCGCAGGACCCCGCGCCTGGAAGCGCAAGGCATCGTGTCGCTGGACGGCAACATACTCAGGCGGGACGCGCTGATCCGCGCGGTCGCCGCCGCGACCGGCCATTTCACCATCACGAGGCCGGCATGGATTCCTTCCGCCCCATCCAGGACGAAACCCGCCCCGCCGCCCAGCGTCGCGGCGGCGCGCGCGGCAGGCCAGCTGGTGCTGGTGGCCGAGGATGACGCGATCAACCAGAAGGTCATCCTGCGCCAGCTGGAGATCCTGGGGTACGCCGCCGAAGTGGCGGGCAATGGCGAGGAGGCGCTGGCGCTGTGGCGCAAGGGCGGCTTCGGCATGCTCATCACCGACCTGCACATGCCACTGATGGACGGCTACACCCTCGCCCGCAGCATCCGCGACGAAGAAGCGGGCGGCGGGCGGATGCCGATCATCGCGTTGACCGCGAACGCATTGCGCGGCGAGGCCACAGCTGCCTTCGCCGCCGGCATGGACGATTACCTGACCAAACCGCTGCGGCTGAAACAGCTGGAAGGCGCGCTGGAGAAGCACATGGCGGACAACGCCGGTGCCGACATTGCATCCCTTGCCCCGGCACCATCCGCGCGAACCAGCAATGGCCCCATCATCGACCTGTCCGTGCTGAGAGGCCTGATCGGCGACGACGAAGCCGCGATCCGGGACCTGCTGTCGGAGTACTGCAGGATGGCGCCGGTGTCGATCGGGGACATGCTGGCGACAACCCGCGTACGGGACTACGCACGGGCCTCCGCCGAGGCCCACCGGCTGAAGTCCTCATCCCGTGCGATGGGCGCCTCGCTGATCGCGGACCTCTGTGTGGACATCGAAGACGCATGCCGCCGCCAGGACCCTGTCGGACTGGACACCTGCGCGATCCGGCTGGGCGAGGCCCTTGCCCGGCTGCACGATGAATTTCCCGCCATCCCCGCCCCAAGGCCGATGGATGCGGGGAGTGCACGCCAGCTTGGGTGAGGTACAGCGCAACCGGTGTCCTGGATCGCCGGTGCGGCATCCGCACGGTGCACTGGCGGTCAACATGTCACCGGGGCTTGTAGCGCCCAAAAGCAAAAGGGCCAATGAGCGCTAACTCATTGACCCTTGTGCGTTTTAGGTGGCGCGCCCTCGAACCTCCGACCCCCAAGTTCGTAGGCGGCGATTTGGGGTCGGGCTCAGATGGCGCCAATGGGTCCGGAATCGGCTCCAAGCGGCAAGCCACTGAAATTACGGGGCTTTGCCTCCAACACATTTGACCCCGGAGCGTGCCGTTTTTCGCCGTCACGGGGCCCTTTAGCACGGCATTGGCACAGACGTTGGCACGGAAGCGACCACCAAGTGTACGCACGCGGCCCCGCTGCCACTCCCTGCTTGGAGGTCATTCCGTCAGGCAGACAGCTCGATCTTTGCCGGCTTCCCGAGTTTGGCGGCAACCGTGGCCAGCATACTAGACTGAACTTCTCGACCTTGCCGCGAGCCAAGTTGGACACCCGATCAGACTACGAAGTACCCAGTGGGAGATAGAGCGTCGTGGCGTTCTCGGACGTTTCGCGGAACCCGTAGGCACGATAGAACTTGGCGGCCTTTTCATGCAGGGCATCGACCAACAGCACACGCACCCCCAATTGTTCCCGCAAGCTCAGGCAACGGGCCACCGCATGCCCCAGCAGATAGTCTCCAAGCCCCTTCCCTTGCTCGGCGGCCGTGACAGCCAGGCGACCCATGCGGATCGCGGGCACGGGGTAACCCGGAAGGCGTTTGCGATCCTGCTCCTGCAACTCCATCAGCAGGAGCTGGGCTGCTGACAGGGTGTAATAGCCGAGGATGCGACCAGAAGCTGCCGCTTCCACCAGGACATGGGTCGTGCTGATGCCATCCCGGTGGTGCTGCGCCGCCTGTTGGCGCAGATAGTTGTCCAGCACAGGCTCGCCACATGCGAACCCGGCACGATCATGTCGCTTGGGCTGCAGCTGTTCGACCAATAGCACTGGTCAACTCTGTGCAACGCGGGCGAGCGCCTTCTTCAACTTGGCATTGGGCTGGAAGGGCGCATCGAGCGCTTTCAGAAAGCGCTTGGACTCCTCCACCGACAAGGTCACGGTCAACTCCGCCGCCATGACACTCTCCGCCTCGCGCATGACCGCATTGCGCACGAAGGCCGAAAGCGGCACGCCGCGCAGATCCGCGGCACGGGAAATCCGCGCCTTGTCGGCGGGATTCAAGCGCAGGTCGAGACGGGCGGCAGCAGTGGTCATGGCTAACTCCTAGTTGTACGGAATAATACCGTACAAGGCGCCGAAGTCAAGAACCCTGACCCAGCTCGATCTTTGCCGGCTTCCCGAGCTTGGCGGCAAACGTGACCAGCATGTCGAGACTGAACTTCTCGACCTTGCCGCGGGCCAGGTCGGACACCCGCCCTTGGCTCACGCCCAATACCTTGGAAGCCGCGACCTGGGTCATCTTACGTGCCTTGAGCGTCTGCTCGAGCTGGGCCATCAGGTCTGCACGGAGCGCGAGCACCTGGGCCTCGGCCTCATCAAACCCGAGATCGGCGAAGACATTGCCGCTGGAAGTCGTGATCTTGTTTTCGTCCTTGGCACTCTTACGCATCGGCACCTCCCTGTCATTGAAATCAATTATCCAAACACTTGTATAAACCACAAGTAATTGGATAGCGATGCCGACCGCTCTGGTGCCGCGACCTGTGGATTCATCGACCAGATCCCGACCGGTCAAGGAACCAATTGCGCGGTTGCGCGCCTTTTGCTTTGCTCATGCCCCCCCTCCAAGTGACTCGCGACCTCCAATCTACATGACCCCGTTCTCACGAGGTGACACGGAACGGGGATGCGTGTGGCACGGATGTGGCACGGATCTGACACGGAGGCCGGCCGGAGCCCCAAAAGCAAAAGGGCCAATGAGCGCTGACCCATTGACCCTTGTGCGTTTTAGGTGGCGCGCCCGGAAGGATTCGAACCTCCGACCCCCAAGTTCGTAGCCTGGTGCTCTATCCAACTGAGCTACGGGCGCAGAAGCGGAATTATGCAGATCCGCTGGTTGCGCGTCAACGGAAAATTTCCGTGTCAGCGCAGGTTTTTCGCGTTTCGCCGCAAGTGGCGGAGACTGAGGGATTCGAACCCTCGATGGAGCTTTTGACCCCATACTCCCTTAGCAGGGGAGCCCCTTCGGCCTCTCGGGCAAGTCTCCGTGAGGCGAAACGCGAGCCCGAAAGAATACAGGCAATAAGGTGTTCCGGCAAACCTCAGGACGACTTTTCTTCGTCCCGGTTGTCCTCGCCACCCTGGATCCGCTGATAGATCTCTTCCCGATGGACGGCCACGTCCTTGGGCGCGGTGATGCCGATCCGCACCTGGTTGCCCTTCACGCCAAGCACGGTGACGGTAATCGCATCTCCGATCATCAAGGTTTCGCCTACCCGTCTGGTCAAGATCAACATCGCGCAACTCCCCTGTCGCTGGCTTTCATGCGTTACCGACCATACGGGAGCGCAGACATCCAGTCCCCCCGATCATACTGGCGCGGCTTCAGGTTGGACAACCCAACGCAATGCACTCCCGCCCTCATGATTGGAGGGTTTCGCGCACGCGGACCGGCACGCCTTCCAGTGCGGCAACCAGTGCCGGCCCATCTTCGCCGCCACCCTGCGCCATGTCCGGGCGACCGCCGCCCTTGCCGTTGATCTGCCTGGCGACTTCACCCAGCACGTCGCCGGCCTTGATCCGGCCCAGTGCTGCACCACTGACGCCGGCCACCAGCGCAGCCTTGCCGTCCCCGGTCCCGGCCAGCACCACAACCGCATCGCCCAGCTGCTGCTTGAGCCGGTCCATCGCGTCGCGCAGCGCCTTGGCGTCGAACCCTTCCAGCCGCGCCGCCAGCACCTTGATGCCACCGACGTCTTGCGCCTGTCCGGCGAGGTCGCCAGTGGCATTGGAGGCGGCCTTGGCCTTGAGTGCCTCGACCTCGCGTTCCAGCTTCTTCTGGCGGTCGAGCAGCGCATGCAACTTGCCGGAAAGGTCGGCCGCATTGCCGCCCAGCAACTGCGCGGCCTCGTGCAGGCGATGCTCTTCTTCGGCCACGAAATCCAGCGCGCCCTGCCCGGTGACCGCCTCGATGCGGCGCACGCCTGCGGACACGCCGCCTTCGGACACGATCTTGAACAGGCCGATGTCGCCGGTGCGGCCGACGTGGGTACCGCCGCACAGTTCGGTCGAAGTCGGGCCGAAGCGCAACACGCGCACGCGCTCGCCGTACTTCTCGCCGAACAGCGCCATCGCGCCAAAATCCAGCGCTTCCTGCATGCCCATGTGGCGCACTTCGCCCTCGTGGTTGGCGCGCACTTCGGCATTCACGCGGCGCTCGACCTCGGCCAGTTCGGCCGCGGTCATCGGCTGGAAATGCGAGAAGTCGAAGCGCAGGCGATCAGGCGCGACCAGCGAGCCCTTCTGCTGCACATGCGTGCCCAGCACGTTGCGCAGGGCGGCGTGCAGCAGGTGGGTGGCGCTGTGGTTGAGGATGGTGGCGCCACGGCGGCCGGCATCGATCTCGCCGCGCACGTGGTCGCCCACGCGCAGGCGGCCGAACTGCAGCCGGCCGGCGTGGCCGTGGAACTGCCCGGCCAGCTTGAGGGTGTCGTTGACGTTGAAGCGGCTCTCGACGCCGTCGAGGTCGCCGGTGTCGCCGACCTGGCCGCCGGACTCGGCGTAGAACGGCGTGCGGTCGAGGATGACGATGGCGTCATCACCGGCCTCCACCACTTCCACCGGCTTGCCGTCCTTCAGCAGCGCCAGCACCTGCAGGCTGCCAGCTGCAAGTTCGTCGTAGCCGAGGAAGGCGGTGGGCGCGAGCTTGGCGACCAGATCCGCCGGCAGCTGCACGCCACCGCCGAACTTACCGGCCGCACGGGCGGTTTCCTTCTGGTGCTCCATCGCGGCATCGAAGCCGGCCACGTCCACCGACATGCCGCGCTCGCGCGCCATGTCCTGGGTGAGGTCGAGCGGGAAGCCGTAGGTGTCGTACAGGCGGAAGGCGTCGGCACCGGGGATGACCTTGTCATCGACCCGGCCGGCCACGTCCTCGAAGATCTTCATGCCGGAGTCCAGCGTCTCGGCGAAGCGCTCCTCCTCGGCCTTGAGCGCACGCTCGGCGGTGGCGCGGCCCTCGCGCAGCACCGGATAGGCCTCGCCCATCAGCTCGTCCAGCGTGGCGACGAGCTTGTGGAAGAACGGCTCGCGCACGCCCAGCATCCAGCCATGGCGCAGGGCGCGGCGGATGATCCGGCGCAGCACGTAGCCGCGGCCCTCGTTGGACGGCAGCACGCCGTCGACAATCAGGAAGGCACAGGCACGGATGTGGTCGGCGATCACGCGCAGCGACTTGTTCTCCAGGTCTGCCGTGCCGGTCAGCTCGGCCGCATGCTTGATCAACGCCTGGAACAGGTCGATCTCGTAGTTGGAATGCACATGCTGCAGGATCGCGGTGATGCGTTCCAGGCCCATACCGGTGTCCACGCAGGGCGCGGGCAGCGGCGTCAGGGTGCCGTCCGCGGCGCGGTCGAACTGCATGAAGACGTTGTTCCAGATCTCGATGTAGCGGTCGCCGTCCTCGTCGGGCGAGCCCGGCGGGCCGCCGAAATGGCTGGGGCCGTGGTCGTAGAAGATCTCGCTGCACGGACCGCAGGGACCGGTGTCGGCCATCTGCCAGAAATTGTCGGAAGCAAACGGCGCACCCTTGTTGTCGCCGATGCGGATGATCCGGTCTTCCGGCAGCCCGATGTCATCGCGCCAGATCGCGTAGGCCTCGTCGTCGGTGTGGTAGACGGTGGCCAGCAGGCGCTCCTTCGGCAGCTTCCAGACCTCGGTCAGCAATTCCCAGGCCCAGGCGATGGCCTCCTTCTTGAAGTAGTCGCCGAACGACCAGTTGCCGAGCATTTCGAAGAAGGTGTGGTGGCGCGCGGTATAGCCCACCGAGTCCAGATCGTTGTGCTTGCCGCCCGCGCGCAGGCAGCGCTGCACGTCCGCCGCGCGCACGTAGCTGCGCTTCTCCGCGCCCAGGAACACGTCCTTGAACTGCACCATGCCGGAATTGGTGAACAGCAGGGTCGGGTCGTTGCCCGGCACCAGCGGCGCCGACGGCACGATGGTGTGGCCCTTGGAGGCGAAGAAATCGAGGAAGTCGCGGCGGATGTCGGAGGTGGTCTTGGCTGGCGTGTTCATGCGGGCATCGGGGAGGTGGCGGGCAGCGCTGCGCCCGCGAACCGCTCAAGATGCAGCCGCGAAACCGAGTTGGCAACCCAAGGCTGCCAGTTTACAGGCGAGACCCCCTACTCCGCCTCCATTGCGGCGCGAACATGCTCCATTCCGAAGCCCCTGCGCAGCAGGAAATCCGCGGCCTTGCGGCGGGCGTCGCGGTCGCCGGCCAGCGCCTGCGGATGGCGGCGCTGCAGCAGGTCGCGGGCGTTCTCGACCCAATCGCCCTCGAACCCCTCCATGACGACGGCGATGACTTCGCTGCCCAGTCCGTGGGTGGCCAGCTCCGCGCGGATGTAGGCGGGGCCATAGCCGCTGCTGGCGCGGCTGCGCAGCAGCGATTCGGCAAAACGGCCATCGTCCTGCCAGCCCGCCTCGGTCAGTTTGCCGATGGCGGCCTCGGCCTGGTCACGCTCCACCCCGCGCTGCTGGAGCTTGCGCGCCAGCTCCAGCCGGGAATGCTCGCGTCGGGTCAAAAGGCCCAGCGCGCGCTGCAAGGGGGTGGGTTCCGGGCGGCGGCGACGCTTCGGCGCTGACGAGGCTACCCCGTCGTCGCCGCCGCCCGACCCGGTCATTCTTCGCCGGCCTCGCCCTCGTCACGCGAGGACTCTTCCGGCACGAACTGCTCGCGCAGCGCGGCTTCCAGCTTCGCCGCGGCGGCGGGATTCTCCTTGAGGTACTGGCGGGCGTTCTCCTTGCCCTGCCCGATGCGCTCGCCGTCGTAGCTGTACCAGGCACCCGCCTTCTCCACCAGCTTGGCATTCACGCCCATCTCGATCAGTTCGCCCTCGCGGCTGATGCCTTCGCCGTAGAGGATCTCGGTGACCACCTGCTTGAACGGGGGGGCCAGCTTGTTCTTGACCACCTTGATGCGGGTCTGGTTGCCGATGATCTCATCGCCCTTCTTGATGCTGCCGATGCGGCGGATGTCCAGACGCACCGAGGCGTAGAACTTCAACGCATTGCCGCCGGTGGTCACTTCCGGGCTCTGGCCCGGCATCATCACGCCGATCTTCATGCGCAGCTGGTTGATGAAGATCACCAGCGTGTTGCTGCGCTTGATGTTGCCGGTCAGCTTGCGCAGCGCCTGGCTCATCAGGCGGGCCTGCAGGCCGGGGAGCTGATCGCCCATCTCGCCTTCGATCTCGGCCTTGGGGGTCAGCGCGGCCACCGAATCCACCACCACCATGTCGACGGCGTTGGAGCGCACCAGCATGTCGGCGATTTCCAGCGCCTGCTCGCCGGTATCCGGCTGCGACAGGTACAGGTCATCGAGGTTCACCCCCAGCTTCTGCGCGTAGATCGGATCCAGCGCGTGCTCGGCATCGATGAAGGCGCAGGTGCCGCCGGCCTTCTGGCACTCGGCGATGGCCTGCAGGGTGAGGGTGGTCTTGCCCGAGGATTCCGGCCCGTAGATCTCGACCACGCGGCCCTTGGGCAGGCCACCGATGCCCAGCGCGATGTCCAGCATCAGCGACCCGGTGCCGATGGTTTCCACCGCTTCCACGGTGCGGTCGCCCATGCGCATCACCGAGCCCTTGCCGAACTGGCGTTCGATCTGGCCCAGGGCCGCCGCAAGCGCGCGCTTCTTGTTCTCGTCCATCGTGGTGCTCCTCAAGTCGGTGATCTCTGGATTGGGGTCAGCTTAGGCGGGGCCGGTCGCACGGACTGCGACGCGCCGGACCGCAGGATGAAAATCGCATCCGCACCGCACGCCGGGCATCGGGGAATGCCCTGCCGCCGGCTCGGCGCTTCACGCATTGGGGCGGACCAGGCCGCAGTACAGGCCTTCGATGGCGAAGTCCTGCCCCGGCTTCACCTCGATCGGTGCGTAATCGGGATTTCGCGGCAGCAGGCGGATCCGGCCCTGCCCGATCCGAAGCAGCTTGACCGTGATCTCGTCGTCGATGCGGGCGATCACGATCTGGCCGCTGCGGGCCTCGGAAGTGCGGTGCACGCCGATCAGATCGCCGTCGAAGATGCCTTCGTCGCGCATCGAGTCGCCGCGCACCTTGAGCAGGTAGTCCGGCGTGGGCGAAAACAGCGCGCGGTCCATCAGCACCATCTGGTCGCTGCCGATATCGGCACCGATCGGCACGCCAGCGGCCACTTGTCCCAACACCGGCAGCTGCAAGGCATCGTCGTTGGCGGGCAGGTCGAGCTGGCGCGGGCCGCCGGGCTGCTGCAGCAGGCGCAGGCTGCGCGCGCGGCCGGGGCTGCGCTCCACGATGCCGGCCGCTTCCAGGGCTTCCAGGTGGTACTGGGCGGCGCGCACGCCCTTGAAGCCGAAGGCACGGGCGATCTCCGCCTGCGAGGGGGCGAAGCCGTCCGCTTCGATGCGCTCGGCGAGAAATGCGTGGATGGCGCGCTGGGTTTCGGTCAGGCTCATGGTTAGTAGTAATACTACTAACAACCCCGGCCGTCAACGCCCGGTCAGGCCAGCTGCGACTCCAGGCCGCGCAGGGCCGCGGCCACGGTCTGGCGGCGGACCGCGTCGCGGTCGCCCTCGAAATGGAAGATTTCGGCGCGGGCGTAGCCACCACGGCGTTTCCAGCCGATCCAGACGGTGCCCACGGGCTTGTCCTCGCTGCCGCCACCGGGTCCGGCGATGCCGGTCACCGCTACCGCGATGGTCGCACCGGAATGCACCAGCGCACCGGACACCATTTCCACCACGGTCTCGCGACTGACCGCGCCGAACTCCTCCAGCGTCTGCGGGCGCACGCCCAGCAGCGCCTGCTTTGCCTCGTAGCTGTAGGCCGCCATGCCGCAATCGAACCAACCGGAGGATCCCGGCACGTCGGTCATGCACTTGGCGATCCAGCCACCGGTGCAACTTTCGGCCGTGACCAGCATGTGCCGCATCGCCAGCAGGCGCTCGCCGGTGGCGCGGGACAGGGCATCAAGCTCGGCGTCGGTGGGGGCTGTCATCAACGGAACCGGAGGAAGACCTGCGGGCGTTGTAGCGCATCCGCGGCCGAAAACAAAACCGGCCCGCTTGCGCGGGCCGGTGGGCTGGATCGCTGGCGGCTGGCCTCAGAAGCGGAACCGCAGGGTGGCGCCGTACATCCGCGGGGCGCCGAGGAAGGCGTTGTAGGTGTTCTTCGGGTTGCCCGGCTCGGGCGTGCCCAGCGCCTGCAGCGGGCCGTCGAAACCGACCTGCACGTAGTCCTCGTCGAACAGGTTCTGTGCCCACAGCTCCAGCTGCCACTTGCGGTCGCGGGAACCGATGCCGAGGCGTGCGTTCGCCACCGTGTACGCGTCCTGGGCCTTCTCGGCGTCCAGGTCGGAGCCGGTGTTGTAGCTGGACATGTACTTGGCCCCGATGTTGAAGCGACCTTCCAGATTCGCACCGATGTCCCATTCATAGGTCGCCGACAGCGAGCCGGAAAACTTCGGCGCGAAGCTCATCTGCGCGCCCGGGAGCTTGTACAGCGCGCCCGGATAAGTGAAGTCCGCACCCGGGATGTCGTTGCCGTACTTGGTGTCGGCGTACATCGCGCCAGCCTGCAGCATCAGGCCCGGCGTGGCCTGCCACAGCAGCTCGGCGTCCAGGCCCTTGGAGACCACTTCCGGGATCGAGCGCACCACGAAGCTGGTGCCGAGGAAGCTGTTGAGCTGGAAATCGCTGTAGGTCTGGTGGAACAGCGCCGCGTTGAGCAGCAGGTTGCCGCCGGCCCAGGTGGTCTTGGCGCCCAGTTCCCAGCTGTCCACGAATTCACCCGGGAACGACGTGTCGTTGACCGGGGTGATGCCGGCACCGCCGCTGGACAGCCCGGTGGACGACTGCACGCGGTCCATGTTGAAGCCGCCCGCCTTGTATCCGCGCGCATAGGACAGATAGGTCATGGCGTGCTCGTTCCAGCGGTAGGCCGCCTTGACCGTGCCCGACCACTCGTTCTCGCTGCGCGACTGGTCGGTGACCCGGCCGTTGTGCATGGCATTGGCCCACGGCAGGCAGCTGTAGCCGACGATGTTGCTGATCAGCGCCTGCTGGTTGGCGGCAGGCAGCGAGGCGAACGGCACCCCGCGTGCGGTCAGCGCGGCGGCGATGCGGCCGATCGCTGCCGCACTGACCCCGGTCGGGCCGAAGTAGGAAGCGCAGCCGGGGCTGCCGTTGGGGTTGGTGTAGACCGAGTGCAGGTCCTTGGTCTCGCGGGTGTAGCGCAGGCCCAGGGTGAAATCGAGCGCATCGGTGGCGTGCCAGGTGGTGTTGCCGAACAGCGCGGTGCTCTTGGCATCCTGGGTGTAGCGGTCCAGCGAGCCCAGCCCGGCGAAGGTGGTGCCGTAGGGCTTGCCGGTCGCGGCCGACAGGAAGGTCGCCGCGTTTGGCAGCGATGCCAGCGCCGGGTTGATCATCGACAGCAACCCGATCGACAGATAGGGCTCGTAGTGCGCGCCGATGCGGTAGCTTTCGGTGCGGTTGATGGTTTCCTTCGTATAGAAGCCGCCGAACAGCCAGTCGACCTTGTCGGTGGCGCCGGTCAGGTGGAATTCCTGGCTGAAGGTCTTGAAGCGTGCGTACGATTCGTCCTCGCGCGGATCCATGTAGAGGATGTCGGCGGTGGTGAAGTCGAAGTCGCGCCCGTTGACCGCGTCCCAGTCGCGACCGGCGGTGATGGAGGTGAGGCGCGCCCCGCCCAGCATGTCCAGGTCGATGTTGACCTCGCCCTGCACGCCGCGGTCGCTGATCTCCTGCGCGGTGCTGCGGTTGCTGTAGGCGACGCGCGACCACGGGTCGGCCTGACCGGTGGGGGCGATGGCACCGCCGCCGGCCAGCGCGTTGATCAGGGTCGAGCTCTGCCCGCTGACCAGCTGGACGGCGGTGCAGCAGTTCTCGTCGCGGCGGGTGCTGTCGGCCGAAAGCACGATCTCCACGTTGTCGGCCGGCGCGATCAGCAGCTTCGCCCGGAAGGTGTTGAAATCCTGGTCGTAGTCGCGATCCTCGCTGCGCGGGCCGGCACCGGTCCTGACCGACATCCAGCCGTCGCGGTTGCGGTGCGCGGCATACACGCGCAGCGCGGCGTAGTCGCCCAGCGGGGTGTTGAACGAGCCGGCCAGCCCCAGCGCGGAATAGTTGCCGAAGGTGACCTCGGCGTCGGCGGAGCGCTCGAAGCCCGGCTTACGGGTGACCACGTTGATGACGCCAGACGAAGTGTTCTTGCCGAACAGGGTGCCCTGCGGACCCTTCAGCACCTCGACGCGCTCGAGTTCTCCGAGGTCGCCGAAGCCGACCGAGTTGCGCGGGCGGTACACGCCGTCGATCACGACGCCGACGGACGACTCCAGGCCGACGTTGTCACCCACCGTACCGATGCCGCGGATGCGCGCGGTGGTGATGGTCTCGCTCTGGGTGCTGGTAACGGTCAGGCCCGGCACCAGGATCTGCAGGTCCTTGATGTCGCGCACGCCGGTGTCCTGCAAGGTCTGTTCGGACAGCGCGGTGACGGCGATCGGCACGTCCTGCATCACCTCTTCGCGCTTCTGCGCGGTGACGACCAGGGTATCGAGGGTCTTGGCCTCCTGCTTCGCCGCCGGGGCGGCGTCCTGCGCGAACGCAGGCAGGGCGAGCGTGGAAACCAGTCCGGCGATGACAGCCACGGACAGCGGACTACGTTGCGGTTGCTTGCGAAGCATGACCTTCCCCCCACTGGTGGTTTCGATGGAATCGTTATGGACAGCTGCTGCTGTGGCTGCGACCACGTGGGGGATGGCCGCATGCCAAGGACGCTAGCACACCTGCAACAGGGCGACCAGACGTCCGGCATGCGCCGCCCCAGGGCATCGCCGGAGCCCCTCGCAGGATCGCGTCGGCACCGCTGCGACCTGCCCTGCCCGCCGCCGGTGATCGGCTTGTGAACCGCCCTGACAGGCGCCGCAATACACTTCCACGGAAGACACAGGAGGCCGTCATGCCGAACAGAACCGACCTGGACGCGCGGCTGGATGCCATTGCCACGCAGATGCCGCGTTTCCGCCAGGACCTGGATCGCGTGTTCGCGGATATCGGCGGGCGCACCGCGTCGTCCACTCCGGCGCCGCAAGCGGCCACGGATCCGCAGCAGCACCTCGACCGCCACGACGTCACGGTGGGCCGTGCCATCCGCCATTGAGCACGGCTGGCCGGCACTGCCGCGGGACTTCTATCGCCGGCACCCGGCGATGGTGGCCCCGGAACTGCTGAACAAACTGCTTGTGCGGGCCGACGGACGCGCCGCCCGGATCGTGGAGGTGGAAGCCTATGCCGGCCACGAGGACCCGGCCGCGCATTCGTTCCGCGGACCGACCGCGCGCAACGCCACCATGTTCGGCCCGCCCGGCCACCTGTATGTCTATTTCACCTACGGCATGCACTGGGGCAGCAACGCGGTCTGCGGCGAAGTGGGCGAAGGCGTGGGCGTGCTCCTCCGCGCCGCCGAACCGGTTCTGGGCATCGAGTCCATGCGCGCTGCGCGTCCGGCTGCGCGCCGCGACACCGACCTGGCCAGCGGTCCCGGCAAGCTGTCGCAGGCATTCGGCATCACCCGCGAACTGGATGGCGCCGACCTCGTGCTCGGCGATCGCGGCATCCGCATCGTCAGCGATGGCACCCCGCCACCCGCCGATCCCGTGGTGGGCCCGCGCATCGGCATCAGCAAGGCCACCGATTTCCCGTGGCGCTGGCACGTTCCCGACCACCCGCATGTCTCGGTCCGGCCACGCAGGCCCTGACCCAGCCGGCGGCCGCGAGGATCGGACCGACGACAACCGCCAGCCGTTCGTTCCCGCCAGCAGCACCGCCGCTGGGCCGTGCCCACGCCCCCTTCGCCGGCGTTGCCCACTAAGATGGCTGCCCTCCGCTGCGAATCCGCAGCCACCTCCCCGATTCCGGCACTCCGCGGCAAATGCTCGAAACGAAAGACCCCCAGGGAAAGCCCACGCCTCCCACAGAACACACCCCGCTGATGAAGCAGTTCTTCGCCGCCAAGGCGGAGCACCCGGACGTGCTGCTGTTCTTCCGCATGGGCGATTTCTACGAGCTGTTCTTCGATGACGCCCGCAAGGCGGCGCGGCTGCTGGACATCACCCTGACCCAGCGCGGGCAGTCGGCCGGCCAGCCGATCCCGATGGCGGGGGTGCCGCACCATGCGGCCGAAGGTTATCTGGCGCGGCTGGTGGCGCTGGGCGAATCGGTGGCGATCTGCGAGCAGATCGGCGATCCCGCGACCTCCAAGGGCATCGTGGAACGCAAGGTGGTGCGCATCGTCACCCCCGGCACGGTGACCGACGAGGCGCTGCTGGACGAACGCCGCGACACCCTGCTGCTGGCGATCAGCCGCGGCAAGCAAGGATACGGCCTCGCTTGGGCCGACCTTGCCAGCGGCCGCCTGCGCGCCAACGAAGTGGCCGGCGAAGACGCGCTGGAAGCCGAGCTGGCGCGCCTGCAGCCGGCGGAAACGCTGCTCGCCGACGAGGACGGCTGGCCCGCCTGCGCGCTGGAATCGCGCGGGCTGCGCCGGCGCCCGCCGTGGCTGTTCGACGCCGACTCCGGTCGCCGCCAGCTGCTGCAGTTCTTCGCCGTGCACGACCTCACCGCCTTCGGCCTGGAAGACCGCCCGCTGGCGGTCGCCGCCGCCGCGGCGGTGCTGGGCTACGTGGAGGAAACCCAGAAGCAGCGGTTGCCGCACCTGCGCAGCATCGCCCTCGAGACCAGCGACGACGCCATCGCGATGAACGCCGCGACGCGCCGCCACCTGGAGCTGGACACGCGCGTCGACGGCGATGTGAAAGCCACCCTGCTGGGCGTACTGGACTCCACCGTCACCCCGATGGGCGGCCGCCTGTTGCGACGCTGGCTGCACCGCCCGCTGCGCGACCGCCGGGTGGTCGGCGAACGCCACCACGCGGTGCAGACGCTGCTCGAGCATCGGGCCGATGATGCCCTGCGCGAGGCGTTCCGAGGCCTCGGCGACATGGAACGCATCCTCGCACGCGTCGCCCTGCGCAGCGCCCGCCCCCGCGACCTGTCCACCCTGCGCGACGGACTGTCGCTGCTGCCGGCCGTGCGCGGGATCCTCGCTCCTCTGGATTCGCCGCGGCTGGCCGCGCTGCACGCCGAACTCGGCGAACACGAAGACACCGCGCGCATGCTGCGCGCCGCCATCGTCGGCCAGCCGCCGCTGCTGGCGCGCGACGGCGGCGTGATCGAGGAGGGCTTTGATGCCGAACTCGACGAACTACGGCAGCTCTCGACCAATGCCGACCGGTTCCTGATCGACCTGGAAGCGCGCGAGCGCGAGGCCACCGGCATCGCCAACCTCAAGGTCGGCTACAACCGCGTGCACGGCTATTTCATCGAGATCAGCAAGGGCCAGAGCGACAAGGCGCCGGTGCATTACACCCGCCGCCAGACCCTGACCGGCGCGGAGCGCTACATCACCGAGGAGCTGAAGGGCTTCGAGGACAAGGTGCTGTCCGCGCGCGAGCGGGCGCTGGCGCGCGAGAAGCTGCTGTACGAAGGGGTGTTGGACGCACTGAACGCCGTGCTGGAACCGCTGCGCCACTGCGCGCTGGCGCTGAGCGAACTGGACGTGCTGGCCGGTTTCGCCGAGCGCGCGCAGGCGCTGGACTGGAGCCGGCCGACGCTGCACGACGACCCCGGCATCCGCATCGAACGCGGTCGCCACCCGGTGGTGGAAGCGCTTCGCGACGCGCCGTTCGAGCCGAACGATCTTGTCTTCGATGACGCAACGCGTATGTACGTCATCACCGGCCCGAACATGGGCGGCAAGTCGACCTTCATGCGCCAGAACGCGCTGATCGTGCTGCTGGCCTGCATCGGCAGCTTCGTGCCGGCGGCGCAGGCGGAGATTGGGCCGATCGACCGCATCCTCACCCGCATCGGCGCCGGCGACGACCTCGCCCGCGGCCAGTCCACTTTCATGGTGGAGATGAGCGAAACCGCCTACATCCTCCACCACGCCAGCGAGCAGTCGCTGGTGCTGATGGACGAGATCGGCCGCGGCACCTCCACCTACGACGGTCTGGCCCTGGCCGACGCGGTGGCGCGGCAGCTGGCTGCCGGCAACCGCAGCTACACGCTGTTCGCGACCCACTACTTCGAGCTGACCGCGCTGGCCGAACCGGGCAGCGGCATCGCCAACCTGCATCTGGACGCGGTGGAGCACGGCGACGCGCTGGTGTTCATGCACGCGGTCCGTCCCGGCCCGGCCAACCGCAGCTTCGGCCTGCAGGTGGCCGCGCTGGCCGGCCTGCCGAAAGCCGCGCTGCAGCAGGCCAGGACGCGACTGGCGGAGCTCGAGGCGCAGAGCCGCAACGCGCCGCATGTCCCACTGAGCGCGCCTGCCCTGGACCAGCCGCAGCAGTTCGGCCTGTTCGCCCCGTCCAGCGCGGCGCTGGACGCGCTGGCCGGCATCGATCCCGACGACCTGACCCCGAAGCAGGCACTGGAAGCGCTGTACCGGCTGAAGGCGCTGGCATGAGCGGCTCGACCGCCGTCGCCGTGGATGCCCTGCTGGCTGGCAAGGCACGCGCCTATACCCGGCCCGGCACAAGCAGCGCCATCGACAAGCGGCCATTGGCTGGAGCGGTACACATTGGCGAGCTGGGCCTCGAAGGCGACGAACAGGGCGACCTGCGCGTGCACGGCGGCGTGGACAAGGCGGTGCACCAGTACGCCTTCGACCACTACACCGCCTGGCGCCAGGATCTGGGTGTGCTGCCACTGCTGCAGGCGCCTGGCGCGTTCGGCGAAAACATCAGCACCCGCGGCCTGACCGAAGCCGATGTATGCCTGGGCGACCGCTTCGTGCTGGGAGACGCACTGCTGGAAGTCAGCCAGGGCCGGCAGCCCTGCTGGAAGCTCAACGACCGCTTCGGCGTGGCCGACATGGCCCGCCGGGTACAGGCCACCGGCCGTACTGGCTGGTATTACCGGGTGCTGCGGCCCGGCACGGCGCGCGCCGGCGACGTGCTGGTGCTGACCGAGCGCCCGCACCCGGGTTGGACGCTGCAGCGCCTGGGCGCGCTGCTGTACCAGCGCGTGCTCGACCCGATCCAGCTGGAACCCGCACTGGCGCTGCCGCTGGTGCCGTCGCACCGCAAACTGATCGAACGCCGTCTGGAACAGGGCGCGGTAGAGGACTGGAGCCGACGCGTCGACGGTCCATCAGGGCTTTGATCGCAGACGGCTGGTACATAGCCAGAAACAATCAGAATGATCCCGCCAATCGATTTCCAATCATCGATCAGGGCTCCTAGAGTGGCCGCATCACCCGCCACGGAGCCAGTGCGATGCGCAAGCCCACCGATCCCCCCAAGCCCAGCTACCTGACCACCGACTTCGGCGCGCCGGTACCCGACAACCAGAACAGCCTGACCGCCGGGCCACGCGGCCCGCTCCTTTCGCAGGACGTCTGGCTGCACGAGAAACTGGGCAACTTCGTGCGCGAGGTGATCCCGGAGCGGCGCATGCACGCCAAGGGCTCCGGCGCCTTCGGCACCTTCACCGTCACCCACGACATCACGAGGTACACCCGCGCGAAGATCTTCAGCGTGGTCGGCAAGAAGACCGAGATGTTCGCCCGCTTCACCACCGTCGCCGGCGAGCGCGGCGCGGCCGACGCCGAGCGCGACATCCGCGGCTTCGCGCTGAAGTTCTACACCGAGGAAGGCAACTGGGACATGGTGGGCAACAACACCCCGGTGTTCTTCATCCGCGACCCGCGCAAGTTCCCCGACCTCAACAAGGTGGTCAAACGCGACCCGCGCACCAACCTGCGCAGCGCCACCAACAACTGGGACTGGTGGACGCTGCTGCCGGAGGCACTGCACCAGATCACCATCGTGATGAGCGACCGCGGCATCCCCGCCAGCTACCGCCACATGCACGGCTTCGGCTCGCATACCTACAGCTTCTGGAATGCGGCCGGCGAGCGCTTCTGGGTGAAGTTCCACTTCCGCACCCAGCAGGGCATCAGGAACCTCACCGACGCCGAGGCCGCCGAAGCGATCGGCAACGACCGCGAGACCCACCAGCGCGACCTGTTCGACGCCATCGAGCGCGGCGACTTCCCGAAGTGGACGATGTACGTTCAGGTGATGCCGGAGACCGACGCCGAGAAGGTCCCCTACCACCCGTTCGACCTCACCAAGGTGTGGCCGAAAGCGGACTACCCGCTGATCGAGGTCGGAGAGTTCGAGCTGAACCGCAATCCCGAGAACTTCTTCGCCGACGTCGAGCAGAGCGCGTTCGCGCCGTCCAACCTGGTGCCGGGCATCGGCGTGTCGCCGGACAAGATGCTGCAGGCCCGGCTGTTCAACTACGCCGACGCGCAGCGCTACCGGCTCGGCACCAACTACCAGCAGATCCCGGTCAACGCCGCGCGCTGCCCGGTGCACAGCAACCACCGTGACGGCATCGGCCGGGTCGACGGCAACTACGGCGGCCTGCCGCATTACGAGCCCAACAGCTTCCAGCAGTGGCAGGAACAGCCGCAGTTCCGCGAACCGCCGTTGAAGATCAGCGGCAACCTCGCGGACTGGTTCAACTACCGAGAGGACGATGCCGACTACTTCAAGCAGCCCGGCGACCTGTTCCGCCTGATGACGCCGGAAAAACAGAAACTGCTGTTCGACAACACCGCCCGTGCGATGGGCGACGCGCCCGACTTCATCAAGCGCCGTCACGTGGACAACTGCACGAAGGCCGACCCCGCCTACGGCGCCGGGGTGGAGGCCGCGCTGCGCAAGCTCGGCGCCTTCGCCGGCGAGCAATCCCCGAACAGCCTGGGCTGACGACTTCGGCATCCCGCCTGGACGCCGGCAGGTTCGCCTGCCGGCGCTTTCAGTGCGGGGTTACCCTAGCCGCACTCGCCAACCGGCGACCGCGCAGGAGTCCCGCATGCCGTCCCTGACCGATGACCTCTTTTCCCAGCTCTCCGGCCCCGCCCTGCAGCAGATCAGCCAGCAACTGGGCACCGACCCCGCGCAGACCTCGGGGGCGATTGCCGCCGCGCTGCCGATGATCCTCGGCGCGATGGGCCGCAACACCGCCCAGCCGGGCGGCGCGGAAGCCCTGTTCGGCGCGCTGGGCCGCGACCACAACGGCGGCGGCGGGCTCGGCGACGTCCTCGGCGCGGTGCTGGGTGGCCAGCAGGGCCGCCAGACCGACGGCCTCGGCCAGCTCGGCCACATTTTCGGCGGCCAACTGCCGCGTGCGGAAAGCGGCCTCGGCCAGGCCACCGGGCTGGGCGGGGACAAGGCGCAGATACTGCTGAAGATCCTGGCCCCCATCGTCATGGCCTATCTGGCCAAGCGCATGTTCGGCGGCCAGCAGGAAGCGGCATCGCCGCAGGCGCTGGGCGACATCCTCGGCCAGGAACACGCGCAGGTGCGGCAGGCCGGTGGCCTCGGCGGCGGACTGCTGGGCGCCGTGCTCGACCAGGACGGCGACGGCCAGCTGGGTTTGGGCGATCTGATGAAGATCGGCGGCGGGCTGCTCGGCGGCGGGCGCTGACGCCCCGCTGGGTGCGCGGACCTCCCCGTCCGCGCACCCCACCCCGCACGTCCTCCCCGAATGGAGCGCAACGCATGACCCTTCCGCAAGCAGGTTCCAGCTTTTTCGTCGGCTGGGGAACCCTGTCGCTGATCAATGCCGGGCTGGCCCAATCCAAGGGCCGCAGCGGCTTCGGCTGGTGGCTGGGCTCGCTGCTTGGCGGGCCGCTGGCGACGCTGCTGATCGTCCTGCTGCCACCGGTCGGTGGCCGGACGGGCTGAAGCCGCGGCGCCGCGAGCCGGCGCCGGCCTCTCTTGGACTCAGGCGCCGCTGGCTGCCATCGCCTGCGCCAGGTCATCCCACAGGTCTTCCACGTCCTCGATCCCCACCGACAGGCGCAGCAGGCCGGCGGTGATGCCGGTGGCGGCCTTGACCTGCTCGTCCACCATGCGATGGGTCAGGCCGGCGGGATGCTGGATCAGGCTGTCCACCGAGCCAAGGCTCACCGCCGCGGTCATCACCTTCACCGACGCCATCACCTTGGCGGCTGCGTCATGGCCGCCGCGCAATTCGAACGCCATCAGGCAGCCCGGCCCGCGCATCTGGGTGCCGACAAGGTGCGCGCCGTGCGCGCCCGGCAGGCTCGGATAGAACACCTTCGACACCGCCGGGTGTTCGCTCAGCCGCTGCGCCAGCACCTGCGCATTGGCCTGCGCGGCTTCCACCCGCAGCTTCAGCGTGGGCAGGCCGCGGTGCAGCAGGTAGGCGGCCAGCGGGTGCAACAGCGCGCCGGTGGCCGCGCGCACGGTGCGCAGCGGCGCGGCGCGGGCTTCATCGCAGCAGACCACCCCGGCGATCACGTCGCCGTGGCCGCCGAGGAACTTGGTGGCGCTGTGCAGGACGTAGGCCGCGCCGAGCTCCGCGGGGCGCTGCAGCACCGGGGTGGCAAAGGTGGAGTCCACCAGCACCGGCACGCTGCCGGCAGCCGCGACCACCGCCCGGATGTCGACCAGGTTGAGGGTGGGATTGGCAGGGGTTTCGATCACCACCAGCGCGGTATCGGGGCGAAGACGCGCGGCGATGTCCTCGGCCTTCACGAACTCCGCCTCCAGCCCGCACATGCCGGTGGCCAGCAGGTGGTCGGCGGTGCCGTACAGCGGGCGCACCACCAGCACGTGCTTGCCGTGCTGGGCGCGATCCAGCAGCACGGCCGTCATCGCCGCCATGCCGGAGGCGTAGGCCACGCAGGCCTGGGTGCCCTCGAGCGCGGCGATGGCGTTTTCGGCACGGGCCACGGTGGGGTTGTGCAGGCGCGCGTAGATCGGGTTGGCGGCGCTGGCGTGGCCGCCGACCAGCGCATCGAAACTAGCGCTGCCAACATCGAGGTCGGCGATCGGATAGGTAGTGGACAGGTCCAGCGGCGGCGCGTGCACGCAGAGGTCGCCGAAGTCCTCGCGGCCGGCGTGGACGGCAGTGGTCTGGAAACGGTGCATGGCGGCCTCGGGTGCGATGGGATACCGCTATCCTAGAACCCTGTTCGACTGCAAACCGTCGTGTCGAACGATATTTCGCCAAGGCACCAAACCACCATGCTGGACCGAATCGATTACGCCCTGCTCCGCCTGCTGCGGAAGAATGCGCGGCTGCCCAACAAGGATCTGGCCGAAAAGGTCGGCATCGCGCCATCCACCGCGCTGGAGCGGGTGCGGCGGATGCGCGAAGCGAAGATCCTGCTGGGCTACCACGCAGAGATCGCCCCCGAAGCCATGGGCGTGGGGCTGCAGGCGATGATCTCGGTGCGGCTGGCCCGGCACTCGCGCGCGCTGGTCGACGGCTTCCACCAGCACCTGCTGGGTCTGCCCGAGGTATTGGCCTGCTACCACGTGGCCGGCGCGGACGACTTCCTTGCCCACGTCGGCGTGCACGACAGCGAGCACCTGCGCCAGTTCACCCTCGCCGCGCTGACCGAGCGCGAGGAAGTGGCCCACATCGAGACGCGGCTGATCTTCGAGTTCCAGCGCAACGTGGAGCTGCCGCCGCGGGAAACCGGGGCGTGAGCCGCCGACGCCTCACTGGAACAGCCGGTAGGTGCGGGTGCTGACCTCGGAGACCCAGCGCAGGTAGCTGACCCGCCATTGCCGCCCGATGTTCGGTTCCCAAGGGTCGTACACCATCAGGGAGGTGCCGCGCCCGGTCGGATCGTTGTCACCGCGGATCCCCACCACCAGGGTCATGTGCCCCGGGCTGCCCTGGTAGCCGCCGGGAATCCGCTGCAGGTAACCGCCAGGATTCCACAGCGTATCCACCATCACCGGCCCCTGCCGCACCATCGCCGCGAAGGCCTGCGGCGTCCACGACGCCGGTGGGTACGAGCGCAGGCCGTGCACCCGCGCATAACGCTAGGTCTGCGGCACCCAGTTGGCCGCATCCGACTGGTTGTACAACCCGTTGGTGTCGTCCCACATGTCGGCGGGCGTCGCCGCCTTCACCGCGGACACGCTGCTGCGCTTGAGCATGGCCGTGGCCGCCGCCCAGCAGGTGCTGTTGGTGGGCTGGGGGATGAACGGCCGCTGGTGCCGGGCCGGCGCATAGGCTTCCGCATCGAACAGCGCGTTCTGCGTGCACTGGCCCGCCTCGCCATCGACCACCAGCCAGGCCTGGTCCTGGTAACGGCGCACCGCATTGCGGGTCTGGTTGCCGAAGTCGCCGTCGGGACGCAGGCTGCAGCCCGGCAACTTGCGGTTGAGCGCCTCCTGCAGGCGCCTTACCTCGCTTCCCTTCGACCCCATCCTCAATACCGTAACGGCCATGGCGCGGCTCCTTGCCTCCAGTGCTTCCAGCGCATGTTGGCAATGCACGGCACGCACCGCCATTTGCTGGAAGCACTAACCGCGGCCGCCGGGCCTAGCGCATTCCGCCTAATCCATTCCGCAGCGGCTCCGCGGCGCTGTCCTGCGCGGGGAGCCGGGGCTGCACCTCCGGGACGGCTGCGCCAGGCGGCTTCCCGTGCACGGGAAGCCGGCCGGGCGAGTGCACGCCTTCAGTGGGCTTCGTCCTGCGCCGGCTTCGATGCCGGCCTTGCGAGCGCGTCGTCGCGGTCGTTCGCACGCTGGGCAGCGGCGCGCTGCAGGTGCGGCATCGCGTAGTCCTGGAACACCTGCCTGGGCTCGAGCTCGCCAATCTGGATGTAGTAACCGATGAACGCGGCGATGTAGAGATCGGCCACGGTGAAGCGGTCACCGACCAGATATCGCTTGCCCGCCACCGCGCCTTCCAGCGTGCGCAGAAGGTCGGCCTCGTTGCCGTAACCTGCTTCCATCGACGGCGCGATGGTGCCGTGCCGGCGCGCGGTGATGAAGAACTCCAGCGGGCTGGCGAACAGCATCCAGCGGTAGCAGGCGCCGCGCTCCGGCGTGCCCGGCGGCGGCAACAGGCCCAGTTCCGGCACCAGATCGGCCAGATGCAGGCAGATGGCGGCGTTCTCGGTGATCGCCACGCCGTCGTGCACCAGCGCCGGCACCTTGCCCATCGGGTTGACGGCGAGGAACTCCGGCGACTTCATGCTGGGGCCGAATTCGAGTTGCACCTCGTCGTATGGCAGGCCGGTTTCCTCCAGCATCCAGCGGGTGATGCGGGCGCGCGACATCGGGTTGGTGTAGAAGCGCAGCTGCGGGGTCATGGCGGGTCCTGCGTTGGGTGGACGCGCAGTCTGCGCCGGCCCTGCTGACAGCTGCTGGCAGCAGCCTTCAGTCGCGCTGGCGGATCCGCTCGTGTTCGCGCCAGCACTGCAGCAATCCATGCCGTGTCTGCGGGTAGTGCCGGCCGGCATCCTCCAGTCCCAGCACGCGGTCGGCGCGGAAGTGGCGGAAATCGCCGCGCAACTCGCACCACGCCGCCAGCAGCCGGCGATCGTCGAGGAAGGCCATCGCAAACGGCCAGATCGTGCGTTGTGACACCCGGTCGCCTGCATCGGCATAGGCCAGGTGCAGCACGCGCTGATTGCGGATGGCGTGGCGCAGCGTGGGCAGCCAGGGCTCGGGGGTCTTCGGGCACCAGTCCGGCGCGAACAGGCCGCCGGTCTCCACCTGCAGGCGCAGCCCAGCGGGCAGGATGCCGAGGATGCGGTCCATCGCGCCGCGCGCCGCCAGCGCCAGCTCGGGATCGGCGTGCGAGGCCACCCAGCGGGTCCCAAGCACCATCGCTTCCAGCTCCTCCTCCGAGAACATCATCGGTGGCAGCAGGAAACCGGGGCGCAGCAGGTAGCCGATGCCGGGGTCGCCGGCGATGTCGGCGCCCTGCCCGCGCAAGGCCTCGATATCGCGGTACAGGGTGCGCAGGCTGACCCCGAGCTGGGCTGCCAGCTGCGCGCCGCGGACGGGACGGCGCCTGCGCCGGAGATCATCCAGCAGCTGCAGGAGGCGGGTGGCGCGCTGCGTCATCGTCGGATACGCGGGAAAGGCACCGCAGGATACCCGCGCCTGCGGGCAGGCGCCGCCTGCCTACAGCGCGTCGATGTCGCCCAGCGCGCGGATCAGCCGGCGCGCCCGCTTGTCCGGCTTGGTGTCCGGTGGGTGGTAGCCGGCGCGCTCGGCGGCGCGCTGCGCACGGACCTGCTCACGCGCCTGCTTCGATGCATCCGATTCGCGATACAGGGTTTGCGCGACACTTGCCGGGCCGCGCACGGTGCCGAGTGCCAGCACTTCGATCTCGAAGCGCTCCTCCAGCCGGGTGACCTGCAGCGCATCCCCCACGCGCACCCCGCGCGCGGGCTTGGCGCGCTGCCCGCCGATCTCCACCTTGCCGGTTTCGATGGCGTGCTTGGCCAGCGCGCGGGTCTTGAAGAAGCGCGCCGCCCACAGCCACAGGTCAAGGCGGACGCTGGCGACTTCGTCTGGCATCTGTATCGGCATGGCGTGGTCTTGCGGCCCCGGAAACGCAAACGGCCACCCGGAGGTGGCCGTCGTGCGGACGCTGCGCCGGAATTACTCGGCGGCGGCTTCGGCAGCGGCCTTGGCGCGCGCCTTGGCGTTGCCGGCCAGATCTTCCTTGATGCGCGCCTTCTTGCCTTCCAGGCCACGCAGGTAGTACAGCTTGCTCGCGCGCACGGCACCACGGCGCTTCACTTCCACCGAGTCGATGGCGGCGCTGTGGGTCTGGAACACGCGCTCCACGCCGAAGCCGTGGGAAATCTTGCGCACGGTGAACGCGGAGTTCAGGCCGGCGTTCTTCTTGCCGATGACAACGCCTTCGTAGGCCTGCACGCGTTCGCGGTTGCCTTCCTTCACCTTGACGTTGACGACGACGGTGTCGCCGGGGCCGAAGTCGGGCAGCTTGCGCGAGATCTGCGCGGTTTCGAAGTCCTGCAGCAGGGTGTGGATCGAGGGCTTGTTCATGGGATCAACCTTGGATTTTTGTTGCGTGCATTGGCACGCGCCTGTTGGTGTCGTTGTTGCGCGAGTGCACGTGGACCCGCGTCATGGCTCGGTGCAGCGTGGTACATGGGCAGGGCCCAGCCGCGCATTGTAGCGGAAATCCAGCCGCGGTGCCGGGGTCAGGCGTCGCCTGCGGGAGGTTCGCCCACCGCCTGCAGCCAGCGCGCGCGGAATGCATCCAGCAGCGCCCGATCGGCCTTCGACAGCGCCGCCTCGTCCAGCAGGTCCGGGCGGCGCAGCCAGGTGCGGCCCAGCGACTGCTGCCGGCGCCAGCGGGCGATCCCGGCGTGGTTGCCGGACAGCAGAACCTCCGGTACCGCGCCGAGCGCGTGCTCGACCGGCCGGGTGTAGTGCGGGCAGTCCAGCAGGCCATCGCCCTCGAAACTGTCCTGCACGGCGGACTCGGCGTCGTTCAGCGCGCCCTCCTGCAGCCGCGCGACCGCGTCCACCAGCACCGCCGCGGCCAGCTCGCCGCCGGACAGCACGTAGTCGCCGATGGAGATTTCCTCGTCCACCTCGGCCTGCAGCAGGCGCTCGTCGACGCCTTCGTAGCGGCCGCACAGCAGCACCAGCCGCGGCAGCGCCGCCAGTTCGCGGACCTTGCGCTGGTCCAGCCGGCCGCCTTGCGGGCTCAAGTAGACCACCCGCGCCGGCGCCGGATCGGCGTCGCGCGCCGCACGGATCGCCGCACGCAGCGGGTCGATCATCATCACCATGCCGGGACCACCGCCAAACGGGCGGTCGTCGACCCGGCGGTAGTTGCCTTCGGCGTAGTCGCGCGGATTCCAGCCGTGCAGCGACAGCAGCCCGCGCTCGCCGGCGCGCCCCACCACGCCATGCGCGGCGATCTGGGCGACGAAGTCGGGGAACAGGCTGACGATGTCGAAGCGCATGGGTATCTCCATTGGGCGGAAACCCGCCCCACGGCGCAAAGGCTTTGCCTGATCCCGCCGGAAGCAGTCCGCGCCGCTGCGGCGCGCCGCCACATCCTAGAACTCGGCGTCCCAGTCCACGGTGATGACGCCGGCATCGAAGTCGACGCTGCGCACGTACGCCGGCTGTGCGAACGGGATCATCCGCTCGCGC
Organism: Thermomonas sp. XSG; assembly: GCF_014678725.1. Lineage (NCBI taxonomy): Bacteria > Pseudomonadati > Pseudomonadota > Gammaproteobacteria > Lysobacterales > Lysobacteraceae > Thermomonas > Thermomonas sp. XSG. Next base: position 2,631,264 of record NZ_CP061497.1, on the reverse strand, counting down.
TCGCCCTGCGCCACCAGCACATCGTTGGCGCCGTTGTTGAACAGATGCGAGACCACGCCGAAATCGGCCCCGTCCAGGTTGACCACGCGCAGGCCTTCCAGGTCGACCCAGTAATACTCGCCGGGTGCCGGCGGCGGCAGCGCGGAACGCGGCACCAGGATGTCCGTGCCGCGCAGCGCCTCGGCGGCATCGCGGTCATCCACGCCCGGCAAGGTGGCGATCAGCCCCTTGCCGCCCTCGCGCACCTTCGCGCCCTCGCACAGCCGCTGGTTGCCGCGCGCGTCGCGCAGCGTCCACGGCTGGTAGCGGGCGATGGCACGCAGCGGGTCGGCGTAGCTTTCCAGCTTCACTTCGCCGCGCACGCCGAACGCACCGTGCAACCGGCCCATCGGGATCATCCGTTCTGGATTCTTCCGCTGGCCGGCGTCCGGTGCGTTCATGCGTTCGATGCAACGGGCCGCGCAACGCGGCCCGAAACCGTCAGGCGGCCTTGGCGGCCTGCTTGTACAGGTCGGCGACCTTGTCGGTCAGCTGCGCGCCGTTGTCCAGCCAGAACTTCATGCGCTCGACGTTCAGCTCGATGCGCTTTTCCTGGCCCTGCGCCACCGGGTTGTAGAAGCCCACGCGCTCGATGTTGCGGCCATCGCGGGCGCTGCGGCTGTCGGTGACGATGATGTGGTAGAAGGGGCGCTTCTTGGCGCCGCCACGGGTAAGGCGGATCTTGACCATGGTGCTTTCTCGGTGTTGCCCAGCGGCCGGGATGGCCGGGTAAGCCGCCAAGTATAGCCGCACCGGCCGCTACGGGGAAGCCGCCCCCGCTTCAGCGTTCATGGCCGCCTGTTCGGCCGCCCCGATCCGCTCGGGACTGGGCGGATGGGTGGACAGGTAACCCATCGGGCCTTTTTCCAGCGCCTCCGGTACCTGCGCCGACAGCCGCCGCATCATCGCGGCGAACGTCCTGGGCGATTGCCCGTGCCGGCGCAGCAGGTCGAACGCGTAGGCGTCGGCCTCGCGCTCGTGGCCGCGGGAAAATCCGCTGCCGAGCAGCGTGGCCGGAATCGACACCGCCAGCGACGAGCCCGAGGCGTCGCCGAACAGCAAGCCGGCAACGACGAAAACCGAAGACTGCTCCAAGGCCCTGCGCATGCCGTGCCGGTGCACGTGGTGCCCGGCCTCGTGGGCGAGCACGGCCAGCACCTCGTCGTCACTGCCGCCCAGTTCCAGCATTTGATCGGTGACGAAAATGCGCCCGTCCGGCAGCGCGAATGCATTCGCCCCGATTCCCTCCGCGTCGACGAACACGATCCGCATCTGCTCCGAACGCGGCTCGCCCCGCACCAGCTGCCGGAAGCGCTGCACCAGCGCCGTCCGCCGCGCGGCCGGCACCTTGCTCGGGTCGAAATGCAGCCGCGCGAGCAGCACGGCCACCTGCTCGCTGACATGCCGCTCGACCGCCGCCGGCATGCGCTCGGCGGCCTCGCGCGCCAGCCACGGCATGCCGTGGCGGAGGAACAGCACGGTCGCCGCCAGCACCAGCAGCGCCGACCCCAGGATCGCGCCGCGGCGGCGCTCCAGCCAGTCGGCCCAGCCTTCGATGCGGCTACCGCCATCCGGGAACCACCGCTCCATCTCGGGACTGTCCGCCACTTCCACGCGGCCGCCATCGGGCAGCTGCAGCACCCGCGGGGTATTGCCCAGCCGCGGCCGGATCCGCACCGCCTCCAGTGGCCACTGCTGCAACCGGCCATCCTCGAACGCCAGCTGCAGGAAACCGTCGGTGCAGTCCAGCCGCGCCGTGCGCATGCGGCTGGACTGACCGTCGTAGCAGTGCGCGGTGAGCGGCATCAGAAGCCCAGGTCGACGCCCACGTCCAGCGCGTCGACCAGCTCCGCGCCCGCGGCGCCATGGTCACGCCCGCTGTCGTGCACGAACTCCTCCAAGCTGCCCTCGACCCACACCGCGAAGTGCGCTGCGCGGTAGCGGGCCAGCCGGATCATCGCCCACGGCACCGCCAGGCCCAGCGTGCAGACGATGGCGACCAGGTTGCTGAAGTAGATCCACAGCATGTCGCGCACGCGCAGGGTGGATTCGAAGCGGTGCGGGCCCAGCCGCGCGCTGTTCCACAGCAGGTTGGCGAACTTCACCCGCAGGAAGATGCCGACGCCGAACATGCCGCCGTAGAGCAGCAGCAGCGCAGCCACCATCCCGACGCCCAGCGCCGCGCCGCCGGCACCATTGGCCTCGCCCTTGCCGGCGACCACGCCCGCCGCGATCACCGCGCCGAAGGCCAGGAAGAACAGCACCATCAGGCCCACGCCGATCCCCAGCGCGATCAGGTACGGCACGTAGTAGCGCCCGGCATCGCCGGCATAGCCGAAGCGCTGGCGCCCGAAGCCGTGGCCGGCAACGACGAACTCGTGCTGCCGCAGCTTCATCAGCGGATACAGCAGGGTGGCGGTCAGGCCACTGAGGATCGGCCAGCCCAGGAACGGGCCGTAGGCTTCCCCGCCGCCGCGGTCGAAGCGGAAGCTCAGCCCGCGCCAGGCCGAATTGCGCGCACGGAAGCGCAGGCCCAACACGATGATCAGCGGCATCAGCGCCGCCAGTGCCAACAGGATCACCACGTACAGCAGTGGCAGGAAATGCGACGACAGGCCCAGCGCGATCAACACCGCATAGGCGATCAGCCGCCCCTTGAGGATGGCGATCGGGTCGGCCAGGTAATCGAAGCTGGAACCCGCCAGCCGGGTATTCCCGTAGAAATAGCGCTCGGTGCGCACCTTCGCCCAGGCCGAATAGATGCCCAGGGTGACGATGCCCAGCAGCAGGTTGACGAACCAGATACCAAAGCACTCGCCAACGCGGCCGGAGAACTCCGGCTGGTGGCGGACCACCGGCGTTTCCGCCGGCGCGGCAGACACATGCTCCGGCGTACCGGATTCCCCTTCGAACATCGTGGCTTTCCCCATGCGCGTCCCCCGACGCGAGGGCGAAGCTTAACCGCAGGTTTCCTGCATCGTCGCGAATGATTGACGGTAGCGGTTGCGGCAGGCGGACTGCAGGCTCAGCGGAACGGCAGTCCGCCGCGCCCGCCCATCATCCCGGACAGCCCGCGCATCATGCCCTTCATGCCGCCGCGTCCCAGCTTGCCCATCATCTTTTCCATCTGCTGGTACTGCTTGAGCACTTTGTTGACGTCGGCGGGGGTGAGGCCGCTGCCGCGCGCCACGCGGGCGCGCCGCGAGCCGTTGAGGAGATCCGGGTTGCGGCGCTCCTTCTTCGTCATCGAATTGATGATGGCGATCATCCGCGGCACTTCCTTGCCGGTGACCTGCTGCTTGACGTGCTCCGGCAACTGGCCGACGCCGGGCAGCTTGTCCATCAGCCCGGACAGACCGCCCATGTTCTGCATCTGCTCGAGCTGGTCGCGCATGTCGTTGAGGTCGAACTTCTTGCCCTTGGCGACCTTCTCGGCCAGCTTCTGCGCCTTGTCCTTGTCGACCTGCGCCTCGACCTGCTCGACCAGCGACAGCACGTCGCCCATGTCGAGGATGCGGCCGGCGGCGCGATCCGGATGGAACACGTCCAGGCCGTCGGGCTTTTCGCCCACGCCGATGAACTTGATCGGCTTGCCCGTGATGTAGCGCACCGACAGCGCCGCACCGCCGCGGGCGTCACCGTCGGTCTTGGTCAGCACCACGCCGGTTAGCGGCAACGCCTCGCCGAAGTGCTTGGCGGTCACCGCCGCGTCCTGGCCGGTCATCGAGTCGACCACGAACAGGGTCTCGACCGGGTTCACCGCGCCGTGCAGCGCCTTGATCTCGGCCATCATCGCGTCGTCGATGCTGGTGCGGCCGGCGGTATCGACGATCAGCACGTCGGCAAACGTCTTCTTCGCCTCGTCGATGGCGGCCTTGACGATGGCCTCGGGCTTCTGCGAGGCCTGCGACGGGAAGAACACCGCGCCCACCTGCCCCGCCAGCGTCTGCAACTGCTCGATCGCGGCCGGGCGGTAGACGTCGGCGCTGACCACCATCACCTTCTTCTTGCGCTTGTCCTTCAGGTGCTTGGCGAGCTTGGCCACGGTGGTGGTCTTGCCCGCGCCCTGCAGGCCGGCCATCAGGATGACCGCCGGGGCCGGCACGTTGAGGTTGAGGTCGGACGCCTGCGCGCCCATCACCGCCGCCAGTTCATCGCGCACGATCTTGACCAGCACCTGGCCGGGCGAGAGCGAACGCATCACCTCCTGGCCCACCGCGCGCACCTTGATGCGCTGGATCAGCGCCTGCACCACCGGCAGCGCCACGTCGGCTTCCAGCAGCGCGATGCGAACCTCGCGCACGGCCTCGCTGATGTTGGACTCGGTCAGGCGGCCGCGGCCGCGCAGGCGCTCGATGGTGCCGGACAGGCGCTGGGTCAGGGATTCGAACACGCGGGCGTGACCTTCGACGGGAAAACGGGAACCGCGAATTATAAGGCCATGGGGCGCCTGCCCGATCGGAGGCCGCAGGCAAGCGGCATGGGCGCGGCGCCAGCGCGACCTTGCCCTACACTGGGCCCCGTTCATCCCCAAGGAACGGATATGACCCGCTATCGGTTCATCGGCGTACTGCTGGTGCTCGCCGGCCTCCTGCCTGTCGCCGCCCAGGGCCAAACCCAGGCCAAACCCGGGAAGCCACCCGCACCGGTGGTGGCGCGGGTGGCGGTGGCCTCCAACTTTGCCGACGCAGCCAGGCAAATGGCCGCCGCCTACGGCAAGCAGAGCGGGCACAAGATCGAGATCAGCTCGGCCTCCACCGGCAAGCTGTACGCGCAGATCCGCAGCGGGGCGCCGTTCGACGTACTGCTGTCGGCCGATGCCGAAACGCCGCGCATGCTGGTGGAAGAAGGGCTGGCCGATGGCGACACCCTGCAGGACTACGCCATCGGCCGGCTGGTGCTGTGGAGCCGCGATCCTTCGCGGGTGAAGGACGGCGAGGCGCTGCTGCGCAAGGGTGCGATCGAACGGCTGGCGATCGCCAATCCCGACCTTGCCCCGTACGGCGCGGCGGCGCGCGAGTCGCTGGACTACCTGCGTCGCTGGGAAGAGCTGCGGCCCAAGCTGGTGCTGGGCGAAAACGTCGGCCAGGCCACCCAGTTCGTGGTCAGCGGCGCCGCGCCGCTGGGCCTGCTGCCGCGCTCGCTGGTGCAGGAAGCGCGCAAGAGCCACCCCGGTTCCGGCTGGGAGATACCGGCGAGCTGGCATGCACCGATCGTGCAGAGCGCGGTGCTGCTCCAGCGCGGTGAGCGCAATCCCGCTGCGCGCGGCTTCCTGAAATACCTGCAGAGCCCCGCGGCGAAGCAGCGTATCCGCGCCTTCGGCTACGACTGATCTCCCAATGGACGCCGCCACTCCGGCCTGGCTGGCCGCCAGCTGGGTGACCCTGAAGCTGGCCGGCCTGACCACCCTCATCCTGCTGGTGCTGGGGATGCCGCTGGCATGGTGGCTGGCGCATACGCGCTCGCGCTGGCGCGCGCCCGTGGGCGCGGTGGTGGCGCTGCCGATGGTGCTGCCGCCGACCGTGCTGGGCTTCTACCTGCTGATCGGCCTCGCCCCCGATGGCCCGATCGGCCAGCTCACCAACGCACTGGGGCTGGGCACGCTGGCGTTCACCTTCAAGGGGCTGCTGCTGGCCTCGGTGCTGTACTCGCTGCCGTTCGTGGTGCATCCGCTGCAGGCGGGATTCGCCGCGCTGCCGCCGTCGCTTCTGGAAGCGGCCGCCACCCTTCGCGCCTCGCCGCTGGACCGTTTCTTCAGCGTAGTACTGCCTTTGTCGCGGCCGTCGCTGGTCACAGCCAGCCTGCTCGGCTTCGCCCATACCGTGGGCGAGTTCGGGGTGGTACTGATGGTGGGCGGGAATATCGAAGGCGAGACGCGCGTGCTGTCGGTGCTGCTGTACGACCAGGTGGAAGGCATGGCCTACGCCGATGCGCACCTGCTGGCGGCCGGGCTGCTGGGCTTTTCGTTCGCGCTGCTGCTGCTGATGCAGTGGCTGGGCCGGCGCACGGTGGTGGCGCATGGCTGAGCATATGGCTGAGCGCGTGGACGACATCCGCATCGCGCTGCGGCTTGCCCGCGGCGACTTCCGCATGGATCTCGACCTGCGCCTGCCGGGGAGCGGCTGCAGCGTTGTGTTCGGCCCCTCCGGCTGCGGCAAGAGCACCCTGCTGCGCGCCATCGCCGGGCTGGAGCCACGCGCACGCGGTGAAATCCGGGTCGGCGAGGCAACCTGGCAGGACGCGCGCAGCGCGCTGCCGGCGCACCGGCGCGGGGTCGGCATGGTGTTCCAGCACAGCGCCCTGCTGCCGCACCTCTCGGCGGGCGACAACCTGCGCTACGGCTGGAAGCGCGCGGGCGCGCCGCGGGCATTGCTGGAAACCTGGATCGAGCGGCTGGCACTGGCGCCGCTGCTTGCCCGCAGGCCGGACTCGCTATCAGGTGGCGAGCGGCAGCGGGTGGCGTTGGCGCGCGCACTGGTCAGCAATCCACGCCTGCTGCTGCTGGACGAACCACTGAGTGCGCTGGACGCGCCGCGTCGCGCCGAAATCCTGCCGTACCTGGAAGCGGTGCGTCGCGAAGCCGGCATCCCGGTGCTGTACGTGACCCACGCGATCGAGGAAGTCGCGCGCATGGCCGATCACCTGGTCCTGCTGGACGCCGGCCGGGTCACCGCCGCCGGGCCCGCGCTGGAGGTGCTGAACCGCGACGACCTGCCGCTGGCGCTGCGCGACGATGCCGGGGTGGTGCTGGAGGCGGAGGTCACCGCGCGCGATACGCACGGCCTGCTCACCCTGCACACACCCGTCGGCACCGTGCACGCGCACGGCGGCGCGCACGCGCCCGGCACCCGCCTGCGCGTGCGCGTCCAGGCCCGCGACGTCAGCCTGGCGCTGAGCCGGCACGATGATTCCAGCCTGCTCAACTCATTGCCCGCAACGCTGGTCGCGTTGTCCGACCTGCCCGGCGGGCAGGTGCAGGCGCGACTGGAAGCGCAGGGCCAGACGCTGCTGGCGCGCATTTCGCATCGATCGGTGGAACGGCTGGGGCTGCAACCGGGCATGTCGCTGTGGGCGCAGGTGAAGGCGGTGGCGCTGCTGGTGTGAGCGGCGATATCCGCATGCCACCGGCTTGATCCCGATCAAACGGCCTGCACGCCGCCGCCACTAGTCTCGATCTGCCTCCCCACGGCACCGGCCCACCGCCCCAGCCCGCCACGGGAGAACCGCCATGCCTGCCCTGCTCCAGCACGTCCGTGCCTCCACAGAGAACCTGTCGCCGGGCTATTTCAGCATGGTGATGGCCACCGGCATCCTGTCGCTGGCCGCGCACATGCTGCGCCTGCCGATATTGCCCATCGCCCTGCTGGTACTGAACTGGTGCCTGTTCGTGGTCATCGGCGTGCTGGCGCTGGCGCACCTGTACTGGCATCCGCGGCGCGTGCTGGACGACCTGTTCAACCACCTCAACGCGCCGGGCTTCTTCACCTTCGTCGCCGCCTGCTCGGTGCTGGGCAGCCAGAGCCTGCTGATCGGCGGCAGCCTGCGGGTGGCGGCGGCGCTGGGGATCGCCGGGCTGCTGGCCTGGATCGCCTTCACCTACACCATCTTCACCGTGCTCACGGTCAAGCAGGACAAGCCCGAGCTGGCGCGCGGGATCAATGGCGGCTGGCTGCTGGCGGTGGTGGCCACCCAGTCGATGGCGGTACTGGCCGCGCTGATCGCACCCGAAGTGGCGCAGCCGCTGCGGCTGGAGCTGAACTTCTTCGCCCTGTCGATGTGGCTGTGGGGAGGCATGCTCTACATCTGGATGATGTCGCTGATCTTCTACCGCTACACCTTCTTCGCGTTCTCCCCCGCCGACCTGTCGCCGCCGTACTGGATCAACATGGGGGCGATGGCCATTTCCACCCTGGCCGGATCGCTGCTGATCCTCAACACGCCGCACGCGCCGTTCCTGCACTCGATGCTGCCCTTCATCAAGGGCTTCACGGTGTTCTACTGGGCCACCGGCACCTGGTGGATCCCGATGCTGGTGGTGCTGGCGATCTGGCGCCACGGCGTGCGCCGCTTCCCCTTCAGCTACGACCCGATGTACTGGGGGGCGGTGTTCCCGCTGGGCATGTACGCCGCCAGCACGCTGCGGATGATGCAGGCGATGGAACTCGGCTTCCTGCACCCGCTGCCGCAGGTGATGTTCGGGGTCGCCCTGACCGCCTGGGTGCTGCTGTTCAGCGGCCAGCTGCGCGCACTTCACCGGCAATGGCGGTCGGCAGGCGCCGGTTGAGGCCGATGCGCCGCCGCGCTATCCCCGCGGCGGCGCCATGGACCAGTCTCAGCGCCCCGCCCTGGCGTTGATGATCTCCGGCAGGTCGGTCTCGCGGTCCAGCTGCGGGAACTTGCTGCGCTCCATCCGGCGGATCGCGAAGTGCATCCATGCCAGTGCGCTGCCCACCAGCACGAACAGCAGCATGAAGCAGCTGGTCCAGATGCCGGTCAGGTCATTGAGCGCGCCGAACGCGATCGGCAGCAGGAAGCCGCCCAGCCCGCCGATCATCCCGACCACGCCGCCAACCGAGCCGACGTACTGCGGGTAGTACACCGGGATGTGCTTGTACACCGCCGCCTTGCCCAGCGACATGAAGAAGCCGAGCACGAACACCAGCATCGTGAACGGCACCACGCCGATGGCGAGGTGGAAGGTGATGTCGCCCTCGATGCCTTTCACCACGTACTGCGTATCCGGGTAGGCCAGCAGGAAGCAGCAGACCACCGAGACGCCGAAGGTCCAGTACATCACCTTGCGCGCGCCCATCCGGTCGGACATCCAGCCGCCGACCACGCGGAACAGGCTGGCCGGAATCGAGTAGCACGCGGCCAGCACGCCGGCGGTCTTAACGTCCATGCCGTAGGCGCCGATCAGGTAGCGCGGCAGCCACAGCGCCAGTGCGACGAAGCCGCCGAACACGAAGAAGTAGTACAGGGCGAAGCGCCAGACCTGCAGGTTCTTCAGCGGTGCCATCTGGTCGCGGAACGGCATCGGCTTGACGCCGGACTTGCGGCGCTGCTCCAGCGACGGATCTTCCTGCGAGAACAGGAAATAGAGGATCGCCGCCACCGCCAATCCTACCGCCCAGACCTTGGCCACCATCGTCCAACCCGCCGCCACCATCACCATAGGCGCCAGCAGCTTGGTGACCGCGGAACCGATGTTGCCGGCGCCGAAAATACCCAGCGCGGTTCCCTGCTTCTCCGCCGGAAACCACTTCGAGACGTAGGCCACGCCGACCGAAAACGAACTGCCGGCGATGCCCACGCCCAGCGCAGCCAGGAGGAACTGCGGATAGGTCTGCGCATGGGTCAGCAGCCAGGTGGCGATAGCGCCGGCCAGCATCACCCCGGTGAGCACCTTGCGCCCGCCGAGCTGATCGGCCCAGACGCCGAGGAAGATGCGCAGCAGCGACCCGCTGAGCACCGGCGTTGCGATCAGCAGGCCGAACTGGGTGTCATTGAGGCCCAGGTCTTTCTTGATCTGGATGCCGATGATCGAAAAGATCATCCAGACGGCAAAGCACGTGGTGAAGGCGAACGTGCTCAACCACAGCGCCCGCTGCTGGCGGGCGCTGCTGACTTGCGAAAGGTCTTGCATGGGTCACTTCCGGTCGAGGTTGGGAAACGCGTTGTTGCCGTGGCGACCGTACCGTGCGATCAGGCCGCTTCGGCTTCGATGGCGTCCAGCCCGCGGACCTCGTAGCGCTCCTGCAAGCCCTGCAGGTACTGCTGGAGTTCGCGTTGCCGGACCTGCAATTCAAGGTAGTCGGAAATGCGCTGGTGGACTTGATCGAACGCAAGTTCCTCGCCGCTTTCGATCGCGTCCACGCTGACCACGTGGTAACCCCAGCGCGACTCCACCGGGAACGCCGCCAGCCCCGAGCGCAGGCGGAACACCTGGCGGTCGAACTCGGGGGTGGCCTGGCCGCGCTCCAGCCAGCCCAGATCGCCCCCCTCGTCCTTCGATGGACAATCGGAATGGCGCATGGCGAAGTCGGCGAACAGGTGCGGTTGCGCCTTCAGCTCGGCGATGAGCTTTTCCGCCTGCTCACGCGCGGCAAACCGACCACTGACGTCATCGGCGGCGGCGCCCAGCAGGATGTGGCGCACGCGGATACGATCCGGCGCGCGGAAGCGCTCCGGGTTCTGCGCGTAATAGCGGCGGCAATCTTCCTCGCTGGGCACGCGATCCTCGATTTCCTGCTCCAGCAGCACGCGGATGCAGGCTTCCTCCACCGCCTCGCCGCCAATCGGCTGCACTGCATCCTGCAGGCCCAGTCGCGCGGCTTCCTGCCGCAGCAGTTCGCGCACCACCAGCGCGCGCGCCGCGTCGGCACGCGAGTGTTCCGGGGTCATCGCGCGATGGAACTGCATCTCGCGCGCGATGTCCGCCTCGCTGATCGCCACGCCGCCGACGAACAGGTACGTCGGCGCCGCCTGGCCCAGCGAACGGGGGCCTTCGTCGGCATGGTCGTGGTGGTGCGCATGCGCTTCCTCGGTCACCGACTTGCCGCTGTCGATGACGGTGATGGGAAGTTCGCGCCGCGGCTTGCCTTCTTCCATCGTTTACGCCCTCGGCCCGTAGCGCAGCGCCGGCTGGCGGCGACGCACCACCTGGTACGGACGCCACAGGTAGCTGACCGGGATGCTCCACACGTGCACCAGACGGGTGAACGGCGCCACCAGGAACAGGGTCAGGCCGAGGAAGATGTGCGCCTTGTAGACCCAGGCCACCGGCGCCACGAACTCGGCCGCGCCGCCACGGAAGGTGACGATGTGCTGCGCCCATTCGGCCAGCATCATCATCACGCTGCCGTCCATGTGGTGGGTGGACTCGACGATGGTGTACATGCCCAGCAGCAGCTGCGCGAAAAGCAGCAGCAGGATCACGGTGTCACCGGTGGTGCCGGTGGCCTTGACCCGCGGATTGGTCAGCCGGCGAACGGTGAGGATGGTGATGCCAACCAGGCAGACCACGCCGAACACGCCGCCGGCCACCATTGCCAGCAGCTGCTTCTGCGGCGCGGTGATGAAGTCCTCGTACATCGCGTGCGGGGTCAGCAGACCGACCAGGTGGCCACCGAGGATGGCGAGGATGCCGAGGTGGAACAGGTTGCTGCCGATCCGCATGCCCTTGTCGGACAGCATCTGGCTGGAGCCGGTGCGCCAGGTGTACATCGAGCGGTCGAAGCGCAGCCAGCTGCCGATGAAGAACACCGCCAGCGCGATGTACGGATAGAACTGGAACGCGAAGGTATCGAGATAATTCATGGCTGCACCTGTCGGGGGGCGGCGGGGGTGGCGGCACGGGCGGGGATGCGGGCGGGCGGCGTGCAGTCCTCTCCGGGCGCTTCGGCCCCGAACCGCACCGCCTCTTCCTCCCACAACCTGTCCATCACCTCTGGGGTGTCGTCGCGGGGCTCTTCGCTGGCGCGCTTGCGCAGGGCGCCAAGGTCGAGCCGGCCTTCGGCGTATTCGACCAGCAGTTCCAGCAGCAGCGCGTACGGGCTTTGGCGCTCGCCGGCGCGCGCGGCCAGCAGGCCGATGATGTGGCTGACGTGGTGCAGCCAGTCGCGCGCCTCTTCCTGCGGGCGCAGGCTGAGGTATTCCAGCAGCAGCGGCAGGTAGTCCGGCAGCTCCTTGGCATCCAGCTCGAAGCCGTTCTTGCGATAGGCCTCGATCAGGTCGACCATCGCCTGCCCGCGGTCGCGCGATTCGCCGTGAATGTGTTCGAACAGCAGCAGGCTCATCGAACGGCCGCGGTCGAACAGAGACAGCCAGCGGTCCTGCGCCTCCAGCGGATCGCTGGCCAGCAGCTCGCGCACGAAACCGGCCAGCGCCGCGCGCCGCGCCTGCGGCAGGCCCGGGTCGCCGGCGGCCGCGAGCAGTTCATCGCCGTGCTGCCACAGCGCATCCTGCGGGTAGTCCAGCAGCACGCCGACGAGCTTGAGCAGGCTCATTCGACCACCTCGAGCGATTTCTCCTGGCGGTTCGGATGCACCGCGTAGGTGGTGGTCTTGCGCTGGCCGAACAGGTCGGCCGGCGAATCGCCGCTGCAGCCGTTGCCGAAGGTGAAGCCGCAACCGCCGCGCTCGCCGAAGGTGTCGTTGGCGTACTCGCGGTGCGCCGACGGAATGACGAAGCGGTCCTCGTAGTTGGCGATGGCGAGGTAGCGGTACATGTCCTCGGCCTGCGCCACGGTCAGCCCGGCCTGCTTGAGCACCGCCAGGTCCTCCACGCCGTCCACGTTCTTGGCGCGACGCCAGGCGCGCATCGCCATCATTCGTTCCAGCGCGCGGATCACCGGCGCTTCGTCGCCGGCGGTCAGCATGTTGGCGAGGTAGCGCACCGGGATGCGCAGCGAGCCCACGTCCGGCAGTTCGCCGTTCATGCCCACCCGGCCGCGCTCGGCGGCGGACTGGATCGGCGACAGCGGCGGCACGTACCAGACCATCGGCAGGGTGCGGTATTCCGGGTGCAGCGGCAGCGCCAGTTTCCAGTCGATGGCCAGCTTGTAGGTCGGCGAGTTCACCGCCGCCTCCAGCCAGCTGTCGGGGATGCCTTCCTTGCGCGCGGCCTCGATCACCGCCGGGTCATTGGGGTCGAGGAAGATGTCCAGGTGCGCCTGGTACAGGTCCTTCTCGGCCGGCACGGAAGCGGCTTCCTGGATGCGGTCGGCGTCGTACAGCAGCACGCCGAGGTAGCGGATGCGGCCCACGCAGGTTTCCGAGCACACCGTGGGCTCGCCCATCTCGATGCGCGGGTAGCAGAAGATGCACTTCTCGGATTTGCCCGACTTCCAGTTGTAGTAGATCTTCTTGTACGGGCAGGCCGACACGCACATGCGCCAACCACGGCACTTGTCCTGGTCGATCAGGACGATGCCGTCCTCCTCGCGTTTGTAGATCGCGCCCGACGGGCAGGCGGACACGCACGCCGGGTTGAGGCAGTGCTCGCACAGCCGCGGCAGGTACATCATGAAGGTCTTCTCGAACGCGCCGTAGATCTCCTTCTGCACGTTGTCGAAGTTCCTGTCCTTGGAACGCTTGGCGAACTCGGTGCCGAGGATCTCCTCCCAGTTCGGACCCCAGTGGATCTTCTGCATGCGCTGGCCGGAGATCAGCGAACGCGGGCGCGCGGTCGGCTGGTGCTTGGAGTCCGGGGCTTCATGCAGGTGCTGGTAGTCGAAATCGAACGGCTCGTAGTAGTCGTCGATCTGCGGCAGGTCGGGATTGGCGAAGATCTTCGACAGCATCCGCCAGCGCCCGCCGGCGCGCGGCACCAGCTTGCCGGCACGGGTGCGCACCCAGCCGCCATTCCACTTGTCCTGGTTCTCCCATTCCTTGGGGTAGCCGACGCCGGGCTTGGTCTCTACGTTGTTGAACCACGCGTACTCCACGCCCTCGCGCGAGGTCCAGACGTTCTTGCAGGTGATGGAGCACGTGTGGCAACCGATGCACTTGTCCAGGTTCAGCACCATCGCGATCTGTGCACGGACCTTCATCACACCACCTCCTGGGCATTGGCGGGCACGGGCTCGCCGTCCAGCCAGTCGATCTTGTCCATCTTCCTCACCACCACCAGTTCATCGCGGTTCGTTCCCACGGTGCCGTAGTAATTGAAGCCATAGGAATACTGCGCATAGCCGCCGATCATGTGGGTGGGCTTGAGCACCACCCGGGTGACCGAGTTGTGGATGCCGCCGCGGGTGCCGGTGATCTCGGAGCCGGGCGTGTTGATGATGCGTTCCTGCGCGTGGTACATCATCGCGATGCCGTTCATCATGCGCTGGCTGACCACCGCCCGCGCCGCGATCGCGCCGTTGACGTTGAACAGCTCGATCCAGTCGTTGTCCTCGATCCCGGCGCTGCGCGCGTCATCCTCGCTGAGCCACACGATCGGGCCGCCGCGCGACAGCGTCTGCATGATCAGGTTGTCGGAATAGGTGCTGTGGATGCCCCACTTCTGGTGCGGGGTGATCCAGTTCAGCACGATCTCCTTGTGGCCGTTCGGCTTCTTGCCCAGGATCGGCGCGATGGTCTTGGTGTCCACCGGCGGGCGGTACTGCATGAAGCCCTCGCCGAACGCCAGCATCCATTCGTGGTCCTGGTAGAACTGCTGGCGACCGGTCAGGGTGCGCCACGGGATCAGCTCGTGGACATTGGTGTAGCCGGCGTTGTAGCTGACGTGCTCGTCCTCCAGCCCCGACCAGATCGGCGAGGAGATGATCTTGCGCGGCTGCGCCTGGATGTCGCGGAAGCGGATCGCCTCGTGTTCCTTGCCCACGGCAAGGTGGGTGTGGTCGCGGCCGGTGAACGTGCCCAGCGATTCCCACGCCTTGACCGCCACGTGGCCGTTGGTTTCCGGCGCCAGATGCAGGATCACCTCGCAGGCGTCGATGGCCGAGTCGATCTGCGGGCGGCCCTGGCTGACGCCCTCTTCGCGCACGCGGTGGTTGAGATCGCCGAGGAAGTGCACCTCGTCCTTGGTATCCCAACTCATGCCCTTGCCGCCGTTGCCCTGCTTGTCCAGCAACGGGCCCAGCGAGGTGAACTTCTTGTACAGATTGGGGTAGTCGCGCTCCACCACCACCATCGACGGCATGGTCTTGCCGGGGATCGCCTCGCACTCGCCCTTCTTCCAGTCGGTGACGCCCAGCGGCATCGCCAGCTCATTGGGGGTGTCGTGCAGCGTCGGCACCAGCACCAGGTCCTTGACCACGTCCAGCACGCCGGGCGCCATGTCGCTGACGGTCCTGGCGATGCCCTTGAAGATCTCCCAGTCGCTGCGCGACTCCCATGCCGGGTCCACCGCCTTCGACAGCGGATGGATGAACGGGTGCATGTCGGAGGTGTTGAGGTCGTTTTTTTCGTACCAGGTGGCGGTGGGCAGCACCACGTCGGAATACAGCGCGGTGGTGCACATGCGGAAGTCCAGCGTGACCAGCAGGTCGAGCTTGCCTTCCGGCGCCTCGTCGCGCCACTTCACTTCCTCCGGTTTGACCGCGCCGCGCTCGCCCAGGTCCTTGCCCTGCACGCCATGGCGGGTGCCCAGCAGGTGGCGCAGCATGTATTCGTGGCCCTTGCCGGAGCTGCCCAGCAGGTTGGAGCGCCAGATGAACATGTTGCGCGGGTAGTTCTGCGGCGCGTCCGGGTCGGCGAAAGCGAAATCCAGCGCGCCGGACTTCAGCTGCGCCACCGCGTAGTCGACCGGGGCAACGCCGGCCTTCTCGGCCTCGCGCACCACTTCGATCGGGTTGCGGTCCAGCTGCGGGGCGCTGGGCAACCAGCCCATGCGCACCGCGCGCAGGTTCATGTCGGCCATCGAGCCGGTGAACTTCGACGGATCGGCCAGCGGCGACAGGATCTCCTTCATGTCCAGCTTCTCGTAACGCCACTGGTCGGAGTTGAAGTAGAAGAACGAGGTGCCGTTCATGTGGCGCGGCGGCTTGCTCCAGTCCAGCGCGAACGCCAGCGGCTGCCAGCCGGTCTGCGGGCGTAGCTTTTCCTGCCCCACGTAGTGCGCCCAGCCGCCGCCGGTCTGGCCCACGCAGCCACACATGACCAGCATGTTGATCAGGCCGCGGTAGTTCATGTCGTTGTGGTACCAGTGATTCATCGCCGCGCCGACGATGATCATGCTGCGACCACGGGTCTTGTCGGCGGTGCGGGCGAACTCGCGGGCGATCTCGATCACATCCAGGCGCGGCACGCCGGTGATCGTTTCCTGCCACGCGGGCGTACCCGGCACGTTGTCGTCGAAGCTGGTGGCCACGTTGCCGCCGCCGAAGCCGCGGTCCACGCCGTACTGTGCCAGCAGCAGGTCGTACACCGTGGCGACCAGGGTCTCGCCGTCGGCGGTGGCGATCCGGCGCACCGGGATGTTGCGCTCCAGCACGTCCTCGAACTTGGAGGCCGTCCACTTCTCGTGCTCGACGCCGCCGAAGTACGGGAAGCTGACCGCCTCGATGCCGTCATTGCCATCCTTGAAGCTCAGCCGCAGGCGCGTCTCGCGGCCGGCGCTGTCCTTCTCCTCGATGTTCCACTTGCCTTTCTCGCCCCAGCGGAAGCCCACCGAGCCGTTCGGCACGGTGATGGCGCCGGTGCTATCGTCGAACGCAAGCGTCTTCCATTCGGGGTTGTTGGCTTCGCCCAGTCCGCCCAGGTCCGACGCGCGCAGGTAGCGCCCGGCGACCAGCCGGCCGTCGTCGCGCCGCTCCAGCCGCACCAGCAGCGGCATGTCGGTGTACTGCCGGCAATAGTCGGTGAAGTACTGCGAGGGCTGGTCGACGTGGAACTCCTTCAGGATCACATGGCCGAACGCGAACGCCAGCGCGGCGTCGGTACCCTGCTTGGGATGCAGCCAGTGGTCGGTCAGCTTGGCGACTTCGGAATAGTCCGGGGTGATCGCCACCGTCTTGGTGCCGTTGTAGCGCGCCTCGGTGAAGAAGTGGGCGTCGGGCGTGCGGGTCTGCGGGACGTTGGAGCCCCAGGCGATGATGTAGCGGCTGTTGTACCAGTCGGCCGATTCCGGCACGTCGGTCTGCTCGCCCCATACCTGCGGCGAGGACGGCGGCAGGTCGCAGTACCAGTCGTAGAACGACAGGCAGGCGCCGCCCAGCAGCGACAGGTAGCGCGCGCCGGAGGCGTAGGACACCATCGACATCGCCGGGATCGGCGAGAACCCGACCACGCGGTCGGGGCCGTACTGCTTCACCGTGTATAGGTTGGCGGCGGCGATCAGCTCGTTGGCCTCCTCCCAGCGCACCCGGGCGAAACCGCCCATGCCGCGGCGGGACTTGTAGTCCTTCGCCTTGGTCTTGTCCTCCACGATGCTTGCCCAGGCATCCACCGGCGCCATCGTCTTGCGCGCCTGCCGCCACATGCGCAGCAGCGCGCCGCGGATCAGCGGGTATTTCAGGCGGTTGGCGCTGTACAGGTACCAGGAATAGCTGGCGCCGCGCGGGCAACCGCGCGGCTCGTGGTTGGGCAGGTCCGGGCGCGTGCGCGGGTAGTCGGTCTGCTGGGTTTCCCAAGTCACCAGGCCGTTCTTGACGTAGATCTTCCAGCTGCAGGAGCCGGTGCAGTTCACCCCGTGGGTGGAACGCACGATCTTGTCGTACTGCCAGCGCGCGCGGTAGCTGTTCTCCCATTCGCGGCTTTCGGTCTTGGTGAAGCCGTGGCCGTCGGCAAACGTCTCCGGATTGCGCTTGAAGAACTGCAGACGGTCAAGGAAATAACTCATGGGAACATCCTCTTGGCTGGCGTGCACCACCCGCGCGCACGCATCTTGCTGATGGCGGAAACTGCCGCCGCGATTGCCTCGTCGAAGCTCAGCACGGCGTCTCCGCGCCGCGCCGGAAGTACCACCACCACGTCACCGCCAGGCAGGTGGCGTAGAACACGATGAAGCCGTACAGGGCCAGCTCGGGGCCGCCGCTCCACGCGATCGAGGAGCCATAGCTCTTCGGGATGAAGAAGCCGCCGTAGGCGCCGATGGCCGAGCTGAAGCCGATCACCGCCGCCGACTCGATGCCGGCCTGGCGCGCCGCGGCGGCCTTGCCCTCCGCGTTGGCGTCGGCCGACCAGCGCTCGTGCAGGGTGCGGAAGATCACGGGGATCATCCGGAACGTCGAGGCGTTGCCGATCCCGCTGAGCACGAACAGCGCCATGAAGCTGCCGAGGAAGCCGTAGAAGCTGCCGCCCTGGCCGCCGTGGTCGGGCAGGAAGTGCAGCACGAAGAACACACCGACGATCATCAGCGCGAACACCCAGAAGGTCAGCAGCGCGCCGCCCAGCTTGTCGGCGAGCCAGCCGCCCACCGACCGCATCAGCGCGCCGACCAGCGGGCCGAGGAAGGCGTAGGCCATCGGGTTGACGTCCGGGAACTGGGTCTTGATCAGCATCGGGAACCCGGCCGAGAAGCCGATGAAGGAGCCGAAGGTGCCGATGTACAGCCAGCACATCAGCCAGTTGTGCTTGCGTTTGAAGATCACCGCCTGCTCGGCGAACGAGGAGCGCGCCGCGGCCAGGTCGTGCATCCCGAACCACGCGGCGATGGCGCAGACCAGCAGGAACGGCACCCACACGAAGCCGGCGTTCTGCAGGAACAGCTGCTTGCCGTCGGCGGTCAACTGCGGCGCGCCGGCAATCGCACCGAACAGCCCGAAGGTGATGACCAGCGGAATCACGAACTGGGTGGCCGACACGCCGAGATTGCCCAGCCCCGCATTCATGCCCAGCGCGAAGCCCTGCTTCGCCTTGGGGTAGAAGAACGAGATGTTGGACATCGACGAGGAGAAGTTGCCGCCGCCGAAGCCGCACAGCATCGCGATGGCGACGAAATGCCAATAGGGCGTGCTGGTGTCCTGCACCGCGATGCCCAGCCAGACCGCCGGGATCAGCAGCGAGGCGGTGGCGATGGCGGTCCAGCGGCGGCCACCGAACAGCGGCACCACGAACGAATAGAAGATCCGCAGGGTCGCACCGGACAGCGCCGGCAGCGCGGCCAGCCAGAACAGCTGGTTGGTGTCGAACTGGAAACCCACCAGCGGCAGGCTGATGGCCACCGCCGAGAACATCTGCCAGATCGCGAACGCCAGCAGCAGCGCCGGCACCGAGATGGCGAGGTTGCGGTTGGCGATGCGGTTGCCCGTCTGTGCCCAGAACGCCGCATCCTCCGGCCTCCAGTCCTGGATCACGGAACCGACGCTGCGTGGCTTGCGGGCCAGGTGGGCGTTCATGGGACGTACCTGTGCTAGGGATAGCCGGCGGGGCCGATCATCACCCTATTTGGGCGCGCCGGCAAAATTTGTTGGCGCAAGCCTGCGGGATCACCCCCCCGCCGAATTTGATCGGAATCAAATCCGCCCCCTGAGCGAACCCGGCTTGATCCCGGTCAAGCCGACGCGACAAAGGCGTCCGGCCCCCTTGCGTTCAGCGCTTGGGCACGCCCCGGCTGCGCACGCTGTCGCGCACGTCCACTTCCAGATCGATCTCGACCACCTCTTCCGTCCCTTCCGCCAGCGGCAGGCGCAGGCGCAATCCCTCGCGGCAGGGCAGCCGCGCAACGTAGGCGGCCAGCTCGGCGGCCGGCAGCTGGCAACCCCAGCCCTGCGCGTCGGCCACCAGCACTTCCGGTTGCGGCCCCTCGCCCAGCCGCAGCCACTGCCGCAGAGCCAGCCCGGCCGGCAGGATGGTCAGGTTCTCCACCGTCCCGCCGGCCTGCAGGCGTGCCAGTTCGGCCTCGCTGATGCGCAGCCGCACCAGCTGCCCCTGCAGCTGGACCTTCACCGTCCCGGCTCCGGGGCGTGCTGGTGGTCATGGCCGGGTGCGTGTGCATGCGCATCCCCGCCCGCTGGCGCGTGGCTTTCGCACAGCGAGCAGCCTTCGCTCCAGACGCTGTCGCCGTCGACGTAGTGCTCCTGCTTCCAGATCGGGCTGGTGTGCTTCACCGCCTCCACGACCTGCCGGCAGGCGCGGAAGGCCTCGTCGCGATGGGGGGTGCCGGCGGCCACGACCATCGCCAGGTCGCCGATCCCCAGCCGCCCCTTGGCATGGCCGATGTAGAGCTTGAGCTTGCCGTCGAAGTCGCGCTCGGCCTTCGCGGCAATCTCGGCAAACCCGTTCAGCGCCAGCGGCACGAACATGTCATAGCTGATGCCGGTGACGTCGCGACCATGGTTGAGATCGCGCACGCGGCCGACGAACATCGTGATACCGCCGAAACCGGGGTCGGAGACGAACTCCAGCGCGGCGGCCGGGTCCAGCTTGCCCTCGGCGATCTCGACCACGGTGAGATGGTGGCGGTGCATGCTCAGCCCCCGCTGACCGGCGGCAGGATCGCCATGCCGACACCGGCCGGTACCGGTTGCGCATCGCGCAGTACCGAGGTGTCACTGGCGAAGGCGGAACGCGCCAGCAGCGCCGGGTTGAAGTTCGGCCAGTGCGCCCGGCCATGCGCCTCCAGCGCGGCGCGCAGGTCGGCCACGAGGGCGCCCTCGGCCAGCGCCAGCACTACCTGCGGCTCCGGCTGGCAGTCGCGGAAGGCCCCGAACAGCTTCACTTGCACATCCATCAGCCTTGTCCCTGCAGTTGCAGCCCGAGCAGATGCCCGGGCGGATACACATCGACCAGAGCGCCGTCTTCCAGGTCGCCTGCGGCGGCATCGATCACGATCCACGCATTGCTGTGCGCCAGCGGCGCGATCCGGAACGACTCCTGCCCCGGCAGCACCCGCGCCTGCAGCCGGCCGTCGCCATCCAGCGCCACGTGGCCCTTGAGGTGGAAGCGCAGCGCATGGCGCTTGCGGTAGCCGCCCAGCAGCGGCAGCCGCAGCGGGCGCTCCGGCGCCAGCCCCAGCATCGCCCGCAGCGCCGGCTCGACGAAGAAGCGCAGCCCCACCGCGCTGGAGGCCGGATTGCCCGGCAGCCCGAAGAACAGCGCGCCGTTGGGCAGGGTGGCAAACAGCAGCGGCTTGCCGGGACGGATCGCCACCTTGTGGAAATGGAGGGTCGCGCCGAGCTTGCGCAGCGCATCGGGGATGAAGTCGTAGCGGCCCATCGACACCGCGCCGGTGCTCAGCACCAACTCCACGCCGGCCGAGCGCGCCTGCTCCATCGCGATGAAGAAGGCCTCGGCATCGTCGCTGACGGTCTGCCGCAGCACCACGTCACCACCCGCCTGTTCAATCCGTCGGGCCAGGTAGGGGCCATTGCTGTTGCGGATCTCACCGGAGCCCAGTGCCTGCGCGGGATCGTCCACCAGCTCGCGACCGGTATTGAGCAGCGCCACCCGCGGGGTTGCGTGCACGTCGACCAGCGGCACCCCCAGCGCGGCCAGCAGCATCAGCTGCGGGGCATCCAGGCGGGTACCTGCGGCGAGGAAGCGGTCGCCCTTGCGCACATCCTCGCCATGCCGGCGCACATGCTGGCCGGGCGGCACATCGGCTTGCAGGCGGATGCGAGCGGGCTTGCCGTCGCCATCGCGGGCCAGCACTTCGACCTGCTCGACCGGGATCACCGCGTCCAGCCCGTCCGGGATGCGCGCGCCGGTCATGATTTCCCACGCCCCACCCTGCGCCGCGGTCTGCGCGTCTCCTGCCGCCTGCGCGCCCAGCACCTCGAACTCGGTGCCCGCGATCGCGCCGGCATCGCCCACCCGCAGGGCGAAGCCGTCCATCGCGGAATTGTCGAACGGCGGCAGGTCTTCGCCGCTATGCACCGCCTCGGCCAGCACCTGCCCGGCCATCGGCGTGCGCGGCACCACCGGCAGCGGCTTCGCCTCGCGCTGGATGAGCGCCAGCGCCTCGTCGTATCCGATCACGGGTGCGGCCTGCCATCGAGCATCGCCAGCGCGTGCGCCAGCAGCGGCTGCAGCATGTCCATGCACTGCTGCGCCGCGCGCGGGCTGCCCGGCAGCGCGAACACCAGCATGCCGCCCAGCTGCACCACTTCGGCGCGGCTGAGCCAGGCCAGCGGGGTGTGCTTGGCGCTTTCGCTGCGCAACATCTCGGCGAGACCCTCCACCGGACGTTCGGCCACCAGCCGCAGCGCTTCCGGCGTCACGTCGCGCGGTCCAAGGCCGGTGCCGCCACTGCACAGGCACAGGCGCACGCCCTTGGCAGCCAGCGCGCGCAGGCGTTCGGCCAGCGGATCGATGCCGTCGGGCAGCACTTCGACGTAGCCGACCTCGGCACCCAGTTTGCGCAGGGCCTCCACCAGCACCGGACCGGAGCGGTCTTCATACTCGCCCGAACTGGCGCGATCGCTCAGGGTGATGACCGCGCACGGCACGCCGTCCAGGCGGGCCAAGTCGCGCGGCTGGTAGTGCGCGCGCTCCTCGTCGGTCATGCCATCGGGATGCACCCACAGTCCCTTCTTGCCGCCTTCCTTGAACAGCAGTCGCACGCCGTTGATGGCCAGCGCCGGCTGCACCGGCTTGGTCAGATCGTAAAGCGTGAGCAGTGCCGCGTTGACGCCCGCCAGCGCTTCCATCTCGACGCCGGTGCGCGCCTCCAGCGCGCATTCGCAGTACACGCGGATGGCGTGGCGTTCCGGCACCGGCACGCAGCGCACCCGCACCAGCTCCAGCGAGATGGGATGGCACAGCGGCATCAGCTGCGAGGCCATCTTGGCGCCCTGCAGGCCGGCGATCTCCGCCATCACCAGCGCATCGCCCTTGGGCAGGCGGCGCTCGACGACGGTGGCGAACGCGGCGGCGCCCGCCAGGAACTCGCCCACCGCGACCGCGCGGCGGCGGGTGGGGCGCTTGTTGCGGATATCGGCCATGTAAAAGGCCGCGTCGCGTGGGCTGGTCATGGAATGTGCCTATCCGCCAATGGAGGCGAGGTGCGGGGTAATGCCGGTATTGCCTTCGTGCAGGCCGTGGCCGGCCGCCTTGAGGCCCAGCTGGGTGGCGATGCGCCCGACGAGCGCGTCGTGGTCGTCGTCCGACTGCAGCAGCGGCCGCAGCGGGATGCCGAAGTCGCCGAACAGGCACAGCCGCAGGTCGCCGCGCGCAGTCACCCGCAGGCGGTTGCAGCCGGCGCAGAAATCCTTCGAATACGGCGCGATGATGCCGATCCGCCCGCGATAGCCAGGGTGCGCGTACTCGCGCGCCGGGCCGGCATCGGCGGCACGCGGCCGCAGTGTCCAGCCGGCATCCACCAACTGTTGTTCCAGCGCCTCGGCGCGGTAATGGTGGCGTTCGAAATAGGCCTGGTTGTCGCCGGTGCGCATCAGCTCGATGAAGCGGATCGACACGTCGCGGCCGCGCAGGAAGTCCATCCACGCCGGCAGCTCGTCGTCGTTCAGCCCGCGCAGCAGCACCGCATTGAGCTTGACCGCATCGAAGCCGAGGCCCTGCGCGATCTCGACGCCCTCCATCACCTCGTCGAAGCGGTCATGGCCGGTGATGGCGGCGAAACGCGCCGGTTGCAGGCTGTCCAGGCTGACGTTGAGCGCGGTCAGCCCGGCTTCGCGCCACAGCCGCACATGCCTGGGCAGCAGGCAGCCATTGGTGGTCAGGGCGATCTTCTGAACGCCAGGCGTCGCCGAGACGGCGGCGATGATCGACGGCAGGTCCTTGCGCAGGCTGGGCTCGCCGCCGGTCAGGCGGATCTTGCGCATGCCCACCGCCGCGAAGCCGCGCACCAGCCGCTGGACTTCCTCAAGCGTCAGGAAGCTGGGCCGCCCGTCGGCCTGATAGCCATTCGGCAGGCAGTAGCTGCAACGGTAGTTGCAGGCCTCGGTGAGCGAGAGCCGCAGATAGGGGAACGTGCGGCCGAAGCCATCCACGAGGGTTGCCATGTTGTCGCTCCAGTCCAAACGCGGGAGGCCGGCCCGTTTCCGGATCCGGCCCGGTGGCAGCGGCCTTGCGGCCGATGCCACGGCCCCGTTGCCGTATCCGCGGACGAACCCAGGCAAGGGGGCTTGGAGGTGGTACGGCGACAGCTTAGCCCCGTCCGCGGGGTGCGCGCTTGATTGCGATCAAGATTCCGCCGCGCCGCGGCCGCGGCGCGCGCAGCGCCATGTTAGCTTCGCGCCTTCCTCCACGATTCCCGTCGCACCATGAGTCTTGCCAGCTTCCAGGATCTCCTCGATGCCGCCCGCCAGCAGCCGGAGCCGCAGCGCCTGCTGCTGGTGTTCGCGCGGGTGGAATTGCCGCAGAACGCCACGGCGGAACAGCGCGAGCGCTTCGAGCGGCGCGAGGGCGGAACGCTCTCGCCTTGCCTGTGCGTGGACAAGACCCCGGAAGAGGTCGCCAGCTTCGCGGCGCTGGCCGAGGAGTCCAAGGCCACCGGCCAGGAGTGGGATCTGCTGTTCGTCGGCGGCCTGGCAGGCCGCGCCGGCGTCGCCCCGAGCGCGGACGAGGCCGCGCAGCCGCTGCGCTTCATGGTCAACGCGATCAACGACGGCCGGGTGGCGCAGTTCGCCGCCTTCGACCGCCAGGGCGAGGTGGTGCAGTTCGGCTGAGCTGGTTCAGCCGCCGACCAGCGCGCGCACCATCTGCAGGCCGAGGAAGAACGCGATCAGGACGGTGTTGATCGCCCAGCCGACGGTCAGCGCCTGCGCCATCACCCCGTAGCGCGGATCCTTCGCGTTCGGCGCCACTTTCCAGACCGCGGCGACGATCCAGGCGGTGTAGCCCAGCAGGAACACCAGCAGGCCCAGGGTGGCGCCCGGCAGGCGATCGTGGTCCACCAGCCAGGCCACGGCCAGCCACAGCAGGTTGCTGGGAAGGACGCCGTACAGCCAGAACACCTTCCACAGCGGACTGCGTTCCGGCAGATGGATAGCATGCGAAGCGTGCATCTGGACTCCCCCGGCGTGGTGTTGCCGCCAGAATAGCACCGCCTCCCGGCGTTCTGGGATGGTGCCCCGCTGTGCGACACTTGGCGGATGCTGATCGTCCTGTCCGCCGCTGTCCTGTACCTCGCGGCCGCTGCCTGGCTGGCGGTCGACGCGCGCCGTGGCCAAGCCACCGGGGGACGCAGCTGGCTGCTCCCGGCCGATGCCGCGGTGCTGCTGCATGGACTGGCCCACTATCTGGCCTGGCGCGGCAGCGGCGCCACCGACCTGCACTTCTTCGCCGCGCTGTCGCTGGTCGGGCTGGGCATGGCCGCACTGACCGCGCTGGTTGCCGCCACCGGGCGCATGCGTGCGCTGGGCGTGGTGGTGTTCCCGCTGGCCGCGCTGGTGTTGCTGGCCTATCGCTTCTATGGCCACGCCCCCCCGGCCGACCCGTTGGACTGGCGGATGCTTCTGCACGCGTGGCTGGCCCTGCTGGCCTACGCCACGCTGGCGCTGGCGGCCGTGCTGGCGGTATTCCTGTGGGCGCAGGAACGCGCCCTGCGCCGTCGCCAGTTCCACGCCTGGCTGCGCGCACTGCCGCCGCTGACCGAGCTGGAAACATTGCTGTTCCGCACCATCGCGGTCGGCTTCGCGCTGCTCACCGCCACCCTGCTGACCGGCGTCCTCTTCGTGGAGAACCTGCTGGCCCAGCACCTGGTGCACAAGACCGTGCTCAGCGTGCTGTCGTGGCTGGCCTTCGGCGCGCTGCTGCTGGGCCGCTGGCGGCGCGGCTGGCGTGGCGCCACCGCGGTGCGCTGGACGCTGGCGGCGATGGCGCTGCTGGTGCTGGCATTCTTCGGCAGCAAGTTCGTGCTGGAACTGGTCCTGCACCGCACTGCCTGAGCGGCATCCCGCGCCACCCCACCTCGAGCTGACGGGCGCCTGCTGCGCAGGCGTGCCGCTTCGTGCCTTCCCCTGATGCGCTTCCGATGCGCTGGCCGCTGGCGATGGCTGCCGCCTGTCGCGAATACGTTTGCAATGCAAATATTTGCATTGACAACTATTGCCCATCGACACAAAATGTCGCCCCATGAAGCCGTCCGATCCGTCCGCCGACGCCTGCAGCACCTCGCTCGGCCTGCTGTTCCGCCAATTGCGCGATGCCATGTGGGCGCGCATGGAGCGCGAACTGGCCACGGCCGGGCATGAGCTCACCTTCAGCCAGTACATCACCCTGAAGAAGCTGGCCGGCGGCTGCACTGCCGGCGTCACCGACCTCGCCCGCGCCGCCGACCTGAATCCGGGCGCCATGACCCGGCTGCTGGACCGGCTGGAAGCACGCGGATTGCTGGCCCGGGTGGCCGACCCCAACGACCGCCGCGCCCTGCACATACACCTGACCGATGCCGGCCGCGACATGTGGCATGACGTCGACCAGTGCGGTGCACGCGTGCGCGAGCGCGCGTTCCACGGCATGGACGAGGCCACGCGCGCGCAACTGACCGGCTTGCTTGAGCAAGCCCGCGACAACCTGCTTTCCCCGGACTGACCCCATGCCGCGACTTTCGATTCTTGCCACCGCCCTGGGCGGTGCCTTGCTGGTGGCCGGTTGTGCCAGCACCGCCGGGTTCGCGCCGCAGGGCGCACCACGCGACCCCGCCACCCTCGCCACCGGCCTTGCCCTGGCCGGCGCGCCACTGTCGCCCGCCGCCTGGCCCAGCGAACGCTGGTGGACAGCGTTCGGCGATACCCAGCTCGACGCGCTGGTCGATGAGGCGCTGGCAGGCACGCCCTCGCTGGACGCCGCCGAGGCGCGGGTCCGCAAGGCGCAGGCACAGGCTGGATTGGCCGACGCCGCGCGCAAGCCCAGCGTCGGCGGCGGCGCGCAGTACGCGGTGGCCCAGCTGCCGGCGGGGCTGGCCGGCGAAGAGCTGGGCGGCCAGCTGATGCACAACGCGGTGCTGACCCTGAAATTCGACTGGCCGCTGGACGTATGGGGCGGCAAGCGCGCCGACTACCTTGCGGCGCTGGGCCAGGCCCGCGCCAGCGAAGTCGACGCGCAGGCCGCGCGGCTGTCGCTGGCGGCCAACGTGGCGCGCAGCTACGTCGCGCTGGCGCAGGCGTTCGATGATCTCGACCTGGCCCGCCGCGAGCAGGCGCGCACCGGCGACCTGGTGGCGCTGGGCAAGCAGCGCATCGCCGCCGGGCTGGACAACCAGGCCGCCCTGCGCGGCAATGAGGCCCTGGCCGCCACCGCCACGGCACAGGCGGACGCCGCGCAGCACCGCATCGATGCGCTGCGCAACGCGCTGGCCGCGCTGCTGGGGCAAGGCCCCGATCGCGGCCTGGCGATCCAGCGCCCGCACCTGCTCGAGACCCCGGCCCCGGCGCTGCCATCGGTGCTGCCCAGCGAACTGCTGGGCCATCGCCCGGACGTCGTCGCCGCCCGCTGGCGCGTGGAAGCCGCCGCGCAGGGCATCACTTCCGCGAAGGCACGATTCCGACCCAGCATCGACCTGAGCGGCCTGGTCGGGCTTGCCGCCACCGGCTTCAAGGGCCTGTTCGACAACGACGCCTTCCTCGGCTTCGGCGGTCCCGCGCTGAGCCTGCCGATCTTCGACGGCGGCCAACTGCGCAGCAACCTGGCCGCGCGCGATGCCGATTACGACCTCGCCGTGGCGGAGTACAACCGGACCGTCGTCGAAGGCCTGCGCCAGGTCACCGACGCGGTGCAGGCCATACGCGCGCTGGACGCCCAGGCGGCCGCGCTGGAACAGGCCCGAAGCGCCGCCGCCGCCGCCGCGCAGGTGGTCGAGCAGCGCCAGCGCGCCGGTCTGGCCAACCGGCTCGACCTGCTGGCGGCACGCAAGCCGCTGCTGCAGGCGGAGCAACAGCTGTCGGCCGTACGCAGCCAGCGCTACGCCGCGGCCATCGACCTCGACCAGGCGCTGGGCGGCGGCATCGCCGCCACCGCGCCCACTCCCATCGCCTCCCACTGACGCGCCTCCATGACCACCGAAACCACTCCGAACACCTCCACCGGCCCGGCCGCCCCGCTGCCGCCATCGCAGGTCACGCGGACGCCCGCGCAGGGAAAGCGCCGCCGCGCCCTGCTGATGCTGCTGGCCGTCGTCGTCGTGGCCGGCATCGCCTGGATCGCCTACTACCTGCTGGTCGCCCGCTGGCGCCAGGACACCGACGACGCCTACGTGCAGGGCAACATCGTCAGCATCACCGCGCAGACGCCGGGCACGGTGGTATCCATCAACGCCGACGATGGCATGCGGGTGAAGGCCGGCCAGGTGCTGGTGCAACTGGACCCCAACGACGCCCAGGTGGCCCTGGCGCAGGCCGAAGCCAACCTTGCGGCAACGGTGCGCCAGGTCCGCGGCCTCTTCAGCAGCGTGGACAGCGCGCAGGCCGACATCGCCGCCCGCGAAGTGGCGCTGCAGCAGGCACGCGCCGACGTCGCGCGCCGCAGCGGGCTGGTCGCCAGCGGCGCGGTCTCCGCCGAGGAGCTGGCGCATGCGCAGGCCCAGCTGAAGGCCGCCGAGGCCGCGCTCTCGGCCTCGCGCGGGCAGCTCTCGCGCAACCGCGCGCTGGTCGACGCCACCACCGTGGCCAGCCAGCCGCAGGTGCAGGCCGCCGCCGCGCAGCTGCGCCAGGCCTACCTGAACCTGCAGCGCGCCGCGATCGTGGCGCCGGTCGACGGC
This sequence comes from Thermomonas sp. XSG, assembly GCF_014678725.1. Classification (NCBI taxonomy): domain Bacteria; kingdom Pseudomonadati; phylum Pseudomonadota; class Gammaproteobacteria; order Lysobacterales; family Lysobacteraceae; genus Thermomonas; species Thermomonas sp. XSG. Next base: position 2,603,172 of record NZ_CP061497.1, on the reverse strand, counting down.
TTCGTCGCCAAGCGCAGCGTGCAGCTGGGCCAGCGCGTGCAGCCCGGCGGCGCGCTGATGGCGGTGATTCCCCTGCACGACGTGTGGGTGGACGCCAACTTCAAGGAAACCCAGCTGCACAACATGCGCCTGGGCCAGCCGGTGAAACTCACCGCCGACCTCTACGGCAGTGACGTGGAATTCGACGGCAAGCTGGTCAGCCTGGGCCTGGGCACCGGCAGCGCGTTCGCCCTGCTGCCGGCGCAGAACGCCAGCGGCAACTGGATCAAGATCGTGCAGCGCATCCCGGTGCGCATCCAGCTGGATCCCAAGCAACTGCGCGACCACCCGCTGCGCCTCGGCATGAGCATGGCGGTGGACGTGGACGTGCATGATCAGGGCGGCCCGGTGCTGCCGGCTGCGCCGGCCGACAAGCCGGTGCTGACCACCGACGCCTACGCCCGCCAGCTGCACGATGCCGACGCGCTGATCGAACGCATCATCGCCGGCAACCTGCCGCAGGGCCGCGCGTCCTGACCCCCTACGCAGGAGTCGCGCCGGCGGCGCCCCGTTCCCTCCCCCTCCCCCTTTGGGTGACGGATCCCGCCCGGCCGGCAGCCACCGCGTTGCCGCTCCTGCACCTCTTCCGATAGCGATCCCCCATGGCCACGACCCTTGCCCAGGAAGAAGAATCGATGGGCCTGCCGCCCGGCCGCGAGGTCCAGGCGAAGCCTTCCGATTTCCGCCCGCCGAACGTGGCGCTGACCACGCTCGGGCTGGCGCTGGCCAGCTTCATGCAGGTGCTGGACACCACCATCGCCAACGTGTCGCTGCCGGCCATCTCCGGCAACCTCGGAGGCAGCGCCAACCAGGCCACGTGGGTGATCACTTCGTTCGCGGTCAGCACCGCCATCGCGCTGCCGCTGACCGGCTGGCTGACCCGCCACTTCGGCGAGCGCAAGCTGTTCATGTGGTCCACGCTGGCGTTCGTGTTCGCCTCGTTCCTGTGCGGCATCGCCCACAGCATGGGCCTGCTGGTGGTCGCGCGCGCCCTGCAGGGCTTCGTGGCGGGCCCGATGTACCCGGTGACGCAGGCGCTGCTGCTGTCGATCTATCCGCCCGCCAAGCGCGGGCAGGCGATCGCGCTGCTGGCGATGGTGACGGTGGTGGCGCCGATCGCCGGGCCGATCCTGGGCGGCTGGATCACCGACAACTACAGCTGGGAATGGATCTTCTTCATCAACATTCCCATCGGCATCTTCGCCAGCACCGTCGTCGGCCGGCAGCTGAAGGGCCGGCCGGAGCGGCTGGAAAAGCCGAAGATGGACTACATCGGGCTGGCCACCTTGGTGATCGGCGTGGGCGCGCTGCAGGTGCTGCTGGACCTGGGCAACGACGAGGACTGGTTCGCCTCGCCGATGATCGTGTCGCTGGCCGTGGTGTCGGCGATCGCGCTGGCGGTGTTCGTGATCTGGGAGCTGACCGACAAGGACCCGATCGTCAACCTGCGCCTGTTCCGCCACCGCAATTTCCGCTCCGGCACCATCGCCATGACCGTGGCCTATGGCGCGTTCTTCAGCGTCGGCATCCTGGTGCCGCTGTGGCTGCAGCGCAACCTCGGCTACACCGCCATCTGGGCCGGTTTCGCCACTGCGCCGATCGGCATCCTGCCGGTGCTGCTGACCCCGTTCGTGGGCAAGTACGCCAACCGCTTCGACCTGCGCATCCTCGCCAGCTTCGCCTTCATCGCGATGTCGCTGACCAGCTTCGCGCGCTCGCACTTCAACCTCGACGTGGACTTCCACCACGTCGCGCTGGTGCAGCTGTTCCAGGGCCTGGGCGTGGCGCTGTTCTTCATGCCGGTGCTGCAGATCCTGCTGTCGGACCTGGAGCCGCACGAGATCGCCGCAGGCTCCGGCCTTGCCACGTTCGTGCGCACCCTGGGCGGCAGCTTCGCCGCCTCGCTGACCACCTACGCCTGGAGCGAGCGCGGTGCGGTGCACCACGCGCACATGACCGAGCGGGTTTCCATGCTCGATCCCACTGCAATGGAAGCGGTGGCGCAATACGGCGGCGGCGACCTCCAGCGCGGCGCGGCGGTGCTGGAGAAGATGATTTCCAACCAGGCCGCGCAGCTCGGTTTCAACGAGATCTTCCATCTGCTGGGGATCATCTTCATCGGCGTGATCCTGTTCGTGTGGCTGGCCAAGCCGCCGTTCGGGGCCAAGACCGGCGGCGCGCCCGCTGGTGGCGGGCACTAGCCCGCGCATCAACTCAATTCTTCGGTGGCGCGGGCGGCAATCCGGCCGCCGCCATGCCGTCCGCCAGCAGCGCGGCCGGGTTGTCGGGCTTGCCGTCGGTGACGGCCATCAGGAAGTCCGCCGCCCCATCGCCACCGCGCTGGCGCGTCGCCTCGATGAAAGTGGCGCCGGTCCACGGCGCGCCGCCACGCACCCGCGCCTGGAAATCGCGCCAGACGCAGAACAGGCCGCACTGGCCGCCGGAGGCGCGGCGCACCGCCGCATCCACCGCCATCTGCAGGACAAAACCGCAGCGGTAGTAGGCATCGAAGTCACCGCGCTCGCCCGCCTCCGCCAACGGCCCGGCAGCGAGGCTGGTGGCGCAGCTGTCGCGGGCATCGCGCAGCCGCACGCCAATCGCCGCGGGGTCGGACTCGCCGAGCTGCTGCAGGGCGACCGCGGCCAGCGCGTCCGCGCCGCCCTCGTGGATCCAGCTCGCTGCCTGGTCGGTGGCCGGATAGTGCTGGTACATGTGCGCCGCCTCGTGGGCGAAGAAGGCGTCCATGCGCGCGGCGAATGCGGGCGTGGCGAAGGCAGGGTGGTCGCCGTAGATGTGCATGAACACCTGGCCCGGCAGCGTCCCGCCCTGGTAGCCATGGCCACCGCCCGGATGGGCGGCGTCGCGCGACGCGAACAGCATGGGCTTTGCCTGCAGCGCGCCCAACTCGCGGGCATACAGCGCCATCAGCCGCGGCAGCAGCGACTGCAGGCGCTGGCGGATGCCATCCGGCATGGCCTGGTCGATGACCGCCAGCACGTCGGCGGTCTCGACCGGCGTGGCCTTGCCGACGTACAGACTGGTGCCGTCGTCGCCATCGAGGAAATCCACCGCCGCAACCACCTGCCCGCCCACGATCGCATGCTCACCCGCGGACGGCATGAGCCTGACCCGCCAGCGAACCGGCCGGCCCATACCGACCTCGGGGCAGCGTTCCGCACAGGCGTGGAAGCGCCCACTGTGGACCAGCAGGCCGCCGTCGCCGAACGGCGCGAACGGTGCGTAGTCCTTGTCCAGGGTCACGTACCGGGTCGGCATCGTGAACACCGCCTGGGTGAACGGCGCGCCGTCGCGACGGCGCACCACCTCGACGCCGTTTTCAACGACCAGCTGGAAGTCCGGATCGAGCGCGGTCCAGTCGCGCGCCCGCGTACCGCGTGCATCGGCGCGCACGAACACCAGCTGCCGGGCCGGGACCGGCAATACATAGCGCACCGCCCAGCGCCCTTCCGGGTGCCGTGACAGGGCGATGGCGGGCATGTCCGGCGACGCCGGGTTGCCCGCCATCGGTGCGGGCGCAGCGCCGGCAATGCACAGGAGGAGGAAGGCGCGGCGCGCCAGGCCGGTCAATCGCATCGACGGGAGATCGGATCGGGGGAGCGTCCACAGTGCCGGCCGCCGCGCCGGGCGGCCAGTGCCTGCCGTCATCGTGAGCTACGTCACGCTTGGCAACCCTCAGGCCTGCTCCAGCGCATCCGCCAGCCGCTCCACCGCGATCACTTCCATGCCCTTGTAGCTGCCCGATTTCGGCGCATTCGCCTTTGGCACGATGGCCCTCTTGAAGCCGTGCGTGGCCGCTTCCTTGAGGCGCTCCTCGCCGTTCGGCACCGGGCGGATCTCGCCGCTCAGGCCCACCTCGCCGAAAGCAATCGTCTTCTCCGCCAGCGGCGCGTCGCGCAGCGAGGACAGCACGGCAAGCAGCACCGGCAGGTCGGCCGCGGTTTCCTGCACGCGTATGCCGCCGACCACGTTCACGAACACGTCCTGATCGCCCACCATCACCCCGCCGTGGCGGTGCAGAACCGCCAGCAGCATGGCCAGCCGGTTGCCTTCCAGCCCGACGACCACGCGGCGCGGATTCGACAGCGGCGAGGCATCGACCAGCGCCTGCACCTCCACCAGCAGCGGGCGCGTGCCTTCGCGCGTGACCATCACGCAACTGCCCGGTTGCGGCGCGCCGGTGCCGGACAGGAAGATCGCGGACGGATTCGACACCTCGCGCAGGCCGCCGTCCGACATAGCGAACACGCCCAGCTCGTTGACCGCGCCGAAGCGGTTCTTGAACGCGCGCAGCACCCGGAAACGGCTGCCGGAATCACCCTCGAAATACAGCACGGCATCGACCATGTGCTCCAGCACGCGCGGGCCGGCAATGCCGCCCTCCTTGGTGACGTGGCCGACCAGGAACACGGCGGTGCCGGTTTCCTTTGCATAGCGCACCAGCCGCGCGGCGCTCTCGCGCACCTGCGACACCGACCCGGGCGCGGCGGTCAGGGTGTCCGTCCACAGGGTCTGGATGGAGTCTGCGATCAGCAGGCGCGGTTTTGCCGCGATGGCATGTTCGAGGATGCGCTCCACGCAGGTTTCCGCCAGCGCCTGCAGGCCTTCCAGCGGCAGCCCCAGCCGTTGCGCGCGTCCGGCCACCTGCGCCAGCGACTCCTCGCCGGTGACGTACAGGCCGGGCCAGGTGGGCGCCATCTGCGCCAGCGCCTGCAGCAGCAGGGTGGACTTGCCGATGCCTGGATCGCCGCCCACCAGCACCACCGCGCCCTCGGCCAGCCCGCCGCCCAGCACCCGGTCGAATTCGCCGATGCCGGTCGAGGCGCGCGCGCGCGCGTCCAGCTGCACTTCCGCCAGCGCCATGATCTTCGGCGCGTCCACCTTGCCGGCCCAGCCGCTGCGGCGCGACGCCGGGGACTTGGCCTGCGCCGCGGTTTCCAGCGCGATTTCCGCCAGCGTGTTCCACGCCCCGCAGGCCTCGCACTGGCCCTGCCACTTGGCGTAATCGGCGCCGCATTCGGCACAGACATAGGCACTGCGGCGCTTCGCGGCGGACGACGTGGTTGCGGGCTTCGACATCGGGGGCTCGGCAAGCGGGAATGCGTTCACTTTAGCCGGCGCGCGTCGCATCCGGCGCGACGAACGGCGCTCAAGTTTGCCCGCCAACGGGCGCTAACGACTTCGAGCCCCTCCCCCAGCTCCCCCCGCCCATGATCATCACCGCCTCCAACCTGCAACTCACCGGCAGCCATGCCTCGCTGGAGTACCAGCGCCGCCAGGAGTCCCTCAATGCCTGGCGCGACGGGCCGAACGGTCGCAGCCAGATCCAGCTGGAATCCACCAGCGAGTCGCTGCGTCTCGAAGCCAGCACCACCCGCCTGACACTGAGTCAGGAGGCACTGCGCCCGCCGATGGACCTGCCGCAGGCGCCGCCGGCGGTGGATCCCGCTGTCTCCGCCAGCGAGGTGGATGCCAAGGTGGAAGACATCGGCGAACTCAAGGTCACCCTGCTGCGCCTGCTGGTGGAACAGCTCACCGGCCGCAAGGTGGAGGTGGTCGATGCCGGCAAACTGACGGGCGGCGATGCAGCGACGGCCCCCCCGGCGGAGCTGGGCGAGGCCGCGTCCAGGCTGGGCACCACGCCGTCAGCGCCTGCCGGCAACGGCCGCGCTGGCTGGGGCGCGACCTATTCGCTGGAGGAAGTCCATTACGAAAGCGAGGCCAGCCAGTTCACCGCACAAGGCATCGTCCATACCGCCGACGGCAGGGAAATCCGGCTGGCGCTGGAATTGAACATGAGCCGCGAGTTCGTCAGCCACACCAGCCTGTCGGTACGCGCCGGCGATGCACTGAAGGATCCGCTGGTGATCAACTTCGGCGGCACCGCCGCACGGCTCGCCCAGACCACGTTCCAGTTCGACCTGGATGTCGACGGCACGGCCGACGCCATGCGCTTTGTCGCCCCGGGCAGCGGTTTCATCGCCCTCGACCACAACGGCGATGGACGGATCAACGACGGCCGCGAGCTGTTCGGTGCGCGGAGCGGAGACGGCTTCGCCGACCTGGCCCGCCATGACGACGACGGCAACGGCTGGATCGACCAGAACGACGCGGTGTTCGACCGCCTGCTGGTCTGGACCCGCGACGCCGACGGCAAGGACCGCCTGCAGGGCCTGCTGCAGCACGGTGTCGGCGCGCTCTACCTGGGCAAGACGGATACACCGTTTGCGCTCAAGGACAGCGCCAATGCACTGCAGGGCGCGGTGCGAGCCAGCGGCCTGTACCTGCGCGAGGATGGCGGTGCCGGCACGCTGCAGCAGATCGACCTGGTGGTGTAGCCGCGACATTCAGGAACGCCGCAAACAGAAAAGCCGCCCTGCTGGGCGGCTTTTTTGCTGGCGCTGGTGCGGAGATAGGCTCCGAAAGATGGCCTGAAACGAAGCAACTGCGCGAGTCTCGCTATGTGAACCTCCCGTAATGCCCCCAATTCTGCCCCCACACTGCGCCTGCTTGGCGGTCAGGGGCATGGGATCGAAAGCGTTTGTCGGGTTCAAATTCCTCAGTCTCCGCCGCACCCAGACGCCGATGCGTACAGACACGGCAGTGGCCTGCCTACTACCTGCAATGCTTGCGAATGTGCCAGCCGGCCCCTAACCCCTTAACGCGCACGGGGCAACATGGATACGGAACATGGTCCCGCCCGCCGTGAAACATCGTGCGCGATGCTGAAAATTGTTTCACGACCCCGCGCGCGCCGCTACCCCGCCCTTGAAACCCAGTGAAATATCAATTGAATCGGGCTGGGTACTCAGCTTGCAGCGCGCGCTGCACCAGCGTCCGGGCGGCGTTGTACTTGGGCGCCTCGCCCTTCTGGGCATCCATGACGACCTGAGCGCCGGCAGCCTCCTCAGCGGATCGCAGGAACTCGACCTGTGTCAGCAGCTTGTCGCGCATGCGTCGGTCGAGCGGTGCCGCGCCATCGCTGCCCTTAACCACCGCGTTGTAGAGGTCTTGCGCCGCCGGCAACTGGAGCTGGACACGCTCCGTCAGCTTGATTGCCTCGGCTCGGGTGATAGCGCCTTGGCCAGCCAAGCGGTTCATGATCTCTCCGAGCTTGCGCACCCGATCCTCGACGCCCTCCGTCGTGTAAGGCTCGCCGTTGGCCCAGCCGGGATACCCGGCCAGCTCGCCCATAACGCTGCCCTGCCCGTCGCGCCCCTCGAACACCAGCACTGGGGCGCCCGTGTCCGTCCGCTTGAACTCGCCGGCCTTTCCGTACTTGCCATCGCGCTTGTACACGTCGAGCGCGACTCCTTCCAGCAATGGCGCGTGCGCCTTCCGCATCGCCTCCAGCTCAGCCGGCCAGCGAGCCATCGGCACGGCAGACAGACGCTCCCGGATGTTCGCCTGTGCGGCATCCACGGCACTCAGTGCGTCGCGCACCTCGCGGGCCTCGCTGGTGCCGCGATGCTGCACACCCATGCCCAGCAGGCCCAGCAATGTGATTGCGGCACCCTTCGTTGCCCCATGCGCCTCCATGACTTCGGCGATGCTCTGGAATGCCATCGGGGTGACCAGCTCGGCCGCGGCGCCCGCAGGCGTGACCTCCTCGCCGATGACGTTCGATCCTGCCAGCGTGTTGACGATGGCACCGGGCACGGGCGCCAGCTTCGTGCGCAGGAAGCGACCGATGACTTCGGCGGCATCGCTGGATCCGAACGGCAAGCCCCCATCCTTCGCCATCCGGTGCGCCGGGATGTCGACGCCAAGCGCGCGGCGCAGGTCGGTCAACGTCCAGTCGCGGCGCAATGGTTTCACGGTGCCTGCGCTTGTAACCGTCTCGCCCGTGGTCAGCCGACCAAGCAGCACGCTCACCTGTGCGAGTCCGGCCATCGGGTCGAGGAAGGTTTTCCCGATGCGGATTTTCAGGAAGTCGGCGGATCGCGGATCGAGATTCACCAGCGGCTTTCCTTCGTCGTCATCTTCGCCCAGCGCGAATGCCGTCAAGCCGATGGTGACGCCAACGCCCAGCAGGAACCGTGCGTAGTCCTGCACGATCAAATTTCGCGTGCGCGCGCTGCCGGCATACAGCGGTTGGCCGGCGAGCAACTGGAACCTGGAGGCGACCAAACGGGGAGCAAAGAAAACCGTGTTCAAGGCCTGCGCGGCCTGCTCTTTCATTCCGGCCTTGCCGCGCCCAGTCGCAACGTTGACGTAGTTAGCGATGGCCTTCCCCTCGGCCTCGGTCGGTGCCCCCTTCAACGCCAACGCCGCCGCCATCGCATCGAACGAATCGGCGCGCAGCTTATTGAGGAAAGCGGTGTAGGCACGGCCCGAGCCGCGCACCAAGCCCATGCCGGTCCATCCCGGCATCTTCTCCAGCCAGCGGGATGCGTAGGCTTCCTCGATCTGCGTCAATGGCCCGGCCCCGATGCCGGTCAGTTGCAGCCCGTATCGCTTGTACAGCGGCGCGTTCTGGCGCGCTTCGATCTCGGCCTTGATCGCGTGCTCAGCGCGCGCGCTGGCGAATGCGCGCACCGATGGGCCGATGGACTTGGCCGCGCGAAGCGGGTGGCCATAGGCTATGAATCCGCCTTGCCGCAGGATCGCGGACAGGTCGAAGCTCGTCATGACAGCGCGCGCGAGATTGAACGCATCGCCGGCCGTGCCGAACACTTTGACGAGCGGGCTGCGGTTCTTCAACGACTCGTTGAACTGGTGGCGCAGAAACGCCTCCTTCGCCTTGGCCAACTCGAACTGCGCGCGCTCGTTCTCAGCGTTGAGCTTGCGCGGCACACGCGGGCGAGCGGCGAAGTCCCCGGCCCTGATCCGCTCCTCCAGCTCGCGAATGCGCCCCGCAATCTGCTTGCCGCGAATCTCCTGATAGCGCTCCTCGGGATCGCGCACAGGCTTCATTGCCCTGCGCAGTTCGGCAAGCTGGCGCTTTTTTTCGGCGATGGCCGGGCTGTCCGGCGCCGGTTCGCCTCGCGCCGGTTTCGGCGCTCCGGCTTCTACGCGGTCGATCTCGTTTTGCAGGCGCACCAGCTTGCGCAGATCGCGTAGTTCGGCCTGTGTTTCGGTCAGCGTTGGCTGCGCGCGTGGGCCGCCCTGCACGAACAGGCGCCGCACGTCGGACGGATTCAGCTCCAGCCGCTCCGCCGCCGCCGCGATGACTGCCGGCTCCCCGCGCATCCCCTCGCCGATCAGCGCCTCGACCAGCCTGCGCACATCCTTGGCACCGACGTTCGCAAGGTCGATCCCGTCCATGACCTCGGCCACGGTGGCAGCCGCCCTGATCGGCTTCTCCAGCTCGTAATGCGCGGCCTTGAAGATGGCCGGATGGTCAGCCTTCGCGCTGTCGAATGCCTGCCCCAAGTCGGCTCGCATGGCGGCGACCCAATCGCCGAACTTCGCCGCGCCGTTGGCGACGTGGTAGGCGCCGATGATCGCGAAGTCATACAGCACCGAAGGCGACATGACTGCGCCCGACTGCCGGTGCCGGCTCTGGACTTCGGGAGCTGCGGCCAGCCGTGCGCGTGCGTCGTTCGCGGCGCTCCGCAGTGCATCCAGTGCCGGCCTGCTTCGGCGAGGCCGGCGCATCGTGCGCAGCACGTCGTCGTATGCGCCCTCGGATTCGGCATTGGCGATGCGCGCCTGCAACGCGTCTACTCGCGCCTGTGCCGCCCCAATCGTCTCTGCCATCGCCCTGATCGTGTCGGACTCGCTATGGGTTAGCGGCCGCTCCAGTCGCGCGCGCTCCTTGCGCTCCAGCGCCTCGAACGTGAAATCTTCGCGCAGCAACCTCTGGCGGAATTGACCCATGCGGCCCCATTCGCGGCCCGCGTTGACGGCGGCTTGATCCAGCTCCGCGACCTGCGCCTCGACTTCGATCCATTTCGTGCGGGCGACTTCCTTTGCCTCCTCGCTAGCCTTCGGGTCGGCAAGCGTCTTGGCCGCGGAATCGCGGCGATTGAGTAGGTCCGTCTTGTGAACCAGCAGCAGCGCCTCATCGGACGCGGACACGCTCCCGGCGCCATCGCGGGCCAACCGGCGCACCGCCTCCTCGCCTGCGGCGGGGTTGTCCCTGAGCACGCGCATGGCGTCGCCCAGCGTCTCGGCATTCGATTTGACGGCTTCGCGCACGATGGGATGGCGGCCAGCCGCTGCGCGCTCGGCGTCGGTCGCCGCGTTCTTCGTGCCGGAACTACGGAGCGGTATGGCGCTCGGTGCACGCCGATCCACGGCACTCGCTGTCACAGAAGCGCCGGCCTGCACTGCCTCACCGTGCGTCGCGGCGGCCTCGGCAAGAGGCTGCGCGTACTGCTCGCGGAAGAACGCCTCCGCACCTTCACGATCCACGCGCCGCGGCTTGGCACCGCGCGCTGAGTACGGGCCGATCAGGAATGCGTCATCGCCCGCCTTTGCGACGCGGTAATCCCGGCCTCTATCAATCAGTAGTGCGCCGCCGTCCAGCTCGCGCATGCTGCTCGCAACGCGGTCATGGTCGGCTGCGAATTCAGTGCGCGGAGTGTCTGCGCTCGCCATCTCCTCAGCAGGTGCCGGACGCGCATCGAGTATGGCTGGTTCAGCCGGTGCGTCACCCTCCAGGCCGGCGGCCTGGAGCGGGGCCTCTGGCGGCGCCGCTGCGGGGGCTTCCGCTTGCTCGGGAGGCGTCGCTACGTCCACGGCAGTCGTGGCGACCGGCGGCGCTACCACCTCGACACGCGGCTCAGGCAGCACATCGACGGTCGCGCCCTCACTGCGAATGACGGGCGCGGCGATGCTGATGGCCGGATCGTGCCGTGCGGCGTTCGCATCGTCGGATGCCGTCGCCGAAACGGCTGGCGGTGCCATAGGCGCAGGTGGCGCCATTTCCACCGTCTCAGCCTGCCGCGGCGGTTTGCCGGCCTCGGAAGCGACCGCAGGAGCCGAACCACGCAGGCGGCTTGCCAGTTCCACGAGCTGCGCATCGCTATCGATACGATCCAAGCGGGACCGCAGGGCCGCCGCCTGCTCGGCACTGCCCGTGGCAGTACGCGAACGCTCCAGCGCGGCGTGGATGGCCTCGCGACGCCGGCTCATGGTGTCGATGTCCTCCTGCCGCAGTCGCGCACGCGGGTCTGCGGGCAGGACGCCAGTACGCACGATCTCCTCATTCTGGCGCAGGCGTGCTCCAAGCTCTGCGCCCTCCCTGCGCAGCGCCGCGAACTCCTCCCGCGAAAGCGCGCCGGTCGCCGCATCGTCCAGTGCAGCCAACCGGAGATCGATGATCGTCCCGGCATCAGTGGCGCTCAGTGCCAGCTTTGCCTGCCGTTCGACCGGTTGCTCAGCCACGGGCGTCGCACCGGATGCCTCAGCCTCAGCGCGCGTCCGTACCGCGAACTCCGCAGCCTGCGCGCGCGCGTCGGGGCCATTGAACTCCATGTCACCAGTCGGCGAGGTGACGCGGTAGCCACCGCCCCCAGTGCGCGAGACGGAGCCGGGCGGTCGCACGGGAGGCGCTTCCAATGCCGCATTGCCGTCAGCGAGCACCGCCGGATCGATGGCCGTCGGACGCGTTGCGTCACGCAGGAGTCGTTCGGCCAGTGCCTCGCCGCGTTGCACAGCCGGCCTAAACGGCGCAGAGACGGATTCACTCAACGGACGGCGAGCCGCCGTGGCGGTGCCCGCACTGAGGGCGTGGCCGCCAGCACCCATACCGGCGCCAACAAGGCCGGCGTCCAGGGCACCGCCAAGTTGCTGCCAGAGCGGCGTTTGCTGGCCCGTGGCCTGATCCTCGACGTACTGCTGCGCGAGCTGCACCGCCACTTCCTGCCCGCCCTCGGCAGCCATCGCGCGCAACAGTGAGCCACGCCCCGCTTTGCCCATGACGAACGGCAAGCCCAGCGCCTCTCCGCCGGCCTCGATGGCGGCGTTCGCAAGCCCAGCGCGCGCTGCATCGATCCTGCCCACACCCTCCGCACGCATGTCCGTGTAGGTCTGCGCCCCCGTGGATGCCCCCAGCGCGCCAGCGGCAAGCTCGGGGTTTCGCAGTGCCACGGCACCAACGAACGCCGGGAGCGATTCCGCGCCAGCGTTGGCGAGATGCAAGCCGTACTGCTTCGCGGCCTCTAGCGGGGACTCGGCCACTTGTTCCAACGATGGACGGCCGCCGATCTCCGCTTGCACGCGCTGGCGGTCGGCGTTGATCTCGCGCTCTACACCAATGGATTCATCGGCGACACGTGCGGCGCCCAGCGGGTCGCCGTCGGCCATCATGCCCAACGGACGAAGCGCCCGGCGCAACGGCTCTTGAATGGTCTGGTCAATGAAGTCAGCGCCAGCATGCAGGCCAGTCGCAAGCGTGGACGCGGCGCCACGCGGGATAGCTTCTGACACAACCTTGCCCATCCGAGCGAAGTAGCCCGGCGACTCCTCGGTCGTGGTGACGCCTCCGCGCACGTTGGAGAAATTTGGCGGCTCGGCAAGCGGCGCGGACTCCCACCACCGCTCCTGCGTGTCAGCGAGGGGCGCAGCCTCCCACCATTGCGCACTCACGGCTTCACCCGCAGTGAGCCGTCCGGAGCAACGAAGCGAGTACCGCTCGGCAGGCTGGCAAGTTCAGTCGGGCTTGAGATACGCGCCGGCCCCGCTGCCGCGCTTTGCGGCACCATAGTCGGAACGGCGGGGTTTGCGCCGTAGGGATTTGTGGCCCTCGATGCATAGTCCGGACGCAGGTTCACCCTCCCACTCAGCTCCATGAACTGCCTCACGCTGGCCGGGTCATTCGTGTTGACCGTGTAGGACTTGCCGGCGTCGTCGATATATGTCTCAAGCTTCGCAGCGGTGTCGCGCGCCGGCCTTGCCCCGATGCTTGCCGCTCGCTCACGGCTCTTGTTGTCGGCGGCAGAGATGCGCTCGCGAGACTTGATTTCCATATCCGCCACGGCCATGCGCCCTGCCAGCTCCTCGGCCGCCATCGCCCGGCGCTCGCCAAACTCGTATTGGGTCAGTTCCCTTCGCTGTGCGAAGTCTTGCCGGCGCTCCTCGGAACGGATGGCAGCGAGCCGGGCCTCCTTGCGTGCGTCAGCCTCCTCAAGCCTGCGATTCTCGCGGTTGCGCGCCACGTCTTGCAGCGCGCCAGAGACGAAGCCCATAAGTGCCATTTGGCGTGCGCGCTTGCTCACAGCGTTTCTCCGTCTTGGGTTGGCGGAAACTGCTCCCCGTCCGCGAGCGGGTCAACGTTAAATCCATTCATCAATTCGCGATGCTCGGCGACTTGGTACGCGGTAATCAGCGCGCGCACCTCCATGTCAGCCATGAAGCGCGGCCTCTCTCCAATCGGCGTCAAGAAAGCAGGGACAAACTCGCCCACCATTGCGACGGCATCTCCGGCAGAGAGGTCTAACAGCTCGGCCACGATGTCAGGGTCGTAGGTGATGACAGACACGCTCAAGCGGCCATCTCGAATCGGAACCCACACGACGGCTGCGGCATAACGAACTGCGCCGCTTCTGGACTCTCCCAGCCAGGGGCTGGATGCCAAAGTGCCGGCCACTAGTGCATCAATCACAGGCCATGTCCTTTTCCTGTCCGGCCGGACAAAAACCGCCGGACAAAGCCGGACGGCCGGACGGTTCGGCTTGTCCGTCCGGGCACCCCCCCCTTTAAGGGGGTGCCGGACAGGACAACCGGACAGGCTCGACCGGCGATATGACCGGACAGCGCTTCACTCGCCATCGGCCTGCCTCCGATAGTCGTTTGCCTGCCTGGCCTTGTCGGTGATGCTCTGCACCTTCCAGCGGGACACGCCGAGGTCTGCTGCGATGGCGCGTACGGTTTTCCCTGCGCCCTTCCGTTCGAGGACTTGTTGCCGAATCAGGTCGTCGTGCGCGGCTAGGTCTTGAATGCTTGCCTTGTCCAGAACCAACGTAGTTTCGATGGTGTCCTCGACTTCCACAGCGACGATGTTGCGGGTCAGCACCAGCGGCTCAGGCTTCGTCCAGTCCTTCACCTTCGTGCTGGTCACGGTCACGTCGTCGCCGTTTGATGTCACCAGCAGTTCGCCGTCGAGCGCCGCGTAGATGGCGCTCGAACCCCGTCCCCGGTTCTGTGTGTTTTCGCCGTGGCCGGTGTGGTGGGCGCAGGCAACCGCGCAACCCCAACGTTGCCGAATCCAGTCAAGCCCTTCGATTAGCCGACCGACTTCGGCGGCGCTGTTTTCATCGGCACCTCCCAGCGCGCGAGCCAGCGTATCGATCACGATCAGGGCCGGGTCAGCGCCTCCCATCCTGAAGAAACTCTCTTCGGCGCATTCTTGGATCGCTTCGATGGTTGCTGCGACGTTGAGTTGGTCGGACAGTGGCGGAAGTCCGCTGGCGATATAGAGTGGCGCGCCCTCCAACGTGACACCCGTGTAGTTTTGCCAGCCTCGAAACCGCTTCAACAACCCGTTGAGGCCCTCGCCGCCGATGTAAAACACCGCGCCGCGCTCAACCCTGCGGCCCATCCAGTGCGTCCCGGTGGCGACGCAGGCGGCCATGCCTTGCAGGAGGAAGGACTTGCAAGCTCCAGACTTGCCGATAACGTTGGTCAGGGTATCGGCGTACAGGAACCCGTCGATAACGGCCGTCATCTTTGCCGGCTTCAATCGGTCGAACCGATCAAAGGTGATGACTTTGCGTTGTTCCTGTGCGGAAGCCATGACAGAAGCTGGCTTAGACACGTAGCACCCCCCGCACGTCGCGGATGCGCAGGCTCGCCACGCGGAGCCTCGATTGCTCTACCGCAGTCAGCACCTCGCCGCCCTTAAGCTTGGCTGTAATTGCTTCGATTGCGTCTAGCTCAACCTGTAGGCAGTCCAGCGCGATGCCTGCGCTGGACCTGCGTACCTTCCCGCCGCGCACAACGGTAAAGCTGCCTCGCCGTTGCAGCGCAGTCTGGTGAGACTCGATTGTGTGGCGGTTCGTCGCCGCCATCAGCCAATGCCCTCTTGCCGCAAGGTATCCGCGTAGCGCAAGACGGCGCGCCGCGCCCCTTCAAGATTGGCAACCACGGTCTCTGCTGTATGGGCACTCGGACAGGCATACAACTCACACAGCTGCGTGTGCAAACCGTCCGCAATCTCCGGCATGCTGCGGCGCTGGGTTTCGGCATCTGGCCCGTAGAGCCGCGCCATCACGGCGATTGCGGCCTCGGTGCTGGTCATGGCTGTGCCCCCACAATGCGCTTCTGCACGGCTTCTGCGCCCTCGCAGAGCGCAATAACATCCTCAACTCGCCATGCAGTACAGCGCTTGGACAGCTTCACTCCAGCAGGCGCGCGGCCATCACGCACCATTTGCCACCACGTGGAGCGGCTGACGGGATAGATGCCGCGCACTGCCGGCGATTTCTTCGTCGCCTTGCGGCCAACGATGTCGCTTAGGCGCAGAAAACCCGTATCGGGAAGAGAAGGACTCACTCGCATGGCATCGCCTCCTGCTGGACGGCGGCGACCCTGCTCCCCCGCTTTCGGGGCTGTCAATACGTTGGCTTGCATGCCGCATCCTTGTCTTTATTGGATGCAGGCGGATTTGCTCGCATCCGTCCGGCTTGAACCGGACGGATAACCATTAATCACAGGCTTTTGAGAAAAGCTTTGTCAGAAACGTTGTGCGATGCAGCAAGCTACTCGTCGAGGCTAGAACTCATGCGAAGGTGGACAAATCCCGGATGCAGAGATGTTGATCGCGCTCTGCCCGGCGGCGCCTTGGTACGTGCAAACCTTGATCAGCCCTGAGACTGACTCGCCGATCAGATAGCCCCGCCCACTAGCCCGGAGCGGCTGCCCTAGCGATTGCAGACTCACCGGGCATGCCTGCGACGTGTTGACCGTGATTGCCTGAGTTCCGCGCGAGGTGGTGACATAGCAAACCTTCGTGCGGCCCACAGGCGCGGCGGTGGGTTGTGGTTGGTAAATCTGGCGAGGCTGTGCTGGGGGCGCATAGATCGCAGGCGGCTGGTACACAGGACGAGGAGGTGGCGGGCTTGCAAGGGCATTCGCTTGCGCTTGCACGTACCCGGTTGTGAGAGCGACCGCCACCATGAGCACGCCTCCCCAGAAGCGCCGCCTCCGCTCCCTGCGGGCTTCTGCATTCTGTGCTGCGATCTGAGCGTTATAGGCTGCGACCTGCGCGTTGTGTTCCGCTTGCTGAGCTGCCTCTTGAGCGGCAAGCTCAGCGGCCTCCCGATCTGCCGCCTCCTGCGCAACGCGCGCTATTTCCGCTTGGCGACTCTGCTCGTCGATTGCGAGCTGCTGTATGCGCCGCGCCTCTTTGATGACCACAAGCCAATCGCAGAACGGAGCGCATTTTGCCTGGTCGGCGCCCGCAGGCACGGGATAGCCGAAGGCCGCCGCGAACGCGCCCGCCTGCTTCAACCCCTCTTCGGCAGCGCGATCAATCGAGGAGCGCCCGAGCATTTCGGAGCCGCCCAGCCCAGCGATTACGCCCTTGAAAAGCCATGCAAGTTCAGGGGTGCGCTTGCCGGCGATGCCGCAGTCAAGCAGGTCGTAGATTCTGCTTAGTGAAGCCGGGTCACCTTTGCCCCATACAACTAGAGCCAGCGCCGTACACGCCTCGCCATCTCCTGCGGCGCTGGCCTTTTCGAGTAGAGCCTCCCCGCGCACACGCGCTGCGTCGTCCTGTGACCCTGCAAGGTCGATCCCTAGCGTTGCCATCGCATGGGTATAGCCAGCACCGCTCAACTTCTCCAAGTATGCGCGATATGCCTTTGCGCGTGCTGGCGTGGGATTTGTGCGCAGGCTTTTCAGTGCCGAATCGCACGCCGGCTCCCAGCCCCAGCGGCATGCTTCCATGAGAATCGGCTCGGCCTTGACTAGATTCTTGTGGCCATTCCGCCCAAGCCGGTAGCACTCGCCCAAGTAGCCCATCGCAGGCGCCCCAGCACTATTAGGCCACGTCACGCTTTGCTCTGCGGCTTTGCACGACTCTGCGATGCGGCCGGCTGCGATCCGCACCCCTATCAAGTTCATCAGACCGTTGAGATTCTTCGCAGTGGCGGCCTTGTCGAACATCCGCTCTGCTAGCTGCGGATTGCTGGGCGATCCATCTAGATAAAGGATGCCCAACTGATTCCATGCCTCCGGATCGCTCTCGCCAAGCTGTTCTAGCTTGGCCGCTGCCACAGCGCGCGCCTCCGGAAGCGACGCGGCCTTGTACTGCTCAACCTCTTGCATGATCGATGCTGAACCTGTGTCAGACCATGCCTGTCCGGCCATCGCTCGGATCGGAGTCACCAACAGCAGCACGACTAGTGCCGCTACCGCTGGTATTCGAGCATCTACCCAGCAAGTGACATTGAACGACTGGAATCGCTTCATCTTGGCGCCCCCTCCTCTTACCGGCCCCAGTATCGTCCATCGGGTAATTCGCGTTCGCTACCGCGTTAGATGGCGGCCGCCCGCAATTAAAAGCCCCGCCGGAGCGGGGCTAGATTGCGGCGGTCTTAGCGGCTCAACTCAATCTCCTTAGCCATGCTCGCGCGAATGCCCGCAAGGGCCTCCTCAGCGGTAGTTGCGAAGCCTCGCCGTTGTGCCCTAGCGGCGATCAGGATTGCCATCTCCCACAGATACTCGTCACGCTGGGAGTCCTGCAATACGGGCTTGGCGGCAGCAGTTGAGAGGCGGGTAACGGTCGCTGTCATGACTGGCTCCAAAACCTCTCTACCGGCGACAGAAGCTCCCTCGCTCTCTCTGCATCACCTCGATTGATCGCCACCAATGCCGCGTGATGCCGGTCATTCGTTCGCATCACCATCGTTCGCGCCATGCGCAGCATCCATGCCATGTAGTGCTCGCCTTCGCTATTGCCAGTGCGATCCATGTAATCCGCTACGTCGTCTAGCGCCTGCTGCAATTCATCCGCCGTGACGCCCTCACTTACGTTCTCCCAGCGCGGCCGCGCGCGATCCATGAGGCTGTGCATGTAGGCGACACCAGCGTCCGGCGATGGATTTTGCAGCGCGCTCATGTCGCTGCCCTCGCCATATACGCAGCGGAAAGGAATCGTTCGCGCCATTCCTCCGGCATCCTCGCTAACAAGTCGTCGCGATTTGGAAGGGTGCGAATGTCTATCTCATGCGACTCGATGATGCGGCCACCACGCACCACGCAAAGCTCGAAATCGAACTCCTCGCTGCCAAGCCCATAGTTGGTGCCCCACCTGTTGAACTGCGCTTCAATACCCGCGGGTACACTTTCAGTTGCCATGATCGCTCCTCGTTTGAACGGTTGTGGAAGGCGTGGCGGGGTGGCCTAAACACCCCGCCGCGCCGCTTACCGGGCCATGCCAGATTCTTCGCGCGCTGATCGCATCGACTGCGATTCAGCCAGCCTTGCGCGCAATTGGCACGACGTTCCCATCCGTGCGCAACCCATCGAGATAGTCAGCCCACGTTTGCATCATTTTTCGGCGCTCGGCCAAGTGCGACGTGCGGTTGTAGGCACGCCCATTCGGGTCTTTCACTGCATGAGCGAGTTGATGTTCGATGAAGTCGGGGCGGAAGCCCAAGATTTCATCCAACATCGTGCGGGCCATCGCACGGAACCCGTGGCCGGTCATGGTGTCGGAGTCGTAGCCCAGGGCGCGCAGCGCCGCATTGACGGTGTTCTCACTCATCGGCCTATGCTTACCGCGCTCGCTCGGGAACACATACTCACCCCGCCCGGTCAGGGGGTGCAGTGCGCGCAACACGTCCACCACCTGCGAAGCCAAAGGAACGATGTGCGGCGTACTTGTCTTGGCAGTGGTGTAGCGCCACTCGGCAGCTTCCAAGTCGATGTCCGCCCAGCGCGCGGTGCGCAGCTCGCCGGGACGCACGAACACCAGCGGCGCGACCTTCAACGCGGCTTGCACAACTGCACCGCCTTGATAACCCCACAGCGCGCGCAGCAGCGGTGCTACACGCTCTGGTTCGGTCAGGCTGGCGAAGTGCCCGCCATCTACGGGTGCCAGCGCACCCAGCAGATCGCGCGCTGGATTGGTCCTGTTGCGACCTGTGGCAATGCCGTAGCGGAACACCTGCCCTGCAAACGCTCGGGCACGATGCGCGGTCTCCATCCCGCGAGCCTCGATCTTGCGGATCGCCGCCAGCAGCAGCGGGCCATCCACGGCCGCTATCGGAAGGTTGGCAATCGGGGCCAAGTAGCCAAGCAGGCGCACCGCACGCTCACGGGACACTGTTGATAGCTTCCCGCTTCGTTGCTCAATCATCTCGCCTGCCACCGCGCCGAAGGTATTGGCCGCACGGTCAGCAGTCGCCGCCTTCTCGGCCTTGCGCTGCTCACCGGGATCAATGCCTGCCGCCAGCAGCCTCCGGCCCTCTGCATGCCGCTCGCGGGCATTCGCAAGGCTCACATCCGGATAGCTACCCAGTGCCAGCCGTTTCTCCTTGCCGGCATACCGGTACTTCCAGCGCCACAGCTTTCCGCCCGTGGGCATAACCTCCAAGTACAGGCCGCCGCCGTCGAACAACCGTAGCGGCTTCTCTGCGGGCTTGGCCTTGCGAATGGCTACGTCGGAAAGGGGCATCTGGGGGCATCCAGTCGGCGCGACATGCAGCCTGCCCCCTTATTTGCCCCCACTTGGGGGCAGATTGCAATAGACCACATTGGACAACACTGGACACCTGAAACGACGAAACCCGCTTGCTAGGCGGGCTTCGTGGACTTCATTGGACTTATTTGGACTGCAAATTGGTGCCGGAGATAGGAATCGAACCTACGACCCCATCATTACGAATGACGTGCTCTACCAACTGAGCTACTCCGGCATGGCCGGCGATTGTAGCGGCTGCCGGGTCACGGCGCCAGCTGGCGCAGTTCCTTCGGCAGGGCGAACACCATGCTTTCCGGCTCGCCGCGCAGTTCGCGCACGTCGCCGGCGCCCAGCGCGCGCAGGCGCTCCAGCACGCCCTGCACCAGCACTTCCGGGGCGGAAGCGCCGGCGGTCACGCCGATCCGCTTGTGGCTGGCGATCCAGGCCGGGTCGATCTGGCCGGCATTGTCGATCAGCCACGCCGCCGCGCCCTCGCGCTCGGCGAGCTCGCGCAGGCGGTTGGAATTGGAGCTGTTGGGCGAGCCAACCACCAGCACCGCGTCGCAACCATCGCGCACCAGGTCGCGCACGGCGTCCTGGCGGTTCTGGGTGGCGTAGCAGATGTCGTCGTGCTTCGGTCCCTGGATGTTCGGGAAGCGGGCCCGGAGCGCGGCGATGATGTCGCGGGTGTCGTCCACGCTCAGCGTGGTCTGGGTGGTGTAGGCGCAGTTGTCGGGCTGCCTGAGCTCCAGCGCGGCCACATCGTCGATGTCCTCGACCAGGTGGATCTGGCCCGCCTCACCGTCTTCGCGCCACTGGCCCATCGTGCCTTCGACCTCGGGATGCCCGGCATGGCCGATCAGGACCATGTCGCGGCCGCGCCGGCTGGTGCGGCTGACTTCCAGATGCACCTTGGTCACCAGCGGGCAGGTGGCGTCGAACACCTTCAGCCCGCGCCGCTCAGCCTCCGTGCGCACCGCCTGCGACACGCCATGGGCGCTGAAGATGACGGTGGCGCCATCCGGCACCTCGTCCAGCTCCTCGACGAAGATAGCGCCGCGCGCCTTCAGGTCATCGACCACGAACTTGTTGTGGACCACTTCATGGCGCACGTAGATCGGCGCGCCGAATACTTCCAGCGTGCGCTTGACGATTTCGATGGCGCGATCGACGCCGGCGCAGAAGCCGCGCGGGTTGGCAAGCAGGACATCCATGCAGCGATTCTACTCCGCGGCCCTGGGCTTGCCGCCCAGCAGGCCGAACAGGCCGATGCCGATGGCACCGCCCACTACCGCGCAATCGGCGATGTTGAACGCCGGCCAGTAGTGCTGGCCGACATGCCACTGGATGAAGTCGACCACGTGCCCGTGCAGGAAACGGTCGATCACGTTGCCGATCGCGCCGCCGATCACCAGCGACAGCGGCAGCGCCTGCTTCCAGTCTCCGCGTTGCGTCTTGGCCAGCATCCACGCCATCAGCCCGCTGATGGCGAACGCCAGCACCATGAAGAAGTACTTCTGCCAGCCGCCGGCATCGGCCAGGAAGCTGAACGCCGCGCCGGTGTTGTAGGTGCGGTACCAGTTCCAGAAGCCGTCGATCACCGGCACGGCGGTGTACTCGGGCAGGCTGGACAGCACCCAGGCCTTCGACCACTGGTCAAGGACGAGGACGAGGGCCGAAACTGCCAGCCAGGAAAGCGCGTTGGGCTTGGCGGACGCCATCAGAACCACTTCCTCTCTTCGCCCGGGCCTTCCACGTTCGCCACGCAGCGCCCGCACAGCAGCGGGTGCGCCGCGTGCGCGCCGACGTCCTCGCGGTGGTGCCAGCAACGTACGCATTTTGGCTTGGTGGTGGGCTGCGCGAACACGCCGATCACGCCCTTCGCCTCCGTGTCCGGAACCACGCGCACGTCGCCGCTGATCAGCAGGAAGCGCAGCTCGTCGGCCAGCGGCGCCAGCCAGTTCTGGTCGGCTACGCTGCAGCGCAGTTCGATCTCGGCTTCCAGCGCGGCGCCGATCTGCCCCGCCGCACGCATCGGCTCCAGTGCCCGGGTCACCTGCTCGCGAAGTTCCAGCAGGCCCTCGAAATCCTTGGCGGAGAGCGCTGCGTCGTCCGGCAGCGGCGCCAGGCCGTCGTACCAGGTGGTGAACAGCACGTTGCCGGGATGCTCGCCTGGCAGGTAAGCCCACATCTCGTCGGCGGTGAAGCTGAGCACCGGCGCGATCCAGCGCACGAAGCCCTCGGCGATGCGATGCATCGCCGACTGCGCGCTGCGCCGCCCATGCGCATCCTCGCGCATGGTGTACAGCCTGTCCTTGGTGACGTCCAGGTAGAGCGAGCCCAGGTCGACGCTGCAGAAATTCATCAGCGCCTGCACCACCGCGGCGAAATCGTAGTTCGCGTACGCCGCGGCGATCTCTTCCTGCACCTGCCAGGCGCGATGCACGATCCAGCGGTCCAGCGCCACCATGTCTTGCAGTGCCAGCAGGTCGCGCTCCGGGTCGAAGCCATGCAGGTTGCCCAGCAGGAAGCGCGCGGTGTTGCGGATGCGGCGATAGGCGTCGGCGTTGCGCTTGAGGATCTCCTGCGACAGCGACATCTCGTTGCTGTAGTCGGCGCTGGCAATCCAGAGGCGCAGGATGTCCGCGCCCAGCGTCTTCATGATTTCCTGCGGCTCGATGCCGTTGCCCAGCGACTTCGACATCTTGCGGCCGTGCTCGTCCACGGTGAAACCGTGGGTCAGGCACTGCCGGTAGGGCGCAGCGTTGTCGATGGCCACGCCGGTGAGCAGCGAACTCTGGAACCAGCCGCGGTGCTGGTCGGAGCCTTCCAGGTACAGGTCGGCCGGCTTGCCGAGCCCGCGCTCCAGCAGCACGCCCTCGTGGGTGACGCCGGAATCGAACCAGACGTCGAGGATGTCGGTGATCTTGTCGTAGTCCTTCGCATCACTGCCCAGCAGTTCCGCGGCGTCCAGCGAATACCAGACGTCGATGCCGGCCTGCTCGACGCGTTCGGCCACCTGCCGCATCAGCTCGACGCTGCGCGGATGGATATCGCCAGTCTCGCGGTGCACGAACAGCGCGATCGGCACGCCCCAGGTGCGCTGGCGCGAAATCGTCCAGTCCGGGCGGCCCTCGACCATGCCGGCGATGCGCGCCTGGCCCCATTCGGGATACCACTTCACGGTTTCGATCGCGGCCAGCGCATCGCGGCGCAGGTGCGCCTGCTCCATCGAAATGAACCACTGCGGGGTGGCGCGGAACGCGATCGGGGTCTTGTGCCGCCAGCAGTGCGGGTAGCTGTGCCTGAGCGGCGCGAACGCCAGCAGGGCGCCGGTGCCGCGCAGCACCTCGACGATCGCGTCGTTGGCCTTCCACACGTGCAGCTGGGTGAGATCGACATCGCCCGCCGGCGGCGTCGACGGCAGGTAAACGCCGCGGCCATCGACGGGATTGAGCTGGGCCGCGCTGTACTTCTCGACCAGGCCGTACTTCTGGCCCACCGCGAAGTCCTCCTGGCCGTGGCCGGGCGCGGTATGCACGGCGCCGGTGCCGTCTTCGGCACTGACGTGGTCGCCGAGTAGGATCGGGATGTCGCGCTCGGCATAGAACGGATGCGCGAACAGCATGCCTTCCAGCTTTTCGCCCTGCGCACGACCGAGCACGGCGACTTCGTCCACGCCGTAGCGCTTGAGCGCCTTCTCTGCCAGCGCCTCGGCCAGCACCAGCCAGCGACGGCCGCCATCAGCCTTGGCCGGGCCTTCCACCAGCACGTAGTCGAGCTCCGGCCCCAGCGAGATCGCCAGCGAGGCCGGCAGCGTCCACGGCGTGGTGGTCCAGA
This sequence comes from Thermomonas sp. XSG, assembly GCF_014678725.1. Lineage (NCBI taxonomy): Bacteria > Pseudomonadati > Pseudomonadota > Gammaproteobacteria > Lysobacterales > Lysobacteraceae > Thermomonas > Thermomonas sp. XSG. Next base: position 2,579,699 of record NZ_CP061497.1, on the reverse strand, counting down.
TCGGAACAGCCACCTCCACGCCTTCAGGCAGCTCGCTGCCGAAGGCACGGCTGACCTGCTGCGGATTGCGCGCGGCGTAGGCCACGTCCACCGCCGGCGAGGTCTTGTCCTGGTATTCGATCTCGGCCTCGGCCAACGCGCTGCCGCAGTCGAAGCACCAGTACACCGGCTTCACCCCGCGCAGCAGGTGGCCGTTCTCCACCACCTTGGCCAGCGCGCGGATCTCGTCGGCCTCGAAACGGAAGTCCAGCGTGCGGTACGGCCGTTCCCAGTCGCCCAGCACGCCCAGCCTCTTGAAGTCGCGCCGCTGTACCTCGATCTGCTCGCTGGCGTATTCGCGGCACTTCTGCCGGAACGCGACCGCGTCAAGCTTCACACCGACCTTGCCGAACTTCTTCTCGATGGCGATCTCGATCGGCAAGCCGTGGCAGTCCCAGCCCGGGATGTACGGCGCATCGAAACCGGCCAGCGTCTTCGACTTGACGATGATGTCCTTGAGGATCTTGTTGACCGCGTGCCCCAGGTGGATCGCGCCGTTGGCATAGGGCGGGCCGTCATGCAGCACGAACTGCGGACGCCCCTTGGCCGCCTCGCGGATCTGCGCGTACAGGCCGTCGGCCTCCCAGCGCGCCAGCGTCTCGGGCTCGCGCTTGGGCAGGTCGCCGCGCATCGGGAACGCGGTCTCCGGCAGCAGGATGGTGGCCTTGTAGGGGTTTTCGGTCTTGTCAGTCACGGACAGCGTCTCGAACGGTGTGCAGGAGCGCCTTCAGGCGCGACAGGATTGAACGGCGGCAGTCGCGCCAGCGGGCACGTCGCGTTGCAGGATCGCACGCGCGCGGGCTTCGTCGTGGCGCATCTGCGCCACCAGCGACGGCAGGTCGGGGAATTTCTCCTCGTCGCGCAGGTGGGCGACGAATTCGACCTCGATGCGGCGCCCGTACAGGTCGCCCTCGAAGTCGAACAGGTGCGCTTCCAGCAACGGCTCCTGGCCATCCACGGTAGGACGGGTGCCGAAGCTCGATACCGACGGCCACGGCTGTTCGCCGATGCCGTGCACCCAGGTGGCGAAGATCCCGCGCAATGCCGGCGTCTTGCCGCCGTAGCGCAGATTGGCGGTGGGATAGCCGAGGGTGCGGCCCAATTGCTGGCCGCGCACCACCCGCCCACCAATTGCATAGGGCCGGCCCAGCAGGCGTGCGGCGTGCTCGAAGTCGCCCTGCACCAGCGCGGCGCGAATGGCCGTGCTGGACACGCGCTCGCCGTCCACATGCAGCGGCGCGATCTCGTGCGCAGAGAAGCCGCACGCTTCGCCCAGCGCATGCAGCAGCGCGATGTCGCCGGCGCGGCCGCGGCCGAAATGGAAACCGGGGCCCACCCAGACTTCACGCACGCCCAGCCGCGCCACCAGCACCTGGCGCACGAAATCCTCCGCGGACATCGCCGCCAGCGCCGCGTCGAACCGCAACAGGCCGACACCATCGCAGCCCAGCGCGCACAGCCCTTCCAGCTTGGCCCGCGGCAGCATCAGCCGCGGCGGCGGCGCGCCCCGGGCGAACAGTTCGCGCGGCAGCGGCTCGAACGACAGCGCCACCGCCGCCACGCCCAGCGCGCGCGCGCGCCCGACCGCGTGGCCGACCAGCGCGCGATGGCCCTGGTGCAGGCCGTCAAACGCACCGATGCAGACCACGCTTCCCTGGGGGCACAGCGCCCCGCCAGCGGCATCGCGGAACAGGAAGGTCATGATGATCCGCCAGTATAGCCGCGCCGCAGCAACGATCAGTGGCGCAGATCGCGCGGACGCAGGCCCAGCCCCAGCAGCACAAGCACGTAGCTGAGACCACCCGCGGCAATCACCGCCACCAGCAGCAGCGCGCGATGCAACAGGCTGTCGATCGCGGTCCAGTCGCCGATTTCCCAGCGCAGCCCCAGCACCACCGCACTCATCGCCACGCAGGCCAGCGCCAGCTGCAGCCAGAAGCGCGCCCAGCCCGGTTGCGGCCGCAGCAGCCCGGCGCGCTTGAGATAGCGCCAGAGCAGCCAGGCATTGATGATCCCGGACAGGCCGGTGGCCAGCGCGATGCCGCCGTGGGCACCGGGAATGTCGTTGAGCCACAGCGGCAAGGTCAGGACGATGGTCAGCAGCACGTTGCAGACCACCGTCCAGATCGCCGCCCGCATGGGTGTCTTGCTGTCCTGGCGGGCATAGAACGCCGGCGACAGGACCTTGCTGAGCATGAACGCAGGAATGCCCAGGCTCATCGCGCTCAGGCTGATCGCCGCCATGCGGGTATCGAAGGCGGTGAACTTGCCGCCCTGGTAGACCACCGCGGTCAGCGGCTCGGCCAGCAGCAGCAGGCCCAGCGCCGCCGGCACCCCGGCCAGCAGGGCCAGCCGCAGCCCCCAGTCCAGCGCGGCGCCGTAGCCGTCGGCATCGGTGGCGGCATGCCGGCGCGACAGGTGCGGCAGGATCACGGTGCCGATCGCCACCCCGAACAGCCCCAGCGGCAGTTCCACCAGACGATCGGACAGGTACAGCCAGGTCTGGCTGCCGGTGGCAAGCAGCGAGGCGAACACCGTTCCCACCAGCAGGTTGAGCTGCGCCACCGACGACGAAAACAGGGTCGGCAGCATCAGTTTGGCCACCCGCCGCACGTCCGGATGGGAGAAGCCCGGTTTGAGCTGGGGTCGCAGCCCCAGCTTGCCCAGCGCCGGCCACAGCACCAGCAGCTGCAGGGCGCCCGCCACCAGCACGCCCCAGGCCAGCGCCTTGACCGGTTCGGCGAACTTCGGCGCCAGCCACAGCATCGCCGCGATCATCGTCAGGTTGTGCAGCACCGGCGTAGCCGCGGGCAACGCGAACTTGCCGAAGCTGTTCAGCACCGAAGCCACCAGCGCCATCATCGAAATGGCGACCAGGTACGGGAATGTGATGCGCAGCATCTGCGCGATCAGGGCCAACTTCTCGTCCCCGCCCGGCGTGCCCACCGCGCCGGGGGCGAACAGCTCGGCCAGCAGCGGGGCGGCCAGCATGCCGATGCCGGCGACCACGAACACCAGCGCGAACAGCGCGCCGGCCATGTGGTCGATGAAGTCCTTCAACGCCGCCTTGTCGCCGCGCTCGCGCAACTCGTTGAGGACCGGCACGAAGGCCATCTGCATCGAGCCCTCGGCGAAGATCCGCCGCAGATAGTTGGGGATCCGGTAGGCGATGACGAAGGCATCCATCGCCACCGAGGTGCCGAACAGGCGCGACTGCAGGGCATCGCGCAGGAAGCCGGCGATCCGCGACAGCAGGGTCATCGCGCTGAACACCGCACTGGAACGCAACAGCCCACTCATGCCTTTGCCATCCCCGCCTGCTCCCGAAAAACCGACATATTGACCCAAGCCATTGAATCGCCCATAATTTCCAGTCTTCCGTATTCCTTCGTCCGTGGGCAAGCCTGCCAGCGGGCGGTTTTCATAGCCCCACCCACAGACTTTCCAGGATCCTCACCCGTGGCCAACATCAAGTCCGCCAAGAAGCGCGCCAAGCAGACCGTCGTGCGCAATGCCCGCAACGTCGCCCAGCGCTCGCAGCTGCGCACCGCCGTCAAGAAGGTGATCAAGGCGCTCGACGCCAACGATGCCGCCGGCGCTACCGAAGCCTTCGCCACCGCCCAGCCGCTGCTGGACCGGTTCGCCGCCCGTGGCCTGATCCACAAGAACAAGGCCGCCCGCCACAAGGCCCGCCTGACCGCGCGCATCAAGGCGATCAAGGCCGCCTGAGCCCTGGCCGCAGGATTCGAAAAACCCCGCTCCGGCGGGGTTTTTTGTGCCATGAAAAAACCCGGCGGATGCCGGGTTTTTCGCGTGTGGCCGCTTCGCCTCACGCACCTTCCTGTGCCTCCAGCGCTTCCTCGCGCAGGCGGTCGAAGAAGGTCTGCACCGCCAGCATGATCGGCCAGGTGCCATCGCGCCCCAGCGCCGAGACCACGTACCAGGGCTGGGTCCAGCCCAGCTCGGCAACGATCTTCTCGGCAGCCTCGCGCGCCTCGTCCTCGAACATCAGGTCGGCCTTGTTCAGCACCAGCCAGCGCGGCTTTTCCAGCATCGCCGGGTCGTACTTGCGCAGTTCGTGCTCGATCGCGCGCACCTGCTCGACCGGCGACACCGCGCTGCCCTCGTAGTCCATGGGCGCGATATCGACCAGGTGCAGCAGCAGGCGGGTGCGCTGGACGTGGCGCAGGAACAGGCTGCCGAGGCCGGCACCATCGGCCGCACCCTCGATCAGGCCGGGGATATCGGCGATCACGAAGCTGCGGCCCGGCTCCACGCTGACCACGCCAAGATTGGGATACAGCGTGGTGAACGGATAGTCCGCGACCTTCGGGGTCGCCGCCGACACCGCGCGGATGAAGGTGGACTTGCCGGCGTTGGGGAAGCCGAGCAGGCCAACGTCGGCCAGCAGCTTCAGCTCCAGCCGCAGCACCCGGCTCTCGCCCTCGCCGCCCGGCGTGGCTTTGCGCGGCGAGCGATTGACCGAGCTCTTGAAATGCATGTTACCCAGGCCACCGTGGCCACCCTTGGCCACCAGCAGGCGCTGGCCGTGCTCGGTGAGGTCGCCGATCACCTCGTCGGTGTCGACGTTGTGGATCACGGTGCCCACCGGCACGGTGATGACGGTGTCCTCGCCGGCCTTGCCATAGCGCTGGCTGCCCATGCCGTTCTCGCCGCGCTGGGCCTTGAACCTGGTCTGGTGGCGGAAGTCCACCAGCGTGTTGAGGTTCTCGTCGGCCTGCAGCCAGACGTCGCCACCGGCGCCACCGTCGCCACCGTCCGGCCCGCCCAGCGGGATGAACTTCTCGCGGCGGAAGCCGATGCAGCCATTGCCGCCATTGCCGGCAGTGACAGTGATTTCAGCTTCGTCGACGAGTTTCATGGGTGTGATTGTGCAGTGTTCGGTGAAGTGTGTGTGTGTGGGAAGTGCCGCCGCCGGCCCCGCCCGGCCCCGCAACGCGGGAAAGACGGCCCGGAAACGAAAAGCCCCGCCGAGGCGGGGCCCTTCGCATTGCAACATCGCGTGCGCTTACTGCGCGGCGACGATGTTGACGGTGCGGCGCTTCTTCGGGCCCTTGGTGGTGAACTCCACCTTGCCGTCGATCAGCGCGAACAGGGTATGGTCGCGGCCGAGGCCGACGCCGGTGCCCGGATGGAACTGGGTGCCGCGCTGGCGGACGATGATGTTGCCCGCTTCGATGGCCTGGCCACCGTACATCTTGACGCCCAGGTACTTCGGGTTGGAATCGCGGCCGTTACGGGTACTGCCGCCTGCCTTTTTGTGTGCCATTGCTTAGTTCTCCAGGCTGACGATCAGGCGTTGATGCCGGTGATCTGGATTTCGGTGTAGTGCTGACGGTGCCCCATCTGCTTGCGGTGGTGCTTGCGGCGGCGGAACTTGACGATGCGCACCTTGTCGGCGCGGCCGTGGCCGACAACCTTCGCGGTGACGGAAGCGCCCTTCAGCGCGTCGCCCAGCTTGATGCCGTCGGCATCGCCCAGCATCAGGACGTTGTCCAGCTTGATCTCGCTGCCGGCTTCGGCTTCGAGCAGTTCGACGCGGAGCGTTTCGCCCTGCATCACGCGGTATTGCTTACCGCCGGTGACCAGTACTGCGTACATGTTGGTATCTCTCGGTTCTGTAGTTCTTCTGGGTACCCGTTGCCGTCTCTGCGCAGGGCCTGCCGCCATCGAGGGCGGACAGGAGCGGAATTGTAGGGGATTCAGCAGCTTAGCGTCAACCTGCCGGCAACCCGCCGATGCGCGGAACTTGCGCCCCGAATCCACGTCCAAGCGCTGCCCCGGCATGGACCCCAAGGACCTGGATGCGCAGCAATGGATTTGCCCCGGCCTGGCCCGGTGATCTTGCCGCAGAGCGCGGCGCCTGGCTGCTGGTCGCGGCCCTGCACCTGCTGGCCGGCTGGACGCTGACCCGTCCCGATGCCGAGGCCGCCCCTGGTGACGGACCGCCGCTGACTCTGGTCTACATCGACCTGCCCCCGCCGTTGCCACCCCTGCCACCCCCACCCGCGACGGCGGTTATCCACCACGATCAGCCGGTGCTCCGCCCCAGGCCGGTTGCGGCCACCCAGTCCGCCCCGACCCCGACCCCGCCGGCGCAGACCCCGGGCGCGACCGTGACCAGCGCCGAACCGGTGGCAGGACCGCCGGCGATGGCCAGCGACGACTGGTCGATGCCGGCAGCCCCGCGCCACGATGACGGCATCCGTTTCGAACGCAAGAGCCCCATGGCCAGCATCAATCCGATCCGTCGCCCGCCGCCCGAGCGGTTCCGCATGCGTCCGCGCGCCAGCAGCCTGGCGGATTACGTTCGCGCGGTCTCGCAGGTCCTGCTGTGGCCCGCCGGCTACACCGACGACCCGTGCGATGGTCTTGCCGAAGCCGCGCAGGTACTGGCCGGGCAGGCCACCACAAAAGGTAGACAGGCACTGCTGGAAGATGTGGTGCGGCAGCAGAAGCAGTACTGCAGACCCTGAACCGCGCGGCGCGCTGGCGCTGGAGATGCCTGCATTTGCCCCCAAATCAGGCGCTCGCTACGCTTCCCGATTGGCCTGCGCCCGCCGCCGGCCTCCCCCACCCCGCAGGACATCCCGATGGCGCTGGACTACATCCGCATCCGCGGCGCACGGACGCACAACCTCAAGAACATCGACCTCGACCTGCCGCGCGACAAGCTGATCGTGATCACCGGCCTGTCCGGTTCCGGCAAGTCGTCGCTGGCGTTCGACACCATCTACGCCGAAGGCCAGCGCCGCTACGTCGAGTCGCTGTCGGCCTATGCGCGACAGTTCCTCAGCGTGATGGACAAGCCCGACATCGACCATATCGAAGGGCTGTCGCCGGCGATCTCGATCGAACAGAAATCGACCAGCCACAACCCGCGCTCCACGGTCGGCACGATCACCGAAATCCATGACTACATGCGCCTGCTGTACGCACGCGTGGGCAGCCCGCGCTGCCCGGACCACCACTTCCCGCTGGAAGCGCAGACGGTCAGCCAGATGGTGGACCAGGTGCTGGCGATGGAAGCCGACGAGGCGCTGGCCGGGCAACGCTGGATGCTGCTGGCGCCGGTGGTGCGCGAGCGCAAGGGCGAACACCTGCAGGTGTTCGACCAGCTGCGCGCGCAGGGTTACGTGCGGGTGCGGGTGGATGGCGTACTACACGAAATCGACGCGGTACCGGCGCTGGCGCTGCGCCAGAAGCACACCATCGAGGCGGTGATCGACCGCTTCAAGCCGCGCGCGGACATCCGCCAGCGGCTGGCGGAGTCGTTCGAGACCGCGCTGAAACTGGGCGACGGCATGGCCATCGTGCAGTCGATGGATGAGGCCGGCCGCGACCCGCTGCTGTTCTCCTCGCGCTATTCCTGCCCGGTCTGCGACTACTCGCTGCCGGAACTGGAACCGCGGCTGTTCTCGTTCAACTCGCCCACCGGCGCCTGCCCGGGCTGCGACGGGCTGGGCGTGGCGCAGTTCTTCGATCCGGCCAAGGTGGTGGCGCATCCCGAACTGTCGCTGGCCGCCGGCGCGATGCGCGGCTGGGACCGGCGCAACAGCTATTACTTTTCCATGATCGCCTCGCTGGCCAAGCACTACGGCTTCAAGGTCGACGTGCCGTGGCAGCAACTGCCGGAGCACATCCGCGAGATCGTGCTGCGCGGCAGCGGCGGCGAGATCATCAACCTCAGCTACGTCGGCGAGAACGGCAACAAGTACCAGCGCAAGCACGCCTTCGAAGGCATCCTGCCCAACCTCGAGCGGCGCTACCGCGAAACCGAAAGCGCGGCTGTGCGCGAGGAGCTGGCCAAGTACATCAGCGAACAGCCCTGCCCGGAGTGCGGCGGCGCGCGACTGAACCGGCAGGCGCGCAACGTGTTCGTGGCCGACCGCCCGCTGCCCGAGATCGCGGTGCTGCCGATCGACGCCTGCCTGGCCTTCTTCGACACCCTGACCCTGCCCGGCTGGCGCGGCGAGATCGCCGCCAAGATCGTCAAGGAGATCCGCGAGCGGCTGGGCTTCCTGGTCGACGTCGGCTTGGATTACCTGACCCTGGAGCGCAAGGCCGATTCGCTGTCCGGCGGCGAGGCGCAGCGCATCCGCCTGGCCAGCCAGATCGGCGCCGGGCTGGTGGGCGTGATGTACGTGCTGGACGAGCCCTCCATCGGCCTGCACCAGCGCGACAACGAGCGCCTGCTCGGCACCCTCACCCGCCTGCGCGACCTCGGCAACACGGTGCTGGTGGTCGAGCACGACGAGGACGCGATCCGGCTGGCCGACTACATCGTCGACATCGGCCCCGGCGCCGGCGTGCACGGCGGCGAAGTGGTGGCGCAGGGCCAGTTGGCGGACGTGCTGAAGGCGCCGCGCTCGCTGACCGGGCAGTACCTGTCCGGCAAGAAGAAGATCGAAGTGCCAATGCACCGCAACCCGCCCAATCGCAAGCTGATGCTCAAGCTGAAGGGCGCCAGCGGCAACAACCTGAAGAACGTGGACCTGGAGATCCCGTCCGGGTTGCTGACCTGCGTGACCGGCGTGTCCGGTTCCGGAAAGTCGACCCTGATCAACGACACCCTGTACGCACTTGCGGCGAACGAAATCAACGGCGCTTCGCACACGCCTGCGCCACACAAGGATGTCATCGGGCTGGACCTGTTCGACAAGGTGGTCGACATCGACCAGTCGCCGATCGGCCGCACCCCGCGCTCCAACCCGGCTACATATACCGGCCTGTTCACGCCACTGCGCGAGCTGTTCGCGCAGGTGCCCGAGGCGCGCGCGCGCGGCTATTCGCCGGGCCGCTTCAGCTTCAACGTGCGCGGCGGCCGCTGCGAGGCCTGCCAGGGCGATGGCCTGATCAAGGTCGAAATGCACTTCCTGCCGGACGTGTACGTGCCTTGCGACGTCTGCCAGGGCAAGCGCTACAACCGCGAAACGCTGGAGATCCGCTACAAGGGCTTCAGCATCCACGACGTGCTGGAGATGACCGTGGAAGCCGCGCTGGACCTTTTCCAGCCGGTGCCCAGCATCGCCCGCAAGCTGGAGACGCTGGTGGACGTGGGGCTCTCCTACATCAAGCTGGGCCAGAGCGCGACCACGCTGTCGGGCGGCGAGGCGCAGCGGGTGAAGCTGTCGAAGGAGCTGTCGCGGCGCGATACCGGCCGCACCCTGTACATCCTCGACGAGCCCACCACCGGCCTGCACTTCCACGACATCGAGGCGCTGCTGGCGGTGCTGCACAAGCTGCGCGACGACGGCAACACGGTGGTGGTGATCGAGCACAACCTCGACGTGATCAAGACCGCCGACTGGGTGGTGGACCTGGGCCCCGAAGGCGGCCATCGCGGCGGCCAGATCATCGCCGTGGGCACGCCCGAGGACGTGGCGGCGAACCCGGCCTCGCATACCGGCCGCTTCCTTGCGCCATTGCTCGAAAAACATCCGGCAAGCTCCGCTGCGACCCCGCGCAAGAGCAGGAAGAAGGCAGACGCATGACCCACAACACCGTGTTCCGCATGTCCATTCCGCTGCGCTGGAGCGACCTGGACGCGTTCAACCACGTCAACAATGCGCGCTACCTGACCTTCCTGGAGCAGGCGCGCATCGAGTGGTTCGAATCCATCGGCGAGCCGTGGGTGACCGACGACGCCGCGCCGGTGGTCGCGTCAGCCACGCTCAACTTCAAGCGCCCGATCGAATATCCGGCGGAGGTCGCGGTCGAGCTGTTCACCGAGAAGCTGGGCAACAGCAGCGTCGTGATCGGCCACCGCATCGTGGCCGCCGACGGCACCCTGCACTGCGACGGCAACGTGGTCGCGGTCTGGGTGGGCCGCCGCGACGGCCGCCCCACGCCGCTGCCCGACTGCGTGCGCCGCGCTTCCGAGCGGCTGCTGGCCGCGCCCGCCGCCTGACCCCGCATCGCCGACGCGCACGCCTATGATGGCCGCACGTCGCCCAGGAACCCGCCCATGTCGCTGATCGAATCCACCGTCCACGGCCAAGTCCACGAGCTGCGTCTGGCGCGCCCGCCGGTCAATGCACTGAACCCGGAGCTGTGCGCCGACCTGGTGCAGGCGCTGCGCGAAGCACCGGCGCGTGGTGCGAGGGGCATCGTGCTGGCGGGTGGGCCGAAGGTGTTCTCCGCCGGCCTGGACGTGCCCTACCTGCTGTCGCTGGGCGAAGACCGGGATGCGCTGCTGCGGGCTTGGACGGTGTTCTTCCAGGCCGCGCGGGCGCTGGCGGAATGCCCCGTGCCGGTGGTGGCGGCGATGGCCGGCCACGCGCCGGCTGGTGGCTGCGTACTGGCGCTGTGCTGCGACTACCGCATCCTCGCCGACGGCCCCTATCGCATCGGCCTGAACGAAACCCAGGTGGGCCTGGTCGCCCCGGAAGGCATCCAGCACCTGCTTGCCCGCGTGGTCGGCCCGCATCGCGGCGAGCGCCTGCTGGTGGCCGGGGCGATGCCGGACGCCCAGCAGGCGCTGCAGATCGGGCTGGTGGACGAGCTGGTGCACATCGACGACGTCGCCACCCGCGCGCGGGTCTGGCTGGAGGATCTGCTGCAGCTGCCGCACATGCCGATGCTGGAGACCCGCGCGATTGCCCGCCGCGACGTCATCGCCGCGCTGGCGGACGACCGCATCGACCTGCCCCGCTTCGTCGCCCAGTGGTCGCATCCCGACACGCAGGCGGCGCTGCGCGCGATGCTGGCGCGAATCGGCAAGTAGTCGCCGGTGTGCGGCCGCGAGGCAGCGGCCGTGATTCGCTACAGCAACTCCAGCACCGTTTCCGGCGGCCGGCACAGGCGCACGCCCTTGGGCGTGAACACGAACGGGCGGTTGATCAGGATCGGCGCAGCCACCATCGCCTCCAGCAGCGCGTCGTCGGACAGGGCCGGATCGGCCAGCCCGCGCGTCGCGTATTCGGCTTCCTTGCTGCGGATCGCCTCGCGCACGCTGAGCCCGGCATCGGCAATGGCCTGGCGCAGCCGCGCCTTGGCAGGAGGATTGGCCACGTAGTCCACGATCACCGGCTCGATACCGGCGTCGCGCAGGAGCTCCAGCGCGCCGCGGGAGTTGCTGCAGCTCGGGCGATGCCAGATTTCCACGTTGCGTCCTTGCGCGCTCATGCCCCGGTCGCCACCGGCCGCCGTTGGTCAGCCAGCCAGCCGCTCCACGAACCGGTGAACAGCTTGGCGCCACGCAGCCCGGCGCGCTCCATCGCCAGCAGGTTGTGGCAGGCGGTGACGCCGGAGCCGCACATCACCACGACCTCGGACGGATCGCGCCCGGCCAGCAGTGCGCGGTACTCGTCGGCCAGCTGCATCGGCGACTTGAAGCGGCCCTCGACCATGTTCTCCGCGTACGGCCGGTTGACCGCGCCAGGGACGTGACCCGCCACCTTGTCCAGCGGCTCTTCCTCGCCGCGGAAACGCGCCGCCGCCCGCGCATCGACCAGCATCCCGCCTGCGGCGAGATGGGCTTCGACCGCTTCGGCATCGAGCAGGCGCGAGGTGTCGAAGTTCGCGACGTAGCGCTGGCTGGCCGGCTCGCGCGGCAGCGAAGACGCCGGCAGGCCCAGCGAGGTCCAGCGCGTCCAGCCGCCATCCAGCACCGCGACCTTCTCGTGGCCCAGCGTGCGCAGCAGGAACCACAGCCGCGCGGCGTAGGCGCCATCGCCATCGTCGTACGCCACCACCTGCGAACTGGGGGCGATGCCCCAGCGGGTCAGCTTGGCGCAGAAGGTTTCCGCGTCCGGCCACGGATGCCGACCCTCGCCCTTGCGGGACATGTCGGAAAGATCGCGCTCGAGGTGCGCGTAGGCAGCACCGGGAATGTGCGAACGGTGCCAGGACTGCTCGCCCAGATGCGGATCGAGCAACGAGAAGCGGCAGTCGACGATCACCAGGTCGGGGCGCTCCAGCGCCACCGACAGGATGTCCGCCTGCACCAGGGTAGTCCATCCGGCCATCACACCCTCCATTGGTTCGAGCCAGCCAGCCGCTCGCGCAGGTTGTACAGGATCGAGGCGGTCGCGCCCCAGATCCGCTGCGGCTGGTAGCGGTATTGGAACACGTGGCGGGCGCGGCCGCCGAACTGCAGTTCGATGGTGTCCAGCTGCCCCGGGTCCAGCAGCATTTCCAGCGGCACTTCGAACACTTCGGCCACCTCGCCCGGCTCCGGCACCGGCTGGAAACCCGGATCTACCACCACCACCGTTGGCAGCACGCGAAAGCCGGTGATGGTCAGCAGCGGATCGAGATAGCCCAGCAGCCGGGCCTGCGCGGCCTGCAGGCCCACCTCCTCGCGCGCCTCGCGCAGCGCCGCAGCGGCCGGGCTGGGGTCGTCGGGCTCGATACGCCCGCCGGGGAAGCTGACCTGGCCACCATGGTGGCGCAGGCCGTCGGTGCGGCGGGTCAGCAGCACGCCGGCGCCAGCGGCGCGCGGGATCACCCCGACCAGCACCGCCGCCGGGCGCGGCGCGACCGGCTGGGCCAGCCCGGCCAGATCGGCGAGGTTCCACGGCGCCGCCGAGGGGGGCGCATCCAGCGGATGCAGGGCGCCGCGCAGCCATTCGGCAAGCGCAACGGCGTCCATCAGGCGTCCTCCGCCACTGCCGGGCGCGCCGGCAGGACCACGTCCATCAGGTGCAGGCGGGCGGCATCGTCCAGCGTCGTCCACGCTGCAACTTCGTCGCCGGTGCGGCGACAGCCGCGGCACAGTCCGCCCTCATCCAGCGTGCAGACGCCGGTGCAGGGACTGAGCACGGCGCGGAACAGATCACTCATGCCGCACATGGTAGCGCCGCAAACGCGATGCGCCGGCACATGGCCGGCGCATCGGGACTTGCAGCGGTGCCGCGCCAGCGCGCGGCGAACCGGATTACTTGACCGAGCCCAGCTCGATCTGCATGGCCACGGCCTGCTGCGCGAACTGCTGGTTCTGGTTGCCGCCCAGGCCCTTGCCCGGCGGGATGACCACTTCCCAGACCGCGCCCTGCTGCATCAGCGGCAGGGTTTCCTTCAGCGCCGGGATCGGCGCGTCCGCAACCTTGAACGCCGGCGGGGTCTGCACGCCGCTCAGCGGAACGCCAACGGCCGCCAGGAAGCTGCGGAAGGCAATCTGCACTTCGCTGGTGGCGGTCGGCTTGGCGCCGGTGCCGGCCTTGGCCACGCGGTACATGATGCCGCTGGGCAGGGTGATCACGCCCTGCTCGGCCTTGAACTTGGTGACGAAATCGCCGGACTGCGCCTGATTGTCGGCCAGCGCCTTGCGGAACGCTTCCTGCGCCTTGATCTCCATGCGCTGCTGGAAGGCGGAGTAGGCGGTGCCCAGCTGCTGCTCGGTGTAGGCCGGCTGCTTCTTGGCGAAGGCATCCTGCACGCCGCGCACCACGGTGGCGATGTCGACCGGCTCGCCGGTGTTGGCCAGCTCCTGGCCGAGCTGCCAGCCGAAAGCATAGCTGGCGTGGGTCTTGTCGACCGCCGGCGGCGCGGCGGGCGCGGCGGTGGCGGGCTTGGCGGGGGCCGCTGCCGGCTTGGTCTGCGCCGAGGCGATGCCGGCGGTCAGGGTCAGGGCCGCCGCACTGGCAGCAATCGCACGCAACTTCATCCACAACCTCGTATGTCGAATGAGGCCGCCAACGCGGCCCGCAGGAATCCGGCGCAGGCCGGAGGTTTCGCCGCGACCGGGCGGAATGCCCGTGCGCGACACGTTAGGATACTGGCCCCGGCACTTGACGGCTACCGGCACCCCTCTGCGACCCGGCCCGGCCCTCGAAGTTCCCTCCCGGCACACGAAATCCGACTGGACCCCTGCATGAGCGACCACCTGCTGCTGATCGACACCACCGACGGCGTGCGCACCATCCGCATCAACCGCCCGGACAAGCTGAACGCGCTGAACGCCGCCACCCTCGACGCGCTGGACGCGGCCTTCGCCGACGCGGCCGGCGACGACGCGGTGCGGGTGGTGGTGTTGACCGGCGCCGGCCCCAAGGCGTTCGTGGCAGGCGCCGACATCGCCGAGATGAATGCGCTGACGCCCGTGCAGGGGCGCGACTTCTCGCTGCGCGGCACGCGGATGATGCGGCGGGTGGAAAAGCTGAACAAACCGGTGATCGCGATGATCAACGGCTTCGCCCTGGGCGGCGGGCTGGAGCTGGCGATGTGCTGCCACCTGCGCGTTGCCGCCGACACCGCCAAGGTGGGCCAGCCGGAAATCAACCTCGGGCTGATCCCCGGCTTTGGCGGCAGCCAGCGCCTGCTGCGCCTGTGCGGCCGCGCGGCGACGCTGGAACTGTGCCTGACCGGCGCCCCGGTGACCGCCGAGCGCGCACTGCAGCTGGGCATCGTCAACCGGGTGGTGCCCGCCGCGGAGCTGGAAGCGGACACCATGAAGCTGGCCGCGCAGCTGGCCAACGCCGCGCCGCTGGCGCTGCGCGGGATGCTGGACTGCGTGAACATCGGTGGCGAATGCGGCATCGAGGAAGGGCTGGAATACGAGTCCGCGCAGTTCGGCCTGATGTTCGCCACCGAGGACATGCGCGAAGGCACCTCCGCGTTCCTCGAAAAGCGCAAGCCGGCATTCGCGGGGAAGTGAGTCCGCCCCGCTCCCGCGCCCGCGGGAGTGGCGAGAAAACCATGTCCACCCCCTGCCCGACCTGCGACTGCAACGCGAAGCATCCGGCCCATCGGCTGCTGGCGTCGCTGTGCGAAGGCGATCTCGACGCGGCGATGACCCTGGGCCTGCTCGACGCCATGCCCTGTCCGTCCTGCGCAGCCGGTTGCAGCGCGCAACTGGTCGCCGCGCGCGACGCCCGGCGCTTCGCGCTGGCCGCGCGGCAGCGGCACCACGCCCGCGCCGAACGGCTGGCGCGGATCAAGGCTGAACGCGATGCCGCGCGTCGCACCGCCGCTGCGCCAACGGCCCAGCAGGCCACACCCCCACTGCCCACGGCCGCAGCCGATGCACTAGCGCGGGCGCTGGCGAAAGCCAGGGCGCGCCACGCATGAGCCCGGCACCGACACCGCGCGCGGCGCGCGGCAGCAAGCTCACGTCCGCTGAAATCACCGAGATGTTCACCCGCCTGCGCGCGGGCGACCCGCACCCCACCACCGAGCTGGAATACACCACCCCGTTCGAGCTGCTGGTGGCGGTGGTGCTGTCGGCGCAAGCCACCGACGTCGGGGTCAACAAGGCCACGCGCCGGCTGTATCCCGCCGCCAACACGCCAGCAGCGATCCTGGCGCTGGGCGAAGACGGCCTGAAGGGCTACATCAACACCATCGGCCTGTTCAATGCGAAGGCGGCCAACGTGATCGCGCTGTGCCGGCTGCTGCTGGAACGCCACGGCGGCGAGGTGCCGCGCACGCGCGAGGCGCTGGAAGCGCTGCCCGGCGTGGGCCGCAAGACCGCCAACGTGGTGCTCAACACCGCGTTCGGCGAGCCCACCATCGCGGTGGACACGCACATCTTCCGCGTCTCCAACCGCACCGGGCTGGCGCCGGGCAAGGACGTGCGCACAGTCGAGGACAAGCTGGTGCGGCTGGTGCCGGCCGAATTCGCGCGCGATGCGCACCACTGGCTGATCCTGCACGGGCGCTACACCTGCAAGGCACGCAAGCCGGACTGCGCGCGCTGCGTGCTCCACGACCTATGCCGCTGGCCGGACAAGGGTCCGTCGGCGCAGCCCGCCGCGCCCTGAAGAACACCCGGCGCGACGTCGCTAACCCTGAACCCTGCGGAAGATGGCGCACACCGAAGGCTGCGCAAAAAACGACGCCCCGCAGACGCGGGGCGTCGTCTATGGCATGCCGGGAGCGATGATCAGAACGCGAACTGCGTGCGCAGCGCGATCTGGCCCGGCTCGTCGCCGGTCTTGTCATTCTTGCCCTTGGTGTAGTTCAGCATCACCCGCATGTTCGGGTTGATGTAGTAGTTCAGGCCGATCAACGCCGAAGTGGTCTTCATGTCGTTGACGTCCTTGTTCTCCATCACGTCGTAGCGTGCGGTGAGTTCCCACAGGCCGGACTCGCCGACCTTGGGTGAGCCGAACACGCCGGTGGCGCCCTTGTACGCCTTCAGGCCACCGTTGAGCATGAAGCTGCCCTGCACGTAGTACGCGTCGACGTCCTGCGAAGTGCCGTTCGCCTGACCGTAGCTGGCGCGCGCGTACTCCGACTGCAGGAACAGCGGACCGTTGCGGAACGCGGCTTCCAGACCGAAGGTGTCGATCTGCGAATCGTTGCCGCCGGTGCCGGCGGTGGTGGTGGCCATGGTCTGCGAGGGACCGCGGCGGCCGGCGTAATGGGACACGGCCGACAGGTTCGGGGTGCCCTTGTTCAGGTTCTCGTGGCTGTACGAACCGCCCAGGTGCAGGGTGGTGGTACCGGTATCGATCGGCGCCCAGGTGCCGCGCGCGGAGAAGCCCAGACCCTCGGTGCGGGCGGTCGGCGCGCTGCGCATGTTGAACGCGCTGACGCCGAAGGTGTAGCTGTCGCCGGCGCGCAGGTAGCCCACGCCCTGCTGGAACTGGCGGCCGTTGTAGAGGCCGGTGGCGGAGGTGCTGGGGCGCTCCATCATCAGGATCTCGTTGGAGCTGGTCAGCTCTTCCATCGAGCGGTACGGCTTGAAGTGGCCGATGGTGAGCTTGCCGCCCATCATGTTGCGGGCGATGTACATGTCGCGGATGCCGTCCAGGTTGGTGCCGGCGGAGAAGTCCTGCTCCATCTTGTATTCCCAGCCGTAGGCCTTGCCGGACAGGGTCAGGCGGGCACGACGGAACTCGGTGGTGTCGGTGGTCGCCGCCACGTCCTTGTCGAAGCTGTATGCGTCGAAATGGATGCGGCCGCCCAGCGAGGCCTCGAAGTTCTTGTCGGCCGAGGTCACCTTCAGGCCGCCCTTGGTCTCCACCTTCACGCTGTTGTTGGTGAGGTTGTCGAGCTGGGTGGCGGTGTCGACGTTGACTTCCGACTGCGCATCGTTGCGTTCTTCCAGGCTCTGGATCTGGGCCTGCAGCGCGGCGATCTGCGCCTTCAGCTCGGCGATGTCCTGGGCGCTGGGGGCACTCTGCGCGGCGACGTTGAAACTGACGGTGCCGGCGATCAGGGCGATCGCGACGGCCAGACGGGTGGGACGCATGTGGGAACTCCGTTGTGATGGAAAGCTGTCTTGTGGGCAGCGCGCGGGTCTCCGCCTCGCGTCACCTGCAGCACGCATTTGACGCGCCATCGGTTGCAGTTTTATTTCCCTTGCGCGCTTTTCTTCACGCGGCCGCCGGCCGCGCGCCACGCCGATCCCGCGCAACCGTCATGCCACCGTCACA
Organism: Thermomonas sp. XSG; assembly: GCF_014678725.1. Lineage (NCBI taxonomy): Bacteria > Pseudomonadati > Pseudomonadota > Gammaproteobacteria > Lysobacterales > Lysobacteraceae > Thermomonas > Thermomonas sp. XSG. The sequence continues at coordinate 2,562,315 of NZ_CP061497.1, read as the reverse complement.
CGACTGACCCGCGGGCGTCACGCAAGCGCGATGGAATGCGCCACGAACCGGGCATCGCCCCGTCGCATCCGCTCACCAGGAGTTCTTCGTGTCCAAGTCCTTCAAGATCCGCATCGCCGCGCTCGCGCTGGTGACCAGCCTGTCCGCCGGCCTGTCCGCCAGCGCCTTCGCGTCCGACGTCACCGGCGCCGGCGCCTCCTTCGTCTACCCGGCGATGTCCAAGTGGTCGTCCGACTACAAGGCCGCGACCGGCAAGGAAGTGAACTACCAGTCGATCGGCTCCGGCGGCGGCATCGCCCAGATCAAGGCCGGCACCGTGGACTTCGGCTCCTCCGACAAGCCGCTGCCGCCGGCCGAGCTGGCGCGCTCGGGTCTGGCGCAGTTCCCGTCGGTGATCGGCGGGATCGTGCCGGCGTTCAACCTGCCCGGTATCGCCGCCGGCGCCATGAAGCTGGACCCGGACGTGCTGGCCGACATCTTCCTCGGCAAGATCAAGATGTGGAACGACCCGCGCATCGTCGCCACCAACCGCGGCCTGAACCTGCCGGCGCAGAAGATCACCGTGGTGCACCGCTCCGATGGTTCCGGCACCACCTTCAACTTCACCAACTACCTGTCCAAGGTCAGCCCGTCGTGGAAGACGGAGGTCGGTGAAGGCACCGCGGTGAAGTGGCCGGTCGGCATCGGCGGCAAGGGCAACGAGGGCGTGTCCGCCTACGTCAAGCAGATCCGCGGCAGCATCGGCTACGTCGAGCTGGCCTACGCGATCCAGAACAAGGTGTCCTACTCGCGACTGAAAAACGCCGCCGGCAATTACATCAACCCGAGCGACGACAGCTTCGCCGAGGCCGCCGCCAGCGCCGACTGGAAGTCGACCAAGGACTTCTTCCTGATCGTCACCAACGCACCTGGCGAGAACGCCTGGCCGATCACCGCCACCAACTTCATGCTGGTGCACAAGAACAGCAAGCCGGGCACCAAGGCCGCGCTGGACTTCTTCCGCTGGGTCTATGCCAACGGCGATGCGTCCGCCGCTTCGCTTGGCTACGTCCCGCTCCCCGACTCGCTGGTCCAGCAGATCGATACCTACTGGACCCAGAACGTCAAGTAAGCCGCATTCCGTATACCCCCCCTGTTGCGGGCCTTCGGGCCCGCTTTTTTTGGCCGTCGTCCGGCGGGAACCATGACACAACGCCTGCGATGGTCATCGGCCTGTCACAAAAACATCGTTTGATGTGCGCATCCGGCCATAGCCATCGAGATACGCCATGTTCCGCTCCGCCTTCCGCCTCACCGCCCTCTGCCTGACCTTGGCCACCGGCCTGGCCGCGTGCTCCGGGGGCAGTGACCGCACCGGTGCCGATGCCACGCAGGCCGACCGGGTTGCCGACGTCGTCACCGGCGCCGGCGCAAGCTTCGTGTATCCGCTGTTCTCGAAGTGGTCGTCCGACTACGCCAGGCTGAACGGGAAGCGCATCAACTACCAGTCGATCGGCTCCGGCGGCGGCATCGCCCAGATCAAGGCCGGTACGGTGGACTTCGGCTCCTCCGACAAGCCGCTGCCCACCGACGAGCTGGTGAAGGACGGGCTGGTCCAGTTCCCCTCGGTGATCGGCGGGGTGGTGCCGGTGGTCAACCTGCCCGGCATCGAGGCCGGCAAGCTGCGCCTGACCGGTCCGCTGCTGGCGGATATCTATCTTGGCAAGGTGACCCGCTGGAATGACCCGGCCATCGCCGCGGCCAACCCGGGCCTCGCGCTGCCGGCCGGGAAGATCAACGTGGTGCGCCGCTCCGACGGCTCGGGCACCACCTTCAACTTCACCAACTACCTCTCCAAGGCGAGCGCCGACTGGAAGGCGAAGGTCGGCGAAGGCACCACCGTGAACTGGATCGCCACCAGCGTGGGCGGCAAGGGCAACGAAGGCGTTGCCTCCTACGTCAAGCAGCTCAAGGGCGCGATCGGCTATGTCGAGCTGTCCTACGCCCTGCAGAACAAAATGGCCTACACCGCGATGCGCAATGCCGCGGGCCATTGGGTGCAGCCCGGCGCGGCGAGCTTCGCCGCAGCCGCTGCCAGCGCCGACTGGAAGAACGCGCGTGACTTCGCGCTGGTCATCACCGACGCGCCCGGCGCCGACGCCTGGCCGATCGCCGCCACCAATTTCATCCTGATGCGCCGGCAGCCGCGCGATCCCGCCTCGGCCGAGGCGGCCCGCGAGTTCTTCCGCTGGGCCTGGGCCAACGGCGGCGCGCAGGCAGCGGCGCTGGACTACGTGCCCCTGCCGCCCGAACTGGTGCGCCAGATCGAGGCGTACTGGGCCGGGCAGCCCGCCTGACGCCGCCGCGGACCGCCCCCGATTCCCACAGTGCCCGCCCCGCGGGCCTGACGAGCAGACCGAATGAGCGCCACCACCTCCGACCTTCCGATCGCCAGCCGCCGTGATGCGGCCGATTCGCGCCACGACCGCTGGTTCCGCTGGCTGCTGACCGCCACCGCGGTCTTCGTCCTGTTCAGCCTGGCCGGCGCCGCCCTCTCGATGCTGTGGGGCGGGCGCAGCGTCCTGTCGCACGAGGGCCTGGGCTTCTTCTTCTCCACCGACTGGAACCCGGTGGAGAACAAGTACGGCGCGCTTGTGCCGATCTACGGCACGCTGGTCACCGCGCTGATCGCGATGGTGATCGCGGTGCCGGTGAGCTTCGGCATCGCCTTCTTCCTCACCGAGGTGGCGCCGCGCTGGCTGCGCACGCCGGTGGGCACCGCCATCGAACTGCTGGCCGGCATCCCCTCGATCATCTACGGCATGTGGGGCTTCTTCGTGCTGATGCCGGTGATGCGCGAGCACCTGATTCCGTGGATGGACGCGCACCTGGGCCCGCTGCCGGTGATCGGCCCGCTGTTCCAGGGCCCGCCGATCGGCGCCGGCATGCTGACCTCCGGCCTTGTGCTGTCGATCATGGTGATCCCGTTCATCTCCTCGACCATGCGCGAGGTGTTCCTGACCGTGCCGGCGCGGCTTAAGGAATCGGCCTACGCGCTCGGCGCGACCAAGTGGGAAGTGAGCTGGGACATCGTCCTGCCCTACACCCGCTCGGCGGTGATCGGCGGCGTGTTCCTGGGCTTGGGCCGCGCGCTGGGCGAAACCATGGCGGTGGCCTTCGTGATCGGCAACAGCGTGTCTTTCACTGCGTCGCTGCTGGAGCCGTCGACCACCATCGCCGCGCTCATCGCCAACGATTTCGGCGAGGCCACCGAGACCTATCGCGCCGCCCTGCTGCTGCTCGGCTTCGTGCTGTTCATCGTCACCTTCATCGTGCTGGCGCTGGCCCGGCTGATGCTGCTCAACCTCGCGCGCAAGGAGGGCAACCGGTGAACGCCCCGTCCGCATCGCTGTACCGTAATCGCCGCATCAAGAACGCCGTGGCCATCGGCCTGGCCTGCGCGGCCGCGCTGTTCGGCCTGGCCTTCCTCGGCTGGATCCTGTGGACCCTGTTGGCGAAGGGCCTGGCGCACCTGAACCTGGCGCTGTTCACCCAGGACCAGCCGCCGCCGATGGAGGCCGGCGGCCTGCGCAACGCCATCGTCGGCAGCCTGCTGATGTGCGGCATGGGCGTGGCCATCGGCACCCCGCTGGGCATCGCCGCCGGCACCTGGCTGGCGGAGGTCGGCGGCCATCGCAAGCTCGGCACCGCGGTGCGCTTCGTCAACGACATCCTGCTGTCGGCACCATCAATCGTGCTGGGCCTGTTCGTGTACGCGGCCTTCGTGATGAACACCGGCGGCAATTTCTCCGCCTTCGCCGGCGCGCTGGCGCTGGCCTTCATCGTGCTGCCGGTGGTGGTGCGCACTACCGACGAGATGCTGAGGCTGGTGCCGGTGCAGATGCGCGAAGCCGCGCTGTCGCTGGGCGTGCCGCAGTGGAAGGTCACCCTGCAGGTGCTCTATCGCAGCGCGCTGCCCGGCATCGTCACCGGCGTGCTGCTGGCGCTGGCGCGGATCAGCGGCGAAACCGCGCCGCTGCTGTTCACCGCGTTCGGCAACGAGTTCTTCAGCCTCGACATCGGCGGCGCGATGAGCGCGGTGCCGCTGACCATGTACAAGTTCGCCGGCTCGGGCTTCGAGAACTGGGAGCAGCTGGCCTGGGCCGGCGCGCTGCTGGTCACCCTGTTCGTGCTGGCCACCAGCCTGCTGGCCCGCTTCATCCTCCTGCGCAAGCGCGCCGCCCATGACTGACCTCCGGACCATTCCGATGAACTATGCCCAAGCCGCCATGCAAGCGCCGCACGATGCCGCCCTGCCCCAGTCGCCGCCGGTGAAGCTGTCCGCCCGCGGGCTGAACTTCTGGTACGACAAGTCCCTGGCGGTCCGGAACATCAACCTCGACATCCCCGAGAAGCGCGTCACCGCGCTGATCGGCCCGTCCGGCTGCGGCAAGTCCACCCTGCTGCGGGTGTTCAACCGCATCTACGCGCTCTATCCCAAGCTGCGTGCCGAAGGCGAGGTGCTGTTGGACGGGGAGAACATCCTCGATCCGAAGTACCCGATGAACCGCCTGCGCAGCCGGGTGGGCATGGTGTTCCAGAAGCCGGTGCCGTTCCCGATGACCATCCACGAGAACGTGGCTTATGGCATCCGCCACCACGAACGCCTGGGCAGGGCCGAGCTGGACGTGCGCGTCGAGCAGGCGCTGCGCCAGGCCGCGCTTTGGGACGAGGTGAAGGACAAGCTGAAGGAAAGTGGGCTGGGCCTGTCCGGCGGCCAGCAGCAGCGTCTGTGCATCGCCCGCGCGGTGGCGCTGAAGCCCGACGTGCTGCTGCTGGACGAGCCGACCTCCGCGCTGGACCCGATCTCCACCGGCCGCATCGAGCAGCTGGTGGAGGAACTCAAGCAGGAGTTCACCATCATGATCGTCACCCACAACATGCAGCAGGCCGCGCGCGTGTCCGACTACACCGCCTTCATGTACCTGGGCGACATGGTCGAGCACGGCGCGACTTCGCAGATTTTCTCCAACCCGGCCAAGCAGCAGACCGAGGACTACATCACCGGTCGTTTCGGCTGACCAGGCCAGTCCACGCACACGTAACGACCCTCGTCCCCTTGCGGGGCACTTCCCCGGCCATCGGGAAGAAGGAGCAAGACATGAACGAACAGCACAGCCACATCGTCCGGAGCTACGACGCCGAGCAGCACGCGCTGCAGGGCGAACTGATCCGCATGGGCCTGATGGCCGCCTCCCAGCTGGAAGCAGCGCTCGAAGTGGTGGAACGCCGCGACGATGGCGCCGCCGAGCGGGTGGTCGCCAACGACGAAGCCATCGACGCGCTGGAACAGCAGGTCAACCACGACGTGATCCACCTGATCCGGCGCGGCCCGATGGCCACCGACCTGCGCATGATCCTGGCCGCGCTGCGGGTGGCTTCGGACATCGAGCGGATCGGCGACTACGCGGCGAACATCGCCAAGCGCTCGCTGGTGCTGAACCAGCTGCCGCCGCTGCCGCATACGCGCGGGCTCGGCACCCTCGGCAGGATGGCGGTGCAGCAGGTGCGCGACGTGCTGGAGGCCTACCGCGAACGCGACGGCGAGGCCGCGCTGCGCGTGCGCGCGCGCGACGCCGAGCTGGACACCCTCTACACCGGGCTGTTCCGCGAGCTGTTGACCTACATGATGGAGGACCAGCGCGCGATCACCGCCTGCACCCACCTGCTGTTCATGGCCAAGAACATCGAGCGGATCGGCGACCACGCCACCAACATCGCCGAGAACGCCTGGTTCCTGATCCACGGCGAGGAGCTGCTGCCGCAGCGCGACAAGCGCGACGAAAGCAACACCACCGCCGTCTGAACCACCCGGGACAGCGCGCCTGCCGGCGACTGGCCGCCCCGTGCCGCAAGCGGTAGGATCGCCCCACCATCAGGCGCATTCGCGCAAGGAGTCGACCATGTCGCAATCCCGCAATCCCCTGGCGCTGGTGATCGGCGCCGCCGTTGCCACCGGCGCGCTCGCCGGCCCGCTGTTCTCGATGGACGCGATGGCCCACGGCTACCTGCAGGATCCGCCCAAGGCCGCCGCCAGCGAGGGCAAGTGCGGGGAAGGCAAGTGCGGCGCCGGGATGATGGGCGCCGACAAGCCCGCCAAGGCCGACAAGGCCAAGCAGGAAGGCAGCTGCGGCATGGCGCAGAAGGACACCGACAAGGACGGCCGCATCTCCCGCGCCGAGTTCGCCGCTGCCCACGCCGGCAAGGACACGATGTTCCCGAAGATCGACACCGACGGCGACGGCTTCATCAGCCAGGCCGAAATGGACGCGCACCATGCTGCCATGAAGAAGGACGGCAAGGCCGCCGGCGAAGGCAAGTGCGGGGAAGGCAAATGCGGCGAGGGCAAGTGCGGCGGCAGCATGTGAGCCGTGGCTGAGGCCCTGCCCCAGCACGGCGCCGGGCTTGGCCTGCGCCGCGCGCTGCTGGACGAATTGATCGGGGCGCCTGCGGGCGCCTTCGATTTTCTGGAATGCGCGCCGGACAACTGGATCGGCGTCGGTGGCGCGCTCGGCGGGCAGCTGGAAACGCTGACGGCGCGGCATCCGCTGAGCTGCCACGGCCTGTCGCTGTCGCTGGGCGGCCCGGATCCGCTGGACCACGCGTTCCTGCGCCAGACCCGCGATTTCCTGGATCGCCACCGCGTCGCGCTCTACAGCGAGCACCTGAGCTACTGCGCAGCAAACGGCCATCTCTACGACCTGCTGCCGCTGCCGTTCACCGAAGAAGCCGTTCGCCACGTCGCCGCGCGCATCCGCCAGGTGCAGGACGCACTGGGCCGGCGCATCGCGGTGGAGAACGTCAGCTATTACGCGGCGCCGCACCGGCAGCTTGCCGAAACCGATTTCGTCAACGCGGTGCTGGCCGAAGCCGATTGCGACCTGCTGCTGGACGTCAACAACGTCTACGTCAACGCGATCAACCACGGCTACGACGCGCGCGCCTTCATCGCGGCGATGCCGACGCAGCGCATCGCCAGCTACCACGTCGCCGGCCACTTCGACGAGGCCGACGACCTCAAGATCGACACCCACGGCACGGCGGTGAAGGACGACGTGTGGGCGCTGCTCAGCTTCGCCTACGCCACCCACGGCGTGCGCCCCACCCTGCTGGAGCGCGACTTCAACTTCCCGCCGCTGCCGGTGCTGCTGGACGAGGTGGCGCGCATCCGTGCACTGCAGGCCGCGGCATGAGCGCGCTGCACGACCAGCTGCACGCGCTGGCCGCGCACGTGCGCGATCCGGCCACGCACCCCGGGCCGCCCGGCATCGAGGACCGGCGGCTGGCGGTCTATCGCGAGCTGGTGGCCAACAACCTGGACGGCCTGCTGGCCGGCACCTTCCCGGTGATCCGCAGGACCCTGGGCGATGCCGACTGGCAGGCGCTGCTGCGCCGCCTCCTCATCAACCACCGCAGCGAAACCCCGCTGTTCACCCGGCTGGGACTGGAGTTCATCGCCTTCCTCGAGGCCGCGGAAGCGCCCGCGCGGCCATGGCTGGCCGAGCTGGCGCACTACGAATGGGCCGAGCTGGGCCTGCAGCTCAGCGACGCCGCGCTGCCTGCGCACGATCCCGATGGCGATCTGCTGGGCGGCGTGCCACTGGTGTCGCCGTTGGCGTGGCCGCTGGCCTACCGTTGGCCGGTGCACCGGCTCGGCCCGGACTGCCAGCCCACCGAACCACCGCCCGCACCCACGCTGGTGCTGCTGCGCCGCGATCCCGGCGGCCGCGTCCATTTCTCGATGCTGTCCCCGCTGCTGTACCGCCTGCTGGCGCTGGTTTCCGCCAACGAAGGGCGCAGCGGCCGGGCACTGTTGCGCCAGCTGGCGGAGGAAGCCGGCCACCCCGATTTCGATGCGTTCCTCGGCGAGGCACTGCCGATGCTGGAACGGCTGCGCGACGAAGGCGTGCTACTGGGCACCGCGCCGCCCGCGCGGTGAACGCAACGGGGGCCAGCGGCTCGCTCTGCTAGGCTTTGTCGATGACCGATACGCAAGACGCACCCGCCTTCGCGGCGATGGCCGAGCGCTTCCGCGGCTACCTGCCGGTGGTGGTGGACGTGGAAACCGGCGGCTTCGACTGGAACAAGCACGCCCTGCTGGAGATCGCGGCAATCCCGATCGAACTGGATGCGGCCGGCAACTACGTGCCGGGCGAAGTCGCGCATGCGCACATCGCCCCTGCGCCCGGCACCAGCATCGACCCGAAATCGCTGGAGGTCACCGGCATCAAGATCGGTCATCCTCTGCGCGGCGAAGTGGACGAGCGCACCGGGCTGGACGCGATCTTCGTGCCGGTGCGCGCCGCAGTGAAGAAGCACGGCTGCCAGCGCGCCATCCTGGTGGGCCACAACGCCCATTTCGACCTCAATTTCCTCAATGCCGCGGTCGCCCGCGTCCAGCACAAGCGCAACCCGTTCCATCCATTCAGCGTGTTCGACACGGTGACGATGGCCGGCCTGGCCTATGGCCAGACCGTGCTGGCGCGCGCGGCAATGGCTGCCGGGCTTGGCTGGGATCCCAGCCAGGCGCATTCGGCGGTATACGACACCGAGCAGACCGCGAAGTTGTTCTGTGCGATTGCAAACAGCTGGGTTCGTCCTGCCCCGTCGCCGAACGCCGTACCCGCAGCGGCTGGGGACACGCCGTGAATTCCCACGCCGTGGGGCCGGCCTGCGATGGAACATCGCAGGCGTTCGGCTGCACGCGAAGCGATGCTTCGCAAACGCTTGCCTCACCTATCTAGGCGAATCGGCGCCATCCACGGCACGGATTGTCCCTGCGCTCGCTACGGGCGCGTCGCCCGGCGGCTCACTGGGGCCCAGGACGCTTCGCCCTGAGCGTCCGCACGATCCCGTAGGCGCTGATCGCCATCCACACGGCTTCCAGCACGAACACCGACACGTTGAACTTGCCCAGCAGCGACACCAGCACACCGCCGGAGCCGAACAGGTTCAGCAGCTGGTAGACGATGCCGGTGCCGGACAGCTTGCCGGCCTGCAGCAGGAAGAACGCCACCAGCACCGCCAGTGTCCCGGCGATGCCTACCCAGTCGTACCACATCAGGTTCAAGGCCATCACGCGCTCCTTTGCCGCACGGCTTCGAACAGCGCCACGCCGCTGGCGACCGACACGTTGAGGCTCTCGAAACCGCCCGGCATGGGGATCTTCACCAGCTGGTCGCAGTTCTCGCGGGTGAGCCGGCGCAGGCCTTCGCCCTCGCTGCCCATCACCAGGGCCACGTTGCCCTTCAGGTCGATGGCGTACAGCGACGCGTCCGCCTCGCCGGCCAACCCGTAGATCCACACGCCGGCCTTCTGCAGGTCACGCAGGGTGCGCGAGAGGTTGGTCACGCTGAAGATCGGCAGGGTGTCAGCCGCGCCGGCCGAAGTCTTGCGCACGGTGGCGTTGACCTGCACCGCCTTGTCCTTGGGAATCACCACCGCGGTCGCGCCCGCCGCCGCCGCGCTACGCAGGCAGGCGCCGAGGTTGTGCGGGTCCTGCACGCCGTCCAGCACCAGCAGCAGCGCCTTGCCTTCGGCGGCTTCGATCAACGCCGGCAGCTCATGCTCGTCCCAGGTCTTCGCCGCCGCGTAGCGCGCCGCCGCGCCCTGGTGGCGCACGCCGCCGGCCACGCCGTCCAGCGCCTGCTGGGCGACCCGGCGCACGTCGATGTCCTTGCGCCGCGCCTGCTGCTCGATTTCGGTGATGCGCGGATTCTTGCCGCCGGCTTCCAGCAGCACTTCGCGCACGTGTTCGGCGTCGTGTTCCAGCGCGGAAGCCACCGCGTTCAGGCCGACGATCCATTGGGAGGATTTGCTCATGCGGCTATTGTGATGCACGCGCAAATCCGGCGCACCCGGCGCGGGGCGGGAAATTGCGGAATGCCGGCCATCGACGGCCGGCAGCCGCGCCCCGAACGGAACGCGCGCGGAGGCGGAGCAGCAGTCCGCCGCCCCGCGCCGCGCACCCCCAGCCCGCTCAGTACCGCTTCTTCTGCCGCTTGGCCGGCTTGCCGCGTTCCGGCAGCGCCGGCAGGCCGGCGTCTTCCTCGGCCAGGCGGAAGTCGATCTTGCGCTCTTCCACGCTGGCCTTCAGCACCACGATGCGGACGCGGTCGCCGAGCCGGAACTCGCGGCCGCGGCGCTCGCCGGTGAGCGTCTTGCGCACCGCATCGAAGTGGTAGAAGTCGCGCGGCAGCTGGGTCACGTGGACCAGGCCGTTCACCTTGGAATCGTCCAGTTCCACGAACAGGCCGAAGCTGGTGACGCCGCTGATGGTGCCGTCGAACTCCTTGCCGACATGGCTTTCCATCCACGCCGCGCGGTAGCGCTCGTCGACCTCGCGCTGGGCCTCGTCGGCGCGGCGCGAGCGCTCCGAGCACTGCAGCGACAGGCTGGCCATTTCGTGCGGCGAGTATTCGTAGGCTTCCGGCCGGCCGCCGGCCAGCGCGTGCTTGATCGCGCGATGCACCAGCAGGTCCGGGTAGCGGCGGATCGGCGAGGTGAAGTGCGCGTAGGCCTCCAGCGCCAGGCCGAAGTGCCCGATGTTGTCCGGCGCGTACACCGCCAGCGACTGGCTGCGCAGGATCACCGACTCCAGCAGCGCGGCGTCGGGGCGTTCGCGGATCTTCTCGAGCAGTGCGCGCAGGTCCTTCGGCCGCACCTTGGCCCACGGCGGGACGCGCAGCTGGAATTCCTTGAGGAATTCCTCCAGGTCGGCGTACTTGGATTCCGGCGGCCTGTCGTGGTCGCGGTAGGGCGCGGGGACGCGCGCCTGCATCAGGTACAGCGCGGCCTGCACGTTGGCCGCGATCATGCACTCTTCGATCAGCTTGTGGGCGTCGTTGCGCTGGAGCATGCCGGCCTGGGTCACCACGCCCTTGGCGTCCAGCACGAAGCGCACTTCGCTGCTCTCGAACTCGATCGCTCCGCGCTTGGCACGCGCCCTGTCCAGCACCTTGTAGAGCTGGTGCAGGCGCTGCACCTGCGGCAGCAGGGGGCCGATCTTCGCCAGCGCGGCGTCGTGTTCGTCCTCCGGGATGCCCTCGCCCACCGCGTTCCACACGTCGGTGTAGGTCAGGCGCGCGTGCGAGTGCATCACCGCCTCGTAGAACCGGCTCGACGTGACGATGCCGTCGCGGCCCACCTGCATGTCGCAGCAGAAGCACAGCCGGTCCACCGCCGGGTTGAGCGAGCAGATGCCGTTGCTGAGCGTTTCCGGCAGCATCGGCACCACGAAGCCGGGGAAATAGACCGAGGTCGCGCGCAGCTGCGCCTCGTCGTCAAGCGGCGTGCCGGGCCGCACGTAGTGCGAAACGTCGGCGATCGCGACGATCAGGCGGAAGCCGTCTGCGTTGGGTTCGCACCACACCGCATCGTCGAAATCCTTGGCGTCCTCGCCATCGATCGTCACCAGCGGCACGCGCCGCAGGTCGACGCGCGAGGCGGTTTCGTCGTACTGGACCTCCAGCGGCACCGCAGTGGCCTGCGCCAGCACCTCGGGGGGGAACTCGTGCGGGATGTCATGGCCGTGGATGGCCGCCTCCACCGCCTGCGAGGCGGTGAGCTTGTCGCCCAGCACCGCCAGCACGCGGCCGATCGGCGGGCGGTGCGCGTCCTGCGGGGTGGTGATTTCCACCACCACCAGCTGGCCCGCCCTCGCATCGTTGCGCGCGTCCTGCGGCACCATCACGTTGCGCTGGATGCGCTTGTCGTCCGGCACCACGTAGGCGATGCCCAGCTCCTCGGTATAGCGCCCCAGCAGCCGGGTCAGGCGGCGTTCCAGCACCTCGACGATGGTCGCTTCGCCGCGCCCGCGCCGGTCCATGCCGGTGAGGCTGACCAGCACGCGGTCGCCGTGGCTGACCTTGCGCATCTCGTACGGCGGCAGGAACAGGTCGTCGCCGCCCTTCTCCGGGCGCAGGAAGCCGAAGCCGTCGGGGTTGGCGATCACGCTGCCGGCGATCAGTTCGGCCTGCGCCGCCGGCACATAGCCGCCGCGCCGGTTCTGCAGCAGCTGGCCGGCGCGCAGCATGGCGCCGAGGCGCTTCTGCAGGGCCTCGAAACGGTCCGGCTCAGTCAGCTCGAGCTTCTGCGCGAGCGCCTGGTCGTCCATCGGCCCGTCCTGCGCAGCCAGCACCTGCAGGATCATTTCGCGGCTGGCGATCGGTTTTTCGTAGCGCTGCGCTTCGCGATGCGCGTGCGGATCGGCGACGGGCGCCGACGTCGGCCGCGGCGCGCGTCGGCCCGGGCCGCCCGCTGGCGGTTCGGGCATCCAACCCGGCCGCTTGCCGGCACCCTTGGCCGGTGATCCACTGGTCTTGCCGGCACCTTTGACGGTGCCGGCCCCCTTGCCGCGGCCCTGGCCGCGCTTGCTGGGAGGTTTACTCATCCCGCGATGGTACAGGCCCGGCGTGAACCGCACGCGCAGCCACAAATAACTGTTGACAGCCCAGGCGCATCTCTGGAGAATGCGCGGCTCACCACCGGCCCAGGTGGCGGAATTGGTAGACGCACTAGTTTCAGGTACTAGCGGGTAAAACCGTGGAGGTTCGAGTCCTCTCCTGGGCACCACAGTGGTTCTGAAGAAGCCCGCGCAAGCGGGCTTTTTTGTTGCCTGTCGCAAGCCGCGCAGTGGCCTCGATGCCGGCACGATCACGGGTCGACGGCCTGCCGCGCGCTCAGTGGAAATCGCGGCTGCGCACGTCCAGGCTGCCGAGCAGCGGAGTCAGGTCATGCAGGCGCCTGGCGATCAGGTGGCGCACGCCGTGTTCGGCTTCCAGCCGCCCCTCCACCATCATCAACTTCGACTCCAGGAACGGCTGCCGCTGCTGGTCGGCCACCTGCTTCCAGACCACCACGTTGATCATCCCGTGCTCGTCCTCCAAGGTCACGAAGGTGACGCCGCTGGCGGTCTGCGGACGCTGGCGCCCCACCACCAGCCCGGCTGCGGCGATGTGCCGGCCTGACGGAATCCGCGGCAGCTCCCGCGAGCTGCGGCAGCGACGCGCCCGCAGCTGCGCGCGCAGGCGCGCCAGCGGGTGCCGGCCAAGCGTGGTGCCCACGGTGGCGTAATCGGCGAACAGGTCTTCGCCGGCCGTCGGCAGCGGCAGTGCCACTTGGCCCTCGCGCGGCTGCGTCGCCGCACCCAGCAAGGGACGCTGTTCCTCCACGCCGGCCACCTCCCAGCGCGCACGATGGCGATGACCGGCCAACCCGCGCAGCGCGCCGGCGTCGGCCAGCGCTTCGCGGGCACGGCTGTCCAGCCTGGCGCGCTCGGCCAGATCGGCGACGTCGGCGAAGGCCTGCGTCGCCCTCGCCCGTTCGATCCACCGCGCACTGTCCTCGTTGAAGCCCTTCACCATGCACAGCCCCATCCGCAATGCGAACGCGCCATGCCGATCGGCCTCCAGGCTGCACGCCCAGCCGCTGTGGCGCACGTCGACCGGGCGCACTTCCACCCCGTGCCGGCGCGCATCCTGCAGCAGCTGGTCGGGGCTGTAGAACCCCATCGGCTGGCTGTTGAGCAGGGCGCAGGTGAAAGCCGCGGGATGGTGGCATTTGAGCCAGCTGCTGGCATAGGTGAGCAGGGCGAAGCTGGCCGCGTGCGACTCCGGGAAGCCGTAGCTGCCGAAGCCTTTGATCTGCTCGAAGATGCGCGCCGCGAATCCGGCGCCGTAGCCTCGCGCCAGCATGCCGGCGGTCAGCTTGTCGCGATGGTGTTCCAGCCCGCCGTGGCGCTTCCATGCCGCCATCGAACGGCGCAGGTCATCGGCCTCGCCGGGCGTGTAGCCCGCGGCGACGATGGCCAACTCCATCACCTGCTCCTGGAACAGCGGCACGCCCAGCGTGCGCTCGAACACGCGCTCCAGTTCCTTCGAGGGATAACGCACCGGTTCCTCGCCGGTACGCCGGCGCAGGTAGGGATGCACCATATCGCCCTGGATCGGCCCCGGGCGCACGATCGCCACCTCGATCACCAGATCGTAGAAGGTGCGCGGCTGCAGCCGCGGCAGCATCGCCATCTGCGCGCGCGATTCGATCTGGAACACGCCGATGGTGTCGGCGCGGCAGATCATGTCGTAGGTGGCGGGATCTTCCGCCGGGATCGTCGCCAGCGACAGGTCGCGCCCGTGGTGGGCGCGCAGCAGGTCGAGGCAGCGCCGCAGCGCGGTGAGCATGCCCAGCGCGAGGATGTCGACCTTGAGCAGCCCGACTGCATCGAGGTCGTCCTTGTCCCACTGCACCACGGTGCGCCCGTCCATGGCCGCGTTCTCGACCGGGACCAGGGTGGACAGCGGCTGCTCGGAGATCACGAACCCGCCCGGATGCTGCGATAGGTGGCGCGGGAAGCCCACCAGCTCCCCCGCCAGCACCAGCACCCGCCGCAACAGCGGGCTGTCGGGGTCGAAGCCCTTTTCGCGCAGGCGCTCCGGCGGCGGCAACGCATCGCTCCAGCGGCCCACGCAGCCGGCCAGCGTGTCGACCTGGTCCGGCGGCAACCCCAGCGCCTTGGCCACGTCGCGGATCGCACCGGCGCCGTGGTAGCTGCTGGCCACCGCGGTGAGCGCGGCGCGGGCGCGGCCGTAGCGCTGGAAGATGTACTGGATGACCTCCTCGCGCCGCTCGTGCTCGAAATCGACGTCGATGTCCGGCGGCTCGTCGCGCTCCTTCGAGACGAAACGCTCGAACAGCATGCCGATCCGGTCGGGATCGATCTCGGTGATGCCCAGCGCATAGCAGACCACCGAGTTCGCTGCCGAGCCGCGGCCCTGGCAGAGGATGCCGAGGCTGCGGGCGTGGCGCACGATGTCGTGCACGGTCAGGAAATAGCCCTCGTAGCGCAGTTCGGCGATCAGGCCCAGTTCCTTGTCGGCCAGCGCGCGCGCCTTGCGCGGAACCGCCTGCGGCCAGCGCCAGCGCAGGCCCTGTTCGGTCAACGCACGCAACCAGCTGGCGGGCGTCTGCCCGGCCGGCACCAGCTCCTGCGGATACTGGTAGCGCAGTTCGCCCAGATCGAAGCGGCAGCGTCGGGCGATGCGCGCGGACTCCGCGAGCAGCTCCGGCGGGTACAGCCCGGCCAGTGCGTGCAGCGGACGCAGATGGCGCTCGCCGTTCGGAAACAGCCGCAGGCCGGCTTCCGCCACCGTGGTGCGATGGCGGATCGCGGTCATCACGTCCTGCAGGGCGCGGCGCCCGCGCGCGTGCATGTGCACGTCGCCGGCGGCGACCAGCGGCAGGTCCAGCGTCCTGCCGAGCACCTGCAGGGCCGCGAGTTTCTCCGCATCGCGCTGGCCGCGGTGCAGTTCCACCGCGACCCACAGCCGCGCCGGGAACATCCCCCGCAACCAGTGCCCGTCCCGGCAGTCGGTCGGATCATCCGGAATCCACAGTGCTGAAAGTCCGTCCAGCGGGTCGGAAAAGTCCTCGTGCAGCAGTCGGTATTCGCCCTTCGGCGCGCGTCGGCGGGCGGTGGTGACCAGCCGGCACAGCGCCTGGTAGCCGGCAAGGTTCTCGACCAGCAGCACCAGTTTCGGGCCACCCTCGATCCGCATCTCGCTGCCGACGATCAGCGGCAACCCCACCGCCTTCGCCGCCTGCCAGGCGCGCACGATGCCGGCCAGCGTGCATTCGTCGGTGATCGCCAAGGCCGTGTAGCCGTGCTGCCTAGCGCGCTCGAACAGCTCGCGCGCGCTGGACGCGCCGCGCTGGAACGAGAAGTTCGACAGGCAGTGCAGCTCGGCATAGGGCATCCCCGTGGGACTCATGCGAACCAGCCGTGCAGCCAGTAGTCGCCGTCGTCGCCCACCGGCCGGTACACCCAGGCGCGCTGGCCGGTGGCCAGCTGGGCGATGGCGTAATCGCGGCGGATGTCGCCGTTCCACCAGCCGGACTCGATGCGTTCTGGGCCCGTCAGCAGGCGCGGCGTCGGGCCGCGCAGCGGGATCGGCCGGGCCAGCAGCCAGCCCGGGCGCTGCGGCGGCAGTGCCTGCGCGGCAAGCCGGGCCTCGCCGTGACGGGAGGGAGGCGCCGCGACCTCGCGCCACGCCGCCTCCGGGCGGTGGTCGTCATGGGCGGACAGGCCGTGCACGGCCGTTTCCCCCAGCCGTGCACGCAGGCGCTCGCGCAGCTGTTCCCACGATGTCGCCTGCTGCGGGCGCGCATCGAACAGCTCGCGGTGCGCCGGGATAAACGGCGGCAACTCCTCCGCCACCAGCGCCAGCGCGCGCACGGGCGCGGCCACCTGCGCCTGCTCCAGCCGGCCGCGCGCCAGTTCGAACAGCAGCGCGGGCTCGCGCTCGGGTGCCAGCAATCCGACCGGCACCACGGTGTCCGCACACCCCTCGTGTTCCAGATGCAGCGCGAACCGCTGCACACCGCCATCGCGGCCGGCCAGGAATGCGGCAAGGTCCGCGGTCAGCCGCTTCAGCGGGAACAGCAGCGCCTGCGAGGATTCGACTTCGTAGCCCAGTTCGATCCGCATGGCGAACCGGTCCGGCGGGAGGTACCAGGCCAACGCCAGTTCGCGCTCGCCCAGCAACGCATCCAGGTGCCGCAGGACATCGACCGGGAAGCGCCGCGCCAGCCCGGCGCGTGGCAGGACCATGACCTGCCGCAGCGTGCGCAGGCCCATGCGCTGGAAGGCAGTGGCGACCTCGGGCGCGAAACCGGCGCGCTGCACCGGCAGTTGCCCGAGGGCATGGCGCATCGGCGCGATGCCGGCTACCGCCAGCCCGTCGTGGACATTGGCCAGCGCCCGTGCTGCCGCCGGGTTCGGCGCGGCGACGATGCGGTGGCGGAAGCCCAGCTGCGCCAGCTCTTCCCGCAGCCGGGCCTCGAAACGCGGCCAAGGCCCGAACAGGCCCAGGCTACCTTCGATCTCGACGATCAACGCATGGCCGTATTGGGCGCTGACCTGCGAACTGAAGCGGTAGGCCCAGGCAGCAAGGAAACGGTGCCAGCGGGCCTCTTCGTGCGGGTCGTGTTCGATGATGGCAAAGCTGCCGGCGAGCGCCTGCGCTGCGGCCAGGCCCATGCCCCGGCGCAGGCCGAGCGCGCGGGCAGCCGGATTGACCGCATGCA
Organism: Thermomonas sp. XSG; assembly: GCF_014678725.1. NCBI lineage: Bacteria > Pseudomonadati > Pseudomonadota > Gammaproteobacteria > Lysobacterales > Lysobacteraceae > Thermomonas > Thermomonas sp. XSG. Next base: position 2,545,194 of record NZ_CP061497.1, on the reverse strand, counting down.
GTACGCGCCGCTGCGATGGACCCGCGACCAGCGCCAGCGGCGCATCGGGTTCGGCGCAGCGCCGCAGCACGCCGTCCAGCGCGAGCTGCGGCAGCAGGATGCAGGCCCAGCGCATGGCCTAGCCTGCAAGCGGGATCGGCCGCGGCGGTGCCAACCCGCCGCGGCACTTGAGCACGCGCAGCTGCGCCGGGCGCGCGTCGATGGCGATGCGCAGCGCCGCCGGCGAGGGATTGCGCGCGGCGGTGAGCGGCCGGATTGCGAACGCCAGAGTGCGCCCCGATTCTGCGGCCACCTGCAGCCGCCGCAGCGCGCGGTCGTCGGCGGCCAGCGGCCAGCACAGCACCGCGCCGCAGCTGCCCGAACGCAGGCACTGTTCGGCCGCCCACAGGGCATCACGGGGCGACCCGGCCTCGACCACCTGCAGCTGGCGCAATTCGATTCCCGCTGCCTGCCAGGCCGGCGCGAACGGGATGTAGGGCGGCGCCACCAGCACGATGCGTTCGCCGGCCTGCGACAGCCGCGCCAGCGCCGGCCACAGCAATTGCAGCTCACCCACCCCGTCTACCGGGATCAGTAGCTCGCTCAGCGCCGCCTCCGGCCAGCCACCGGTGGGCAGCGCCGCGTCCAGCGCGGCATGCCCGGTGGGCTGTGCGCTCGGCGGCAACGGTGCCGGCTGTCCCTTCCAGACGCGCCGCTGGTGCAGCAGCGCATCGATCGCAACCACCGCGCCCATGTCATCCCCGCCGGACCAGGCCGCAGAACACGCCTTCGACCGCGAAATCCTGCCCCGGCTGGACTTCGATCGGCGCATAGGCCGGATTGCGCGGCAGCAGGCACAGCGTGCCCGCGGCGCGCGCCAGCCGCTTGATGGTCAGCTCACCGTCCAGCCGCACCACCACCACCTGCCCGTCGCGGGCCTCCGGGGTGCGCTTCACCCCGACCAGGTCGCCATCGAGGATGCCGTCTTCGATCATCGAATCGCCCTGCACCCGCAGCAGATAGTCCGGCGTGGCCGAAAACAGCCGGGTATCCAGGGTCAGGGTGTCGGCCAGCCCGGCATCGGCGCCGATCGGCACGCCCGCCGCCACCCGGCCCAGCACCGGCACTCGCAGGAGGTCGGCGCGCGCCCGCATCCCGGCCGGGCGGATGCCGCGCGCCTGCCCGGGGGTGACTTCCACCAGCCCGGCTTCGGCCAGCGCCAGCACGTGCTTCCGCGCGGATGCACGCGTCGCCAGCCCGCAGGCGGCAGCGATCTCGGCCAGGGTCGGCGGCTGGCCGTGGCCGGCCACGCGGTCACGGATGAAGCCGAGGACGGCTGCGCGGCGGGGAGGAAGACTGGCCATAGGATACATTTGTATCCCAAACGCCGGCATTCCGCCAGATCCGCACGGCGGGCGGGTTTCAAGCCGCGTTGACGGACCGCGTGCGAGCGTCTTGCCCATGGCCGGGCCCGCGCTGCTCATCGTCGATGTCATCAACCACTTCGCCTTCGAAGGTGCGCGCCCGCTTGCGGCTGCGGCTAGGGCGATCTGCGCGCCGTTGCGGGCACTGCGCGGCCGCTTCGACGCCGCCGGCTGCCCGGTGGTCTATGCCAACGACAACTGGACGCGCTGGCAGGGCGGCTTTGCGGAACTGGTGGCGTCCTGCCGCGAACGCGGCGGGGCATCGGCGCAGCTGGCGGAAGGCTTGGCACCGGAAGCCGGACACTTCCACCTGCTGAAGCCGAAGCACTCCGCCTTCCGCGCCACCGCACTGCCGATCCTGCTGCAACAGCTGGGCGTGGAACAGCTGGCGATCACCGGCATCGCCACCGATTCCTGCGTGCTGGCCACCGCCTTGGACGCACACATGCGGGGCTACAGGCTGTGGGTACCGGGCGACTGCACGGCTGCGCGCACGCCGGCGCTCCAGCAAGCGGCCATGCACCTGCTGCGGTACACCTGCGGCGCCGAGGTGGCGACAAGCCGCGGCCGGCGCGCCCCCTTCGGGCTTGGACGCGGATGAGCGGCCGCCCCGCCCCCGCCCGCGCGCCCACACGGAACCGGCGTGGCAAACCCACCCGGGACAAGGCACGCAGGCACCGGGATACACACCGCGACGCGCGCCTGCACTATGTCAGCGACGACCTGCCGGGCATCCGCCGCTGCGGACGCACACGCTTCCACTATGTCGGCCCCGGCGGCCAACGCGTCCGCGATGCCGCCACCCTGGCACGCATCCGTGCACTCGCCATTCCGCCGGCATGGACGGACGTGTGGATCTGCCGCGATCCGCGCGGCCATGTGCAGGCCACCGGGCGCGACGCCAAGGGCCGCAAGCAGTACCGCTACCACCCGGCATGGATCCGCCGCAGCCGGCACGACAAGCACGAACGCATCGTCGCGTTCGGCGCAGCGCTGCCGCGACTGCGGCGGGCGCTGCGGCGGGCATTGGCCGGACCTGGCCTGCCGAAGGACAAGGTGGTGGCGATGGTGGTGGCGGTGATGGCCACCACGCTGATCCGCATCGGCAACGCCGAATATGCGGCCAGCAACCGCTCGTACGGCCTGACCACGCTGCGCAACCGGCACGTGCAGGCGATGCGCAGCGGCGGGCTGCGCTTCCGCTTCCGCGGCAAATCGGGCAAGTCGCAGGAGGTGCCGCTGACGGATGCTCGCCTGGTCCGGCTGGTCCGGCGCTGCCAGCAGCTCCCCGGCCAGCACCTGTTCCAGTACGTCGAAGCCGGCAGCTGCCATCCGGTCAGCTCGGCAGACGTCAACCGCTGGCTGCAGGCCGCGATGGGGGAGGATTTCTCGGCCAAGGACTTCCGCACCTGGGGCGCCACCGCACTGGCGTTCCGCGCGCTGGCGACCACTGCGCTGCCGGAGGACGGTGCGGAAGCAGGCGACAGCGAACGCAGCCTGACAGCGTTGGAAAACGCGGTGGTGGAACAGGTGGCGGCGACGCTGGGCAATACCCGGGCGGTGTGCCGCAGCGCCTACATCGATCCTTGCGTGTTCCCGGCTTGGCGCGCTGCGACGCTGGCCCGCTACGCACGCGGCGCAATCGGAGAACGCCAGTGGGAAGCCGCGACGCTGCGTTTCCTGCGCGCGCAGCGGCGCAAGCCGCGGATGCTTGGATAGCACTGCATCGCGCCGCCTTCGGCATGCGCCGGATAACCACTGCCACGCCTTGACCCGCTGTGCCCAGCAGGCGCAGGTCCATGCGCTGTGCATGGACGCTCCTGCTCCGTGCAGCGACGCTTCAGCGCGCCACCTTGGTCCTGGCCGCGCGCTTGGCCGGCTTGGGCTTTGCGGGCGCGGCCTTCCTGGCCGTCTTGGCGGCCTTCGCCGCCTTCGCCGCCTTCGCCGGCTTGTCCGCTTTTGCCGGTTTGGCGGCCCTGGTTGCCGGCGTGCGCCGTTTGGCGTCGATGCTCTTCTGCAGCAGCGACATGAAGTCGACCACGTTGGTGGCGTCGTCGTCGCGCAGCGCGGGCTCGTCCAGCGGCTTGCGGACCTTGCCGCCCTTGGCCTTGATGCGCTTCTCGATCACCTTCTGCAGGCGGGCGCGGAACTCGTCCTTGTAGGCTTCCGGCTTCCAGTCGCTTTCCATGGAGGCGATCAGCGCCTCGGCCATCTCCAGCTCGCGCGGGCTGACCCGGTAGTCGCCAGCCTGCCCGGCGGGAATGGCGTAATCGCCGACATCCACCAGCTCCTGCGGGTAGCGCATCATCACCAGCAGCAGCGCATCGCCTTGCGGCAACAGCGCGCACAGGTTCTCCCTGCTGCGGATCACGATGCGGGCGATCCCGATGCGGCCGGTGCGCTTGAGGGTTTCGCGCAGCAGTACGTAGCCCTTCTCCGCCTTCTTCGCAGGCACCAGCACGTAGGGTTTCTCGAAATACTGCGGGCCGATCGCCTCCACGTCGACGAACGCCTCCACCTCGATGGCATCGTGGCTTTCAGGCGCGGCCGAGCGGATATCCTCCTGCTCCAGCACCACGTAACTGCCCTTGTCGTATTCGAATGCCTTGACGATCTCCTTCCACGGCACTTCCTCGCCGGTTTCGGCGTTGACGCGCTCGTAGCGGATCGGCGATTTGTCGCGCGCATCCAGCATGCGGAATGACAGGTCGGTGCCGCGGGTGCCGGCCATCAGCTGCACCGGGATATTGAGCAGGCCGAAGGACAGCGAACCGGACCAGATCGGGCGTGGCATCGTCGTCCCCCGCGTCAGCCGCGCGGCCCGCCCATCACCGGCAGGACCACGCCGTTGACGTACGAGGCGGTGACCGGCGAGGCCAGAAACACGTAGGCGGGAGAAATCTCCTCCGGCTGCGCCGGCCGGCCCATGTCGCTGTCCTCGCCGAACTTCGCCACGTCCTCCGCCGGCTTGTCGGCGGGATTGAGCGGCGTCCACACCGGCCCGGGCGCCACGCAGTTCACCCGGATGCCGCGTTCCAGCAGGTGGCTGGCCAGCGACTTGGTCCAGGCATGGATCGCGCCCTTGGTGGCCGAATAGTCCAGCAGCTTAGGACTGCCGAACAGCCCGGTTTCCGAACCGGTATTGATGATGCTGCCACCCCGTGGCAGGTGCGGGACGGCCGCGCGTGCCATGTGGAAATAGCCGGCGATATTGGTCTGCAGGGTTTCCTGCAGGCGCGCATCGTCGATGTCTTCGATGCGATCGGCGTGCAGCTGGAACGCGGCATTGTTGACCAGCACGTCGAGCCGGCCGAACGTCTTGCGCACCTCGTCGACCGCGCGCGCGCAAAAGGCACTGTCGCGCACGTCGCCGGCAATGGCGATGCAGCGGCGCCCCTCGGTTTCCACCGCCTTGCGGGTGCGCTCGGCATCTTCGTGTTCGCTCAGGTAGAGGATCGCCACGTCCGCGCCTTCCCGCGCGTACAGCACCGCCACCGCGCGGCCGATGCCGGAATCGCCACCTGTCACCAGCGCGGCCATGCCCTCCAGCTTGCCGCTGCCGACGTAATCCGGCGCCTGCCAGCGCGGCTGCAGTTCCAGCTCGGCCTCGCTGCCGGGCTTGCGCAGGTGCTGCGCCGGCATCGGGTTCTGGGGCTGCCGCCGCGCGCCGGCCTGCACGGCCTTCTTCTTGCCGCCGGCCTTTTTTGCGGCCTTCCTGCGGGGCGCGGCGTCCGCCTCGGCCTGCAACTGGCGCTGGCGGCGCGCGGTGGTGTCTGCTCGGCTGCTCATGGCTGCATCGCCTGTTTCATCCGTTTGCGTAGACGGTGCCCGACGCGCCGTGAAGAAGGCGTCCGCCCGGGCGTCACTTCCGCTCGTGTCCGCGCCGCTTCTCCAGTGCGCAGCCGGCATCGCGTCCAAGCCGCTCGTAGTACTCGCGCAGCGCTTCCAGCTCGGCCTCTTCCATCCGCCCCAGGTCCATCATCGCGTTGTCGGCGTCCTTTACCGCGCGGATCAGCTCGTCCAGCTTGATCTGGATCGCTTCGGTATCGCGGTTCTGCGCGTTCTGGATCAGGAACACCATCAGGAAGGTGACGATGGTTGTGCCGGTATTGATCACCAGCTGCCATTCGGCGGAGTAGTCGAACATCGGTCCGGACACCGCCCAGACCAGGACCATGGTCGCGGCAATGCCGAAGGCGATGGGATTTCCCGCCCAGCGGGACGTGGTCTGGGCGAACCGGCGGAAACCGGCCATGGGCGCCTCCTTGCGCTTGGATTCAGGTGCGGATGCGTTCATCGACGGTGACCGGATGCAGCCGGACCACCACCAGGTGCGCGAAATGCGGATGTTCTGGATTGATGAGGATGTTGCATTCGTCGGGGCACAGCGCGCTCGGCACCCGCAGCGCCAGCGACTTGCCGGCCGCGCGCCAGGCATCGCCGATGGCCTGCACGTGCGCGCGGTAGGGACGCTGGTCCCAATCGTCCAGCAGTTCGGCCTGCACGAGCACATCGTCCACCGGCAGGCTGGCCACCGCCATCACCAGCGCCTCTGGCGTGCGGCCCTCGAGGTGGGCCATGAACTCGAGCATGGCGCCAGCCGGCGACATCGATGTATAGATGACCTGGCCTGCGCGCGAGGTCCAGCGCCCTTCAGCGACGCCATCGGTGCCGCTGAAGGCCTGGGCGGACTTCCTGTCCTCCACGATGCGGTAAACGTGGATCCTGCCGTCCCTGGCGGCATCGTCCTTGCTGGCGGGCAGCACATCGGATGCCGCGGTGGCGGTCGACGACGTGGTGAATGCCGGAGGATCGCTTGCCGGGAAACTGTCCTCAAGCGCTTCGTCCAGATTCCTGTTCATGGCTGTCCTTTGCTCGATGGTTCGCGGGAGTGGCGGCCGTGCAAGCCTGCGCCGGCCTCGGATCAGGGTTGCGCAACGCCTTCCACGCCAATGCATTCTGCAAGGCGCCCGGTGGACAGCGTTTTCACGCGGCACCGCCTGTGTTCACCGCGGCATTCAAGCTGCATATCCGGTTCCCCCGGGCACTCTGCACGCCAGCACCGACATTCGCATCGCACGCTCTGACGGCGGAAAAACCACGCCCCGGTTGGACAGGGCGTGGCCGATCACGAAGCGCAACGTCGTCGGCAGTACCCCGCAGCCAGCGCTCTCGCAGCCGGGCGCAACCCACCACCACGACTGCCGTCAGGAAAGCGAACCCGATCCAGTACTCGTGCCGGAGGACTTCGCCGCACCACCATTCTTGTTCCCGCTGCCGGTGGTGGCTGACGTGCGCATGTCGGACTGCGGAGACGGCGGCGTGGTACCGGAGCCGACGCGGATGTTGTTGCGCACCTCGCGCACGCCGCCACAGGCGTCGGCGATGTCCTCGACGCGATGCTTCTCCCAGCGTTCGTCGACGCTGCCACTCAGGTTCACGGTACCGTTCTGCACCTCCACGGTGATGTTGCGGGCGTCGACAAGGTCATCGTCCATCAGCCGCTCGTTGAGATCCTCGCGGATGCGCTCGTCGCTGCGCGTATAGCTGCTGGGCCCCAGTCCGCGCCGGCTCTGGAAGCTGCGGCCCTGATCGTACTGGCGCTCCCGCCCGCCGTAGCCGGAACGCATCCCGCCCTGCTCGCCTGACCCGTATCCGTATCCACGGCCGTACACATGGCCCTGCTGGGACGATGGATAACCACCCTGCTGCGGGTAGCTGCCCTGTGCATAGCTCTGCTGTGCATAGCCGCCATGGCTGTAGCCCGGCTGGCTGTCGCCGCGGCCCCCGGCGTGGGCGTAGCCCTGTTGCGCACGACTTTCCTGGCTGTAGTCCTGACCGTAACCACGACCCTGCACATGGCCGAAGCCCTGCTGCGGATAGCGGCCCTGTCCGTACCCCTGCTGCGCATAGCCGCCCTGCGAGGGGTCGCGCTGGCCGTAGGCACCTTCGTAGCCGGTAGCACCGGTGCTGCCGATACCGCGCATGTCTTCGTACTGCTGGCTGCTGCCGAACCCGCTGCCGCGCTCCTGCTCGCGGCCGTAGGTGCGCTCGGCTTCATCCATACCGTAGCCACCGCGGATCGCCTCGGCGCGGCGGCCATGGTCGTCATAGGGATAATCGCCGCTGCCCAGGCCCTGTTCACGCCACGGGGCGTGCCGCTGGGCAAAGTCGTCACGGGTGTTGGCGGACGCGTATTCGCCGTACTGCCCGTAATACAGGGATCGCCCGCTTGATCGACTGCCATTGCGATAGCCGGCCTGCCCGCGCACGTCCTGTCCCTGGTTGTCCTGGTTGCGATTGCTCATCCTGGATGTCCTCATGTTGTCCAGCCAATCGCCCGCCACGTGCAGGGCATGCGCGCCCACATCCCACGCCGCCCTCGCGACCGCCTTCAGTTCGCCGGTACCGGTCGTGGTCGAATGTCCGCCGGGAATGGAATTGCGCACGGTGTCCTCCTCGTGATTGCGAATGGCGCGGGCCACGACGGCCCGCCCCAATCACTACGCAAATGCCGTGCCATCCACGCAAGCGTGCTCCCATGCGGCTTCCGGTGTTGCCATGCGGACAGCACGCAGGCAACTCCTTCCGCTTGATGCAGTTCCGTCAGGCCGCACGATGATCCCCGGCCGCGGCCAGCGGCGCATAGAGCAACCGCCGGCATTGCAGGCTGGCGTGCTCGGCCCGGGCGATGAATTCCGCGGCGCGTGCGGCATCGTCCTGCTCCAGCGCATCGCGGGCGATGGACAAGGACAGTTCCAGCACGTTCCACGCATTGCGAAGCGCGTGGTCGCGCTCCGCAGCCTCGGACAATCCGCTCATGCCGCCGCTTCGCCGCATCCCGGGCGTCCCTCGTCGGCGGCGATCCGCGCGAGGTGGTTGTGCACCGTGCGCACGCTGATGCCCAGTGCGCGCGCGGCCGCGGTCTTGTCGTTGTCGAAGTGCGACAGCGTTTTCAGCAGCATGCGACGCTCCATTTCCGCCATCTTGGTGCCGACGCTGAACACGATGCTGGTATCGGTCTCGCGCAGTACCGGCGCCTGTGCCGACACCGGCCCCACCACCACCTGGTTGCCCGGCTCGAGCAGGTAGGCACGCTGCACGGCGCTGCGCAACTCGCGCACGTTGCCGGGCCACAGGTGCCGCATCAGCGTCTTCTCGCAAGCGGGCGCAAGCCGCTTGCGCTGCCCGTAGCGGGCGTTGAGCCGGTCGATGAAGGCGCGCGCCAGCAGCAACACATCTTCGCCGCGGTCGCGCAGCGGCGGCATATGGATGCCGATGTCGGCCAAGCGGTAGTAGAGATCCTCGCGCAATCGGCCTTCGGCCACCGCTTCCAGCGGGTCGCGGTTGGTCGCCGCCACCACCCGCACTGGCACGCGGATGCTCTCGGTCCCGCCGACGCGGGTGATGCAGCCGGTTTCCAGCACCCGCAGCAGATACACCTGCAGTTGGGGCGGCATCTCCGCGATCTCGTCCAGGAACAACGTGCCGTTCTCGGCCTGCTCGAACACGCCGACATGGCGGCTCATCGCGCCGGTGAAGCTGCCACGCTCGTGCCCGAACAGCTGGCTTGCGAGCAGCTCGGCGGGCACTGCGCCGCAGTTCAGGGCAACGAATGCGCCCGTGTTGCCGCTGGCCTCGTGCAGGGTCTTCGCCGCCAGCTCCTTGCCGGTGCCGCTCTCGCCGGTCAACAGCACCGATACATCCGTCGGTGCGATCCGCAGCAGCGCCGCCACTGCCTCACGCAACGGGCGCGAACGCCCCAGCAGGCCGGTCCGCATCAGCTGGTGGTCGGTGGCCAGTCCATGCGCAGTCTCCGCGGCGTGCGCGAACATCGCGGTCAACTCCTCCGCCGGCAACGGCTTGAGCAGGTATTCCACGATCGGCTCGGACACGGCGCGGCGCGCTGTGTCTAGGCAGGGGTGGCCGGTCAGCACCACGATCTTGCCCTGCTGGGCAAGGTCGATGTCCTGCAGCAGGTCCAGCCCGCTGCCATCGGGCAGGTGCAGGTCCAGCAGAATGAGGTCCATCGGGCTGGCCAGCGCTGCCCGCGCCTTCGCCAGCGTGGGCGCCAGGATCACCTCGCAGCCCTGCCGCGCGGCCAAGGCCGCCGTGCACTCACCAAAGTCTGGATCGTCGTCGACGATCAGGATTCTCGCCATTGCCTCGACCATGGAAGCAATTCTGCATCGGGGTGGTTAAGGCCCCTTCCGGATTTGCTCACGCAGCTGAACCGCACCCGAGCGTATCGCTGCGGATTCATGTCGTGCAGGCGCCGGCGGCGTCTGGCGCCACCCTCCAGTGAAGCTCAGCGCGCACGCGTCCTTGAATGCGAGGGCACGGCAGTCATGCCAAGGCGACCGCGCCATGCTCCGCGCCACCATCGCCGGGCACCACCTGCCTGCAAGCTCCGGTTTCAACTCGAAGCAGCTGCCGGACGCCGGGCATCAGTGGCATCAGCGCCTCACCATGCGCCGCGCAAGAAAGGTTCACGGAGCGCCCTCGCCGGATGCACAACCGATCAACCCCTCCACCAGCTCGTGGTAGCAGAACGGTTTGATCAGGCAGCGCGCATTGTGCGTACCGCCCACCGACACGGGCCGGTCACAGGTCAGCAGGAACGGCAACCCCCATCCCCGGGCGGACTGCACGGTGGCTTCCGGATCGTGATTGGGGCGCGTGCCCACCACCAGCGCCTGCGGCGCCTCGATGCAGCGGGAGCGCGCGGCCTCGGCCAGATCCGAGCACATCGCCACCACGCTCGCGCCCGCCAAGGTCAGGGCGTCAGCCAACACGCAGGCCAATGTCCTGTCCGGTTCCACCACCAAAACGCGGAGTCCAAGAAGATCGCGCATGTGCGTCCCATCCTTGCCGTTCTCCCCTGAACAGGCATCATCACACCATCCATGCACGCGCCACCTCGGCCGGCAGTGCCGGTTCAGCGAAGATTTTTCATTCGCATGCAGATTCTTCCGTTAATACGGGTCGGCAGCCCGGATCAGACAGGAACGGCATCACCGAACGCACAGCGGAGGGCGCCGCTGTTCGCAGACAGGTGTCTGACCCTCAGCCGGGACCGACGATCCCGGACAGGTCCTGCTCCACCTCGTCGATGCCCGCCCATGGGTGCGAACGCAGCCGCCGCATCCGCGCCGGAGCGTTGCGCAGGTTGAACTGCGCGGGGCTCTTCACCCGCCCCAGTTCCTCCCAGCGGATCGGCATGGCGACCGGCGCGCCGGCACGCGCGCGCAGCGAGAACGAGGCCACGCTGGTGGCACCGCGGCCGTTGCGCAGGTAGTCCACGAAGATCCGGCCCTTGCGCAGCCGCTTGGCCGCGGTGGCGACGAACTTCAGTGGTTCGGCAGCGGCCAGCGCGTCGGCGAAGCCATGCGCGAACGTCTTCGCCTGCTCCCACGGGCACGCCGGGCGCAGCGGCACCACCACGTGCAGGCCCTTGCCGCCGGAGGTGCGCAGCCAGCTTTGCAGACCGAGCTCCTGCAAGCGCCTGCGCAGCGTGCGCGCCGCGGCGACGACCTCCCGCCACGCAACGTCGGGGCCGGGATCAAGGTCGAACACCAGGCGATCGGCAAGGTCGGCGCCGGCGGCCTGCGCGCCCCAGGGATGGAATTCCAGCGCGTTGAACTGCACCAGTTCCAGCAGGCCGGCGGCATCGCGCACCACCAGGTAGTCCTCTTCCGCGCCGGACTCCTCGCGCAGGCGCAGGCTGTCCACGTGCTGCATGCCGGCGCCGGTGTGCTTCTGGAAGAAGCACGGGCGCGCCGCTCCTTGCGGGCAGCGCACGATCGACAGCGGTCGATCGACGACCTCCGGCAGCAGCCAAGGCAGCATGTCGCGGTAGTAGTCGAACACCTCCCCCTTGCGGATGCCGGCATCGGGAAACACCACCCGCTCCGGGTGGGTGACGACGATTTCGTCGGTTGCCGGTTTGCTGGCCATCGCCTTGCCCTTCCTCCTGGCAGCCGGTGCGCGGTCGCTGTCGCGCAGGTCGGACGCGGATTTGTCGGAACGCACCGCCTTCAGCGACGCCTGCCGCAGCAGGCCATTGCCGCCGATGCCGCGATAGTAGGCCTCCACCACCATCTGCGGCGCCACCCAGCGCGCGCGACGCAGGGCCGGATCCGCCACCTCCACCCGTGCGGTCGGTTCGGGCTGCCCTTCGCCCAGCGTCGTTGCCAGCTGGCGCAGCAAGGCATCGCTGAAACCACTGCCGAGCCGGCCGACGTAACGCCAACCCCGGCCTTCCGGCGTGGCCAGCAGCAGCGCCCCGATGCCGACGCGGCTGCCCTTCGGCGCGCTGAAGCCCACCACCGCGAACTCGTCGGCGTGGACATGCTTGGTCTTGCGCCATTCCGGCGAGCGTCCCGCATGGTGGCCGCGGTCGGCGCGCTTGGAGACGATGCCTTCGAACCCCTGTTCACCGGCCAGCTGCCAGGCGTGCACGCCCTCGCCCAGCACGTGCGAGCTGTAGGCGAGGTGTGGTGGCGGCGTCCCCAGCACCGTCTCCAGCAGCGCCTTGCGCTGGAGCAGCGGCGCCGCGGAGATGTCCACGCCATCCAGGTGCAGCAGGTCGAACAGCACCAGCGAAAGGCTGGCGTTCTTTTCCCCGGACAGGGTGGCCTGGAGCAGGTTGAAGTCGGCCTTGGTGCCGCTGCCGGCAATCAGCTCGCCGTCCAGCGCGGCATGGCCCAGCTTCAGCGCCTCGATGGCGGCAACAATGTCCGGCAGTTTAGGTGTCCAGTCCAGCGCGTTGCGGGAATACAGCCGCGCCTTGCCGTCGACCACCGCGACCAGCAGCCGGTAGCCATCCCATTTGAGTTCATGCAGCCACGCCGGGCCGTCCGGCGGCGCATCGCCCAGCTGGGCCAGCTGCGGCGCGAAGAAGCCGCCGTGGAACCGCGCCTTGCTCGCCCCGGGCAACTGCAGCGCGCGCTTCGACCAGTCTCGTCGGCGCCGTGCCTTTGCCGGCGGCGCCGCGGTGCGCTGCGCTTTTTCGCGCTTCCCCGCACCGGCGCGCTGCACGTCGGCGGCCGGCGCCGACGTGACATCACCGAGCAGGTCATCCGCTTCCAGCGTGCCCGCGTGGACGTCCTTGTCCTTGAACAGCAGCCACTGCACCTGCCGCCCCGGCTTGCCGGAACGCACCAGGTGCCATCCGCCCTTGAGCTTGTCACCGAACAGCTCGAAGCGCAGATGACCCTTGGCCAGCTGCGCCTGCGCATCGCCGTCGGTGGACCAGTAGCCGGCATCGAACCGGGCGACGTGGCCGCCGCCGTACTGGCCTTTGGGGATGTCGCCCTCGAAGCCCGCGTAATCCAGCGGATGGTCCTCGACCTCCACTGCCATCCGCTTGACCGCAGGGTCGAAGCTGGGCCCCTTCGGCACCGCCCAGCTCTTCAGCACGCCACCCACCTGCAGGCGGAAGTCGTAATGCCGGCGCGAGGCGTGGTGCAACTGGACCACGAAGATCGCGCGATCGCCGGGGACACGGACCCGGCCGGGCGCGGGTTCCCGCGTCCGCGAGAACTCGCGCTTGCGCCGGTATTCGACGAGGCTCACGCCCGCGGCATCACATCATCTCGTCGCGCGCGTGTTCCGCCCGCGCCGCGCCGATGGCGGTCTTCACCTTCTTCACTTCTTCCGGCGGCGGCAGCACCGCCGGCATGCCCAAGGCCTGGATCCACAGCTCGCGGCACCAACCCTTGGTGTGGTAGAGGTGCTCGTCTTCCTCGTTCTCCACTTCCTCGTAGGCCTGCTTCAGCACCTTGGCCCCGGCGAAGCGGGTTTCGCCCACCTTGCCGATCAGTTCCCAGTTCATGTGGTCCTTGTTTTCGGCCAGCACCACGCACTCGGCGGCGACGATCTCGGCGGCGGCCGGATCGGCGGTCGCGATCGCGGCCTTGATCGAATCCACCAGCGCGGCGCCCAGCCCCGCTACCACTTCACGGCCGGGGCTCATCTCCTCGGTGTCCATGCCCAACTGCGCGAACACGTCGGTCAGGATGCGTTCGTGGTTGGTGGTCTGCTCGAGGTAGTGCTCCCATTCCTTGCGCAGGTCGTCGTTCTGCGCAGCCTCGATGGCGGCGGTATAGATCTGGATGCCGCCACGTTCCGTTTCCAGTGCCTGCAACAACAGTTCGTGGACCTGGCTGCTCTCTGCCTGCTTGGCCATGGTGTATCTCCTGTGGGGGTGGGAGAACCGGTTGTAATCCTGCGGACGTGTAGGCAGGATCAATGCGTGATCGAAGAGCGCCGCCACGGCTTCGGTTGCGCGCGCATTGCCGCCACTGCCGTCGATCCTGGCCGCAGGGCGAAGATTGCTGGTGACCGCATGGCCGCCCTTGCGCCCAACCTCGCGCGCTTCCTGCGCATTGAACCGGTGCCGCTTGCCGCTCCGCCCGGCCGCGTGAATCCGGTGCACCAGTGCGCAGCGCCTTCACGCCGAAATTGCGCGTGACGCAAGCCCCGCTGAATGCATGGCGGCTGCGCGCGCGATGTTCACGTCGATGCAACCCGGACCGCGCGATTCTGGCCCGCCCATCGACCAGGAGCACCTCCATGCAGAACGTCAGTTCCCTCATGACCAGCAACCCCGCCTTCTGCCGCATCGACACACCCCTGGACGCGGTGGCAAGGCTGATGGTCGATCACGATTGCGGGGGCATTCCGGTAGTCGACATGGAGGGCAAGCCGCTGGGCTTCGTGACCGACCGCGACGTCGCCGTGCGCATCGTCGCCGCGGGTCACTTCGAAGCCTCCAGCATCGCGGGCGATGCGATGACCGCGCCATGCAAGACGGTGAATGCGAACACCAGCGTGGAGGAATGCACCCAGCTGATGGAGTCCGCGAAGATCCGCCGCGTGCCGATCGTGGATGACGACGGCCGCCTGTCCGGGATCGTGTCGATCGCCGATCTGGCACGGGCGGGCAAGGACGCCGCCACCGCTGAGGTGGTCAGCGAAGTGTCGAAGCCGGGCCTGCCGCAGTAACCACCGCCACCCCGCCCCGGGCCTTCCGAGGGAAACCCGCCGCGCCTGCATGGCGTGGCGGGTTTCCTTTTTCCCGCCAGCCTTGCGCGAGGTGGCTGCTCGGCGCCCCTACGCTCCAGACACCATCTGCGCGCTGGGCCGACGCACCTGCCACCGCAGGCAAGGGTGTTCCCGATCGGCGCAGCACCAGCCTGCCCCGGAACGTGCGGCATGCGCTGCGGCTGACATCGCCTTCACCGCTTGCGGCGCATGTTTCGGAATCCGCATGGCAGGGAGACGCCGATGAAGCACCGACACGTCTACAGCACGCGCGACATGGCGCATGCACGCGCAACCATCGCCGCGCTGCACATGCGCGGGATCGGCAACGACGCGATCTCGCTGGTGGCACGCGCCGACATCGAACTCGAACGCATCCCGGACTCGCTCAAGGAAGCCGATACCGACACGGTGCCGGCTGCCGTGCGGGGCATGGGGCTGGGCGGTGCGACCGGCCTTCTGGCCGGCCTGGCCGCGGTGGCATTCACCCCTCTCGGCGTCACCCTCGCCGGCGCCGCGGCCATCGGCGTAGTCGGCGCGCTGATGGGCGGCTGGTCGTCGGCACTGATGGGCGCCGCCCTGCCCGACCCGGTGCGCCAGCAGTTCGAAGGCGAGATCGAGGCCGGACGGATCCTGGTGCTGGTCGATATCGCAGAGTCGCAGCTGGCGCCGATGCGCGAGGCGATGGCCGAGGCGGGCGCCACCTGCCTGGACTACGTGGCCCCCCTCGGGGCGAAGTGACCCGCACGCGGCGACCTGCCTCCGAACCGGCGATGGACATACACCTCAACCGATTCTCGCTGGCGGTCGAACCCGGGGACGCGGTGGACGCCACCGTGCTGGCGCCGCGGCCGGAACTGCCCGGCATCCTGTTCGTGCATGGCTGGGGCGGCAACCAGGAACAGGATCTCAGCCGCGCCAAGCTGCTGGCCGGCCTGGGCAGCGTCTGCCTGACCTTCGACCTGCGCGGCCACCGGGCCAACGCCACCCGCAAGGAAACCATCACCCGCGCGCAGAACCTGCACGACCTCTGCGCTACCTACGACTGGCTGGTCGCACAGCCGCAGGTCGATGCCGGCGCCGTCGCCCTCGTCGGCGTGAGCTACGGCGGATACCTGGCTGCGCTGCTGTCGCAACTGCGTCCGGTGCGCTGGCTGGCGCTGCGTTCCCCGGCGCTGTACCTGGATCGCGACTGGGACCAGCCGAAGGCGCGCCTGCACGATGACCCGGAGCTGTTCCGCTACCGGCGCCGCGAGGTGGACGCGGACGACAACCGCGCCCTGCGTGCCTGTGCCGGCTTCACCGGCGATGTCCTGCTGGTGCAGGCCGAACACGACGAGATCGTGCCGCAGCCGGTCATCGACAACTACGCACGCGCCTTCCATTCGGCACGCTCGCTGACCCGGCGCCTGATCCCAGGGGCCGACCACGGCTTCAGCGGCAAGCCTGCGCAGCGCCAGTACACCGAGGTGCTGGAAGCGTGGATGACGGAAATGATCGTCGGCGCACGCAACATGATCGCTGCCGACAAGGTGCGCGACGACAAGCAGCAGCGCCGCGCCGGGCAGGGCCGCTAGCGCCTCCTAGGCACCTTCAGCTGCGCAGCGCGGCGAGGAAGTCCTCGCACCAGGCGTGGATGTCGTAGCGTGACACCGGCGCCATCATCGACTGCCAGCGTTCGCGCCGCTCCGCCAGCGGCATCGCCGCGGCACGTGCGAAGGCATCGGCCACGCCGTCCAGGTCGTAGGGGTTCACCAGCAGCGCGCCCTGCTCCAGCTCGGCGGCGGCACCGGCAAACATCGACAGCAGCAGCACGCCCGGGTTCTGGGGGTCCTGCGCAGCCACGTATTCCTTCGCCACCAGGTTCATGCCGTCGCGCAGCGGCGTGACCACGCCGATCGCGGCCAGCCGGTAGAACCCGGTCAGGGTGGCATGGGCGAAGTTGCGGTTGACGTAGCGCAGCGGGGTCCATTCGGGGTCGGCATGGGTGCCGTTGATGTGCCCGGCGATGCCTTCCAGCTGGTCGCGCAGCAGGCGGTACTCCTGCACTTCGCCGCGCGACACCGGCGCGATCTGCAGGAAGGTCAGCCGCCCGCGCTCCTGCGGGTAGCGTTCGAGGTAGCGCGCGAAGCCGCGGAAGCGCTCGGGCAGCCCCTTGGAATAGTCCAGCCGGTCCACACCGATGGCGAGCTTGCGGCCGCTCAGGCTGGCCTGCAGCTGGCGCACGGCCGGCTTGCCGGCGGCCGCCCGGGCCTGCCCGGCGATGCGCGCGGCATCGATGCCGATGGGGAAGGCACCGACGCAGACGCTGCGCCCGTCGGGCAGGCGCAGGCCGTCGTCACCGACGAGGGTCGCGCCGCCGAACAGCCGCGCGTAGCTGCGGAACCGTTCGGCATCACGCTGCGTCTGGAAACCCACCAGGTCGTGCGCGAACAGCGCGCCGAACAGCTGGGCGTGGTCCGGCAACGAGGCGGCGATGTCCGCCGACGGCATCGGCACGTGCAGGAAGAAGCCCATCCTGCAGCCCACCCCGCGTTCGCGCAGCATCGCGGCCAGCGGGATCAGGTGGTAGTCGTGAATCCACACGGTGTCGTCGTCGCGCAGCAGCGGCGCCAGCCGGTCGGCGAACAGCGCGTTGACGCGGCGGTAGCCGGCGCGGGTTTCGCGCGCGTAGTCCACCAGGTCCAGGCGGAAATGCAGCAGTGGCCACAGCGTGCGGTTGGAGAAGCCGTTGTAGTAGGCGGCCACGTCCTGCCGCGACAGGTCGAGCGTGACGTAGCGGATCTCGCCATCCCGCTGTTCGTGCAGCGCACCGCTGTCCTCGCGCGCGGTCTTGCCGCTCCACCCGAACCACAGCCCGCCGCGCGCCGCCAGCGCCGCCTGCAGCCCCACCGCCAACCCGCCTGGCGCGCTTTCGCCCGGCAGCGCGACCCGGTTGGAGACCACCACCAGCCGGCTCACAGCGCCTCCGTCCACGGCCGCGACAGGCGCATCGCCGCCATGATCAGCCCGACGTGCGAATACGCCTGCGGGAAGTTGCCCCAGGCCTCGCCATCCTCGAACGCCATGTCCTCCGACAGCAGGCCGAGGTGGTTGCGGCGCGCCAGCACGCGCTCGAACAGTTGCCGCGCCTCGTCGTGCCGGCCGATCGCCGCCAGCGCGTCGATGTACCAGAACATGCAGATGGTGAAGCTGGTTTCCGGCACGCCGAAGTCGTCCGCCGCGACGTAGCGGAACAGCCCGTCGCCGCGCTTGAGCTCGCGCCCGATCGCCTCCACCGTGGCGACGTAGCGCGGGTCCTCCGCCGGCAGCAGGCCGATGTCGGCCAGCAGCAGCAATGAGGCGTCCAGGTAGGTGCTGTCGAAGGAGGCGCTGAACCAGCCGACATCTTCGCGCCATGCGCGCGCCAGCACGCGGGCACGGACGATTTCCGCGCGTTCGCGCCAGTACCCCGAGCGTTCGGCCAGGCCCAGTTTCGCCGCCACACGCGCCAGCCGGTCGCAGGCCGCCCAGCACATCGCGGCGGTGTAGGTATGCACCTCGGCGCGGCCGCGGAACTCCCAAAGCCCGGCGTCGGGCACGTCGTGCAGGGCGAACGCGCGCTCGCCCAGCGGCTCCAGCCGGGCGAAGGTGGCGATGTCGCCGGGGTCGGCCAGGCGCTGGTCGAAGAACAGCTGGGTGGTCGCCAGCACCACGCTGCCGTACACGTCGTGCTGCTTCTGCAGCCAGGCCAGGTTGCCGCGCCGCACCGGGCCGCAGCCGCGGTACCCGTCCAGGGACGCCACTTCCTCCTCGTGCAGCGCGGTCTCGAAGGCGATCCCATACAGCGGCTGCAGGCTGCCGTCGTGGGTGGCGATGTCGAAGATGTAGCGCAGGAACTCCTCCATGCTGCGGGTCGCGCCCAGCCGGTTGAGCACGCGCACCACGAAGGCCGCGTCGCGCAGCCAGCAATAGCGGTAGTCCCAGTTGCGCGACGACCCCGGCGCCTCCGGGATCGAGGTGGTCATCGCCGCGATGATCGCGCCGCTGTCCTCGTACTGGCACAGCTTCAGAGTAATGGCGCTGCGGATCACCGCGTCCTGCCACTCCAGCGGGATGGACAGGTAGCGCACCCATTCGCGCCAGTAGTCCAGGGTGCGGTTCAGCGCTTCCTCCACGTAGCCGTCGATCGAGCGCGCCAGCGGCTCGTCCGGCCCCAGCACGAGGTGCAGACGGTGGTTCAACACGAACGGCAGCTGTTCGCGGACGAAGCGGACCGGCACGTCGGTGGTCAGCCGCAGGGTCATCTGCGGCAGCAGCCAGCGGATGTGGTTGCTGCCCCAGGTACTGTCCGGGACGCGTGCCCCCCAGTCCGCCAGCGGCCGTGCGCGCACGCGGATGCGCGGCGTGCCGGCCAGCGGGGTGAGCCGGCGGAGCAGCGACACCGGCCGGTAGAACCGCCCGTTCTGGCGCCAGCGGGGGGCGAAGTCGAGGATCTCCACCGAGCCGCCGCGACTGTCGTGCAGCACCGTGCGCAGCACCGCGGTATTGGCGATGTAGTGCTGCTCGGCGCGCTCGAAATCTTCCAGTTCGATGGCGAAGTCGCCGCCGGGGTGTTGACGCGGCGACAGCAGCGCGCAGAACGCAGGATCGCCATCGAACGCGGGCAGGCAGCCCCAGACCACCCGCGCCCGCGCATCGATGAGCGCCGCGAAGCTGCCATTGCCGACCACGCCCAGGTCGAGCGTGTGCACGGGTGGGCGGTCGTTGTTCATGCCACCTCCTCCAACCAACGACGCACGGCGGCCGGATTGGCCAGCCAGTGCGTCGCCAGCGTCGGCCGACGGTCGCCGACCACGATGCTGATGCCGTCGCGCCGGTTGACCAGCGCGAAGCCGTGTTCGTCGGTCAGGTCATCGCCGGCGAATACCGGCCGCCGCCCGGCGAACGGCGGCTCGTCCAGGAACGCGGCAATCGCCGCACCTTTGTCCGCGCCCTCCGGCCGCAGTTCCAGCACGCAGTCGCCCGGCTGCAACCGGTAGCCCGGCAGCGCGGCCAATGCCGTTGATGCAAACGCGCGCGCGCGCGCCTCCGCCGACGCATCGGCGCGCCAGTGCAGCGCCAGCGCCCGTCCCTTGTCCTCTACCCGCGCCAGCGGATGCGTGGCCATCCAGACGCGCGCATCGGCGATCAAGCCGCCCCACGTGGCGGGATCGATCGCGGCGCCGGTATCCGCATCCGGCATCGGCGCACCGCGCCGCTCCAACCCGTGCAGACCGCCAACCGGGAACCGCGCCGGCGCGAACACCCGGTCGACGCCGGCGATGCCGCGTCCGCTGACCAGCGCCAGCGCGCCGCCAAGCCGTCGCGACACCGCCGCGAGCTGCACCGACAGCGATGCCGGTGCGCGCACGCGGTCGGGATCCTCCTCGAATTCAAGCAGGCAGCCGTCCACGTCCAGGAACAGCGCCCAGTCGGCGGACAGCGGTGGTGGTGCGGGAAGCGGTGCGTGGAACTCGGCAGCGGGCATGGAGGTACCGGGAGGAAACATGCTGCGCGCCGATACGGCCAGCGGCACGCGACTCCCGTTGTACCCGCGCGGATGTCGAGGAAATGTCATCCCGCGCAGGCAGGCGCGGGAATCAGGCTGCCATTCCCGCGCTGGCCTCCTCGACGATCCGCGCGTACTTGCAAGGCGAACGCGCATCGCCCCGCCACGCCATCACCGCCTCCGCCGGAACGCGCTCGCCGGCGAAGGTCTCCACAGTTTCTGCGACCACGCGCTGCAGCCCCGGCATCCGGGTGAAGCGTTCGATCGCCAGCAGTTCGGCCATGCTCGCGCCGCCGAACCGCCACGACTGCTCCAGCACGCCGAGATGGCGCCGGCCCAGACGGTCGATGCCGGCGATCACGTCGTAGTTGCAGCGGGTCGCCACAACCCCGTAGGCGTGACGGATCACCGCATCGTAGCGGCTGGCGGCCTGCACCGCGGCGCGCGGCTTGCCGGGCCGCAGGGTGGCCTCCAGGTCCGCAAAAGTGCCGCGCACCACCTCCAGCCGTGAACCGCCGTAGGCCGCCACGCCCTGCGGGGTGATGACGGTACGCTGGGTACCGACATAGGCGATGCGGTGCCCGCCGGGGAGCACGCTGAAGCCGACGCTGTAGGTGGTCGATTCCACCAGGTCCCGCTCCAGCACCAGCCCTTCCTCCAGCGCCCGCGGAGATGCCGCATCCAGCCAGTTGCCAAGCTCCTCCTCGCTGCGCACCACGCGCTGGCCGCGCCCACCGCGCTCACGCGGCGGTTTCACCCGCACCGGGCCGCCGCGCAACAGCTCGGCGCCCGCGGCCAGCGCGTCCGCGCGCGAGAACACCGACCAGCCCGGCAGGGTGCAGTCCTCCAGCCCGATGATGTCGATCCATCCCTTCGGGGCCGCGGCGCGGCGGCCCGACCGCGGATGGCTGACCAGCTTGGTCGCGACATAGCCGGCCGGCACGATGCCGCCCCACAGCTGGCTGCCGTCGCTGATGCCGAGCGCCGCGGCCTCGCGCCGCGACAGGGTGGAAGAGGGAATCCAGTAGCGGCCGCAGGGCGGCGGGGCGGCAGCCGCCGCGACCCGTCGGGCCCCGAAAAGCTCGGCCAACCGCCCGGCGGCGCAGTGCAGCACCGCCACCTCATGCGGATCCCGCCCGCCGCCGATTTCAGCCACCGAGATCTCGACCGGCAGTGCCGACCACCGGATCGCCGTCGTCCTTGTCTCCTGCTGCCGCAGCGTTGGCATCATTCCTTTTCCTCGTCGTCGGCGCTGTCCCGGATCACTCCCTGTTCCGCGGATTGTGGAGAGGCGGAGATGACCGGAATCCAACCGGAATGGGGCCGGAAATACGGGCCCACGCAACTTTTACACGTCAATGCAGGAAATTCCCGGATTCGGGGGCGGGTGGCGACAACCGCTTCCACCGGCGTCACGAATGAAATGGCGCAGGCGCGCAGGTGGATGCGCCTGTGGCCGGGCTACTCCAGCCCGCGCCGGCGCGCCAGCTGGTCGCGATCCAGCTGCATCAGGTAGCGGAACAGCTTGCGCTGCGCAGCGGGAGTCAGGTCGACGAACTCGCAGCCGGCCTGCGCCGCGTCATAGCCGATATGGCCGCGCACCAGCACGTGGCGGATCTGCAGGTTCACCTCCACCTCGCCGAACTCGGGCAACTCGATGCGACAGCCCTTCAGCACGTCACCGGTCTTGAAGGTGACTTCCGAGCGGGTCGCCACGATCGCCAGGCCGCCACCGCCGATATCGCGGATGCTGGCCTGGATTTCGCGGTCGCTCTCGGGCAGGCGCAGGTGGCAGACCAGGCTGCCAGCCGGCGGCTCGCGCCGCATGAATTCGCGGCGCTGCAGATACAGCATGCGGGCAGGCAGGGCCAGCCGCAGCGCCGGCTTGTCCTCGAAACTGTCCAGCCAGGCCGGGCCGGCGGAAAAACGCAGCGCGGCGCGGTCGATGCTGCCCTCGATGCGCAGCTGGTGCGCGCCCAGCCAGGCGTCCAGAAGCTTGCGGGTGGACGGCACGTCGATCCACAGGGAGCCCTCGTCCACCCGCAGCAGCATGGTCGCCATGCTGTCGGCGCTGCCTTCCGCGCGCACGGTCAGCGCGCAGCGCTCCCCTGCCAGCCGCTGCAGGTGGTGGCGGATCTCGCCGAGGTCGTGGACGTAGAACTTGTCGTAGTAGCCGTCCAGGTCGGCCGCGTCCAGCTCGGAAGGGGGCGGAACTTCGCTCATCAAGCAAGCTTAACGGCTGGCAGATGCCGATGCTTGATGGCGATGTTCACTCCGCGTCGGCCAGGTCGCCCTCGCGCACGCCGACATTGGTCGGGGCGGCATCAAACACCTTCCGGTCCAGCAACCCGGTTTCCCGCGCCACCAGCACCGGCACCAGCATCTGCCCGGTCACGTTGGTCATGGTCCGCATCATGTCCAGCACGCGGTCGATGGCGTACAGGTAGCCGATGGTTTCCAGCGGCAGCCCGGCCGCGCTCAGCACCACCGTGGCCATGATCACCGCGGTGCCGGGCACGCCGGCGGTGCCGAAGCTGCCCAGCACCGAGGCCAGCGCGATGATCAGGTACTGCGACAGCGACAGCTCGATGCCGGCGTACTGCGAAATGAACACCGCCGCCAGCGCCGGGTAGATCGCGCCACAGCCGTCCATCTTGATGGTCGCGCCCAGCGGCACCGCGAACGCCGCGTAATCCTTGTCCACGCCGAGGTTGTGGGTCGCGCTGCGCAGGGACACCGGCAGCGCGGCGAAGCTGCTCGAGGCCACGAACGCCACCTGCATGCCGGGCGCGGCGCCGCGAAAGAACTTCAGCGGATTCAGCCCGTGCGCCAGCAGCAGCCCGCCATAGACCACCACGATGTGGAAGGCGCAGGCGGCGTACAGGGCGAACACGAAGTTCAGCAGGGGGCGCAGCTGCTCGAAACCATAACCGCCCACCAGCGCGGCGATCAGGCCGAAGGTGCCGAACGGGGTGAACTCCAGCACGTAGCGGGTCACCTGGATCATCACGTCGCTGGCTTCGCCGACCAGCTTGCGCACGCCGGCCACCTTCTCGCCCAGCTTGACCATCGCAAAACCGACCAGGCCGGCGAAGAAGATCACCTGCAGCACGGTGCCGCTGCGCGGGACCAGCACCTTGGTGCCGTCGGCCAGCTTGGCGGTGGCGGCCCCACCTAGCGCCTGGAACGGGTTGGCCGGCACCAGGTTGAGCAGCATGTCCAGCGCGCCCGGCACGTCCTTGGGTTTGTAGTCGGAGGCGACCTGCAGCACGCCGACGCCACTGCCGGGCTGGATGATCCAGCCGAACAGCAGGCCCACGCCCACCGCCAGCGCGGCGGTGATGGCGAACCAGGCGAAGGTGCGGCCGGCCAGCGCGGCGATCGACTTCTGCCCGCTCAGCGACGCCACCGCGTTGATCACCGCGAAGAACACCAGCGGCACCGCGATCATCATGATCAGGGTGACGTAGAGGTCGCCGATCGGCCCGAACCAGGTTTCCGCATCCTTGCCGAAGGCCCAGCCGGCCAGCGCACCGAACACGAAACCCAGCACCACGCGCTTCCAGAACTTGATGCGGAACCACCAGTCGAACATGCGCGTAACCCCGGGAAAGACCGTCGAACGATACCGGAGCGCCGTCGCGGCGTCAGCGCCATCCGCGCAACACTGCGGACATGGTGACCATTCATAATGTGCGCATGAAGAAACTGCATCTGCGCCTGCTGCCGCTTGCCTGCGGCCTGACCCTCGCCGCCTGCGCCAGCACCCCGCCGGCTCCGCCCTCCCTGCCGCCCCAGGCCGCCAGCGTGGCGGTGTCCGTCCCGCCGGTACGCCACCCCGACGGCGAGACCGCTCAATGGTGGTACCGCGACGGCGCCGCCCAGGCGGGCGAACGCGGCGCCCTCGCCGGGCGCGCGAAGAACGTGATCGTTTTCCTCGGCGATGGCATGAGCCTGACCACGGTGGCCGCGGCGCGCATCCTGGAGGGCCAGCGCAATGGCGGCAGCGGTGAGGAGAACCGGCTCGCCTGGGAGGTATTCCCCGCCACCGCGCTGGCCAAGACCTACAACACCGACTCGCAGACGCCCGACTCCGCGGGCACGATGAGCGCGATCGCCACCGGGGTGAAGACCCGCGCCGGCGTGCTCAGCATCGGCCAGCAGGCCCGGCGCCGCGACTGCGCGGGCGCGCTGGCGGCGCCAATGCTGACGCTGTGGGAGCTGGCCTCCAGCGCCGGGATGGCCACCGGCGTGGTCACCACCACCCGCGTCACCCATGCCACCCCGGGTGCGACGTTCACCCACTCGGCCGACCGCAACTGGGAAAACGACACCGACCTGCCCGACGAGGCGAAGCGCGCCGGTTGCACCGACATCGCCCGCCAGCTGGTGGAAACGCCGTTCGCGCATGGCTTCGACGTGCTGATGGGCGGCGGCCGCAAGAACTTCATGCCGGTGTCGCAGCGCGACCCGGAGTACGACGACAAGGTCGGCGAACGCCTCGACGGGCGCGACCTGGTCGGCGAGTGGCAGCAGCGCCATGCCGGCGGCGTCTATGTCTGGAACAAGCGCCAACTCGATGCCGCGCCCCTCGACCGGCCGCTGCTGGCCCTGTTCGAACCCGACCACATGCAGTTCGAGCATGACCGCCCGCAGGACCGCGCAGGCGAGCCCTCGCTGGCCGAGATGACCCGCGCGGCGATCGCCCGGCTGTCGCGGGCGCCCGAGGGCTACGTACTGCTGGTGGAAGGCGGCCGCATCGATCACGCCCACCACTACGGCAACGCCTACCGCGCGCTCACCGATACCGTGGCCCTGAGCGATGCCGTGCGTGCCGCCAGCGAAGCGACCGATCCCGCCGACACCCTGATTCTGGTGACCGCCGACCATTCGCATACCCTGAACTTCGTCGGCTATCCGCAGCGCGGGAATCCGATCCTCGACAAGGTCCGCGGCAGCAGCGGCGAAGAGGACGGCGGCGGCCTGGTCAACGACGGCACCGGCCTGCCCTACACCACCCTCAGCTACGCCAACGGCCCCGGCTATACAGGCGCCAGTGGCTCGCAGCCGGCCGGGCCGAAGCGTTTCCCGCACTTCGGCAGGGAATACCAGCCGGCCGACGGCCGCCCCGACCTGACCCACGTGGACACCGCGCATCCCGACTACCTGCAGGAAGCACTGGTGCCGCTGTCCAACGAAAGCCACGGCGGCGACGACGTGGGGGTGTGGGCGCGCGGTCCCGGAAGCGTCGCGGTCCGCGGCTCGCTGGAACAGAACGCACTTCACCACATCCTCGTGCAGGCCACCCCGCGCCTGCGCGCGGCGCTGTGCGCGAAGCAGCTGTGCGACGGCAACGGCGTGCCGGTGGAACTGCCGCGGATCGAAACCTTCCGCCAGCCGCCACCCGGTCCCTGACCGGGATCCGGCTTCGCGGCGCACCGACAGCGCTCGCGAAGCCCGAGTGCGGATCAGAACGGCTTGGCCAGCACCAGCCAGACGATCGCGACCAGCGCCGGCAGCGGCAGCTCGTTGAACCAGCGCAGTGCCCTGCCCGACGGCAGGGGCCGGCCGCGCTCCACGCCCTTCAACCAGCGCCCGGTGACGATGTAGAACGCGAACAACGCCACCACCAGACCCAGCTTGGCATGCAGCCACGCGGTGCCCGCGCCGACCATGGTCGGAAACGCCGGCAGCACCCGGTAGCCCAACCACAGCACCAGGCCCAGCACGAAGGCGATGCCGAACATCACGTGGCCGAAGCGGTACAGCCGCCGCCCCATCAGCAGCAGCCGCGCACGCACCTCCTGCGACTCGCCCGCTTCGGCGAGGTTGACCAGGATCCGCGGCAGGTAGAACACCGCCGCCATCCAGGCGATCACGAACACGAGGTGGAAGGTCTTGGTCAGCAGGTAGGCCATGCGGTCGCTCCGGAATGTTTCAATTCGCCATGCCCGCGCGGGCGCTGGCCGATGCGCCTTCGCCGCTGCCGCTGGCGCGACCCTCGACGATGACAACCGGCGGATGATACGCACACGATGACCAAGACCTATGACCGCGCCTACTTCGACCGCTGGTACCGCCACGGCGGCATCGGCCACGCCGCGCGGCTGGCGCGCAAGGTGGCGCTGGCGGTGGCCACCGCCGAATACCATCTGGAGCGGCCGATCCGCAGCGTGCTGGACATCGGCTGCGGCGAGGGCGCCTGGCGCGCGCCGCTGCTGAAGCTGCGCCCGAACGCGCAGTACCTGGGCTTCGACAGCAGCGACTACGCCATCGCCCGCCATGGCCGCCGCCGCAACCTGCACCACGCGCGTTTCGCCGATTTCGCCCACCTGCGCCCCTGCCCGCCCGTCGATCTGCTGGTCTGCAGCGACGTGCTGCATTACCTCGACACCCGCGAACTCGACCGTGGCCTGCCCGCGCTGGCCGAGCTCTGCGGCGGCGTGGCCTTCATCGAGGTGTTCGCGCGCGGCGACGGCGCCGAGGGCGACGAACACGACTTCAAGCAGCGCAGCGCCGCGTTCTACCGCGAGCGCCTGCGCGCGCTCGGGCTGCGTCCGCTGGGCTCGCACTGCTGGCTGTCACCGGCACTGGTGCCGCACGCGACCGCGCTGGAGCTTCCGGACTGATCGGCAGAACCGGGATAGCGATCACGGCCCCGTCATGCCCATGGGTTATGCTGCAGTGCCGCAATCCGGGGCGACCCAAGACTCACCATGCTGCTGTACCAACTGCACGAATTCTGGCGGGCGGGCCTTGCGCCCTATACCTATTGGGCCGACGCCGGCGCGAAGATGTATTCCGCGCAGGACAGCTGGCTGTCGGCGCTGCCCGGTGCACCCCGCACGGCGGCCGCGTTCGAGCTGATGTACCGGCTGGGCAAGGATTACGAGAAGCCCGAATTCGGCATCCACCAGATCGAGGTGGAAGGTCTGTCGATCCCGGTCGTCGAACGGGTGGCGCTTGAGAAGCCGTTCTGCCGGCTGCTGCGCTTCAAGCGCTACCACGACCAGGCCGACGGCCTGGCGCGAATGAAGGACGACCCCACCGTACTGGTGGTAGCGCCGCTGTCCGGCCACCACGCCACCCTGCTGCGCGACACCGTGCGCACCCTGCTGGCCGACCACAAGGTCTACATCACCGACTGGACCGACGCGCGCATGGTGCCGGCGGCCGAGGGCGCGTTCACCCTCGACGACTACATCGCCTACGTGCAGGAATTCATCCGCCACATCGGCGTCGAGCGCCTGCACGTGATCAGCGTCTGCCAGCCCACCGTGCCGGTGCTGGCCGCGATCTCGCTGATGGCGGCGCGCGGCGAGGCGCTGCCGAAGTCGATGACGATGATGGGCGGGCCGATCGACACCCGCCAGTCGCCCACCTCGGTCAACAACCTCGCCACCCGCCAGCCGCTGTGGTGGTTCGAGAACAACGTCATCCACACCGTACCGGCCAACTATCCCGGGGCCGGCCGCCGCGTCTACCCGGGCTTCCTGCAGCACCTCGGGTTCGTGGCGATGAACCCGGAGCGGCACTCGACTTCGCACTGGGACTTCTACCAGGACCTGGTCAAGGGCGACCTCAGCTCCGCGCAGTCGCACCGCAAGTTCTACGACGAGTACAACGCGGTGCTCGACATGCCCGCCGAGTACTACCTCGACACCATCCGCACCGTGTTCCAGCAGCACCTGCTGCCGCGCGGCCTGTGGGACGTGGCGGGCGAGCGGGTCGATCCTTCGAAGATCAGGGGCTGCGCGCTGCTGACCATCGAGGGCGAGCTGGACGACATTTCCGGGCAGGGCCAGACGCGCGCCGCGCACGCCCTGTGCACCGGCATCGCCGACGAAGACCGCAAGCACCTGACCGTGGCCGGCGCCGGCCACTACGGCATCTTCAGCGGCCGTCGCTGGCGGACCCAGGTGTATCCGCAGGTGCGCGACTTCATCGCCGCGCATGCGGGCAAGCCGGAGGCGCCCGCCCGCAAGTCCGCGCCCGGGCGCCGCTGACCACGCCGCATTCAGCGCGTCATTCACATGCCGGCAACGGCTGCCGCTCCAGTCTCGACCTTCCCGGCTGGAGAACGGTCATGCCCCGCGGCGATAAATCGGCCTACACCGACAAGCAGAAGCGCCAGGCGGCGCACATCGAAAGCAGCGAACGCAAGGAAGGCCGCTCGCAGGAAGACGCCGAGCGCATCGCCTGGGCCACGGTCAACAAGCAGGACGGCGGCGGCAAGCAGTCCGGCAGCGGCCGCAAGGACACGAAGCACTAGCCGGCTGGCTGCGGCACCCTCGGCGCGCGGCGGCTATGCTTGCCGCTTTCGCCGAGGATGACCGCCATGCGCCACGCCCTGCTCGCCTTCGCCGTAGCCGCCCTCATCGCGGCGCCCGCCGTTGCGGCGGACGGTGCCCAGCCACCCAAGCGCAAGTCGGCGCAGGACATCATCGACGCCGCCCCGGCCAGCGCCTGGCGCGACCTGGATCCGGCCAACACCCTGTACATGGAACTGCCGACCGGGCGGGTGGTGATCGAGCTGGCGCCGGGCTTCGCGCCCGCGCATGTGGCGAACATCAGGACGATGGCCCAGGGCGGCTTCTGGGATGGGCTGACCATCTACCGCTCGCAGGACAACTTCGTGGTCCAGTTCGGCGATCCCGACGGCGAGGAGGCCGGCAAGGCCAAGCCCTACCCGACCGGCACCCGCACCCACCTGCCCGCGGAATTCACCCGCAGCGACAAGGGCGTGCGCTTCGACCGCCTGCCCGACGTCGACGGCTGGGCGCCGCAGGTCGGCTTCGTTGACGGCATGCCGGCCGCGCGCGACCCGAAGACCGGCAGGCTGTGGATGGCGCACTGCTATGGCGTTCTCGGCGCCGGCCGCAACAGCGCGCCCGACAGCAGCATCGGCGCCGAACTCTATGTCGTCATCGGCCAGGCCCCGCGCGCGCTGGACCACCAGCTGACCGTGGTGGGCCGGGTGGTCAAGGGCATGGAGCTGCTCAGCGTGATCCCGCGCGGACCGGCGCCGATGGGCTTCTACGAGAAGCCCGAACAGCGCGCGCCGATCCTGTCGATCAAGCTGGCCAGCGAGGTGCCCGAGGCGCAGCGCACCCCGCTGCAGCTGCTGCGCACCGACAGCCAGGCGTTCATCGATGCCACCGAGGCGCGCCGCAACCGGGTGGACGACTTCTACACCCAGCCGGCCGGCCACATCGACCTGTGCAACGTCAGCCTGCCGGTGCGCCCGGCGCCGTGAGCGGCGCCATCACCCGGCGTTCGCCTGCCTCCCCCTAGCCTGCGCTTTCCTTCCCCCGGAAACCGACACCATGCCCATGATGCGCATCCGCCTGACCGGCAGCGAGGACGATGTCCGCGCGATCACCAACCTGCTGCAGAGCCTGGACGGCATCGAGCACGTCGAGGAAATCGATGACCTGATGCCGCACATGGACGACGCCGATTCCAGTTCGGCAGGCCTGAGCGACGTCGAGGGCCCGGATACCCACGAACTGGAAATCGACGCGCCCAACGCCGCGACCGCGCAGAAGGTCCGGCAGACGGTGGAGGCGCTGGCGTTCGATCTCGACGTGGTGGCGGAATTCGAAGAGGACGAAGGCTGAGGCACGCACCGGGGAATGCCCCGGGGACGCAAAAGGAAAAGGCGGCCGAGGCCGCCTTTTCCATTCCAGCCGGTGGCCCTGAATCAGAACTCCCTGCTGACCCGCACCCCGAACGTGCGCGGCTGCGCGATCACCGTGTACGGCTCGTTGCCGCAGGTCAGCGCGGCGCACTGGGCGAACCGGCTCATCTGCGCGCGCTCGTCGAAGGCGTTCTTCAGGAACAGGTCCACCGACCAGCTGTCCCTGCGCCAGCCCGCCGACAGATCGACCAGCGTGTAGCCATCGAGCTGGCCCAGCAGGGCGGTTTCCGCCGTGCGCATGTCCACCCGCCGCTTGCCCGCATGCGACAGCGAGGCCTGCCAGTACGCTTCACCCGAGCCCATCTCGAAGCTGTAGCGGGCGCTCAGCGCGCCCTTGAAGCGCGGGGTCACCGGCAACGAAGTGCCTGCCGCGGCCTGCGGGCCGTCGACGACGTTGCCGTTCGGATCCTCCGTGCCCGACGGGCACACGGTTTCCGGCTTGCCGTCCGGCTTCAGCCAACCGCAGTAGTTCTCGGTCAGCTTGGCGTCATACCAGGCGAAGCTGCCGGTGAACTGCAGGTTGTACGTGGCCGCCCAGCTCAGGTCCAGCTCCATGCCATCGATCCGCGCCTGGTTGGCGTTGCGGATCTCGGTCAGGCCGTTCTGGCCAAGATAAGAGAACTGGAAGTCCTTCCAGTTCTCGCGGAACACCGCGCCGTTGAAGATCAGCGTGCCGTCCGCCCACGAGGTCTTCCAGCCGGCCTCGTAGTTGGTCAGGAAATCGGAGACGTACGGCGGCAGCGTGCCGCGACGGTTGATGCCGCCGGGCCGGTAGCCCTGCGACCAGGTCGCGTACACCAGCTTCTTGTCGTCGATCTTCCAGGTGGCATTGAGCCGGTAGGTGGCGTCGTTCTCCTTGACCTGCTTGTCCACCACCTTGCATGGGGCGCCGTCGTACGGCTCCCAGTTGGAGGGCGCGCCGTACTGCGCCAGGCAGCCGGCCTCACCGTAGCGGTCGGCCGGATCCAGGCTGCTGCCCGAGGAATAGCCGTTGGCGAAACCGAAGTAGCCCTTCAGCCCGTTCTCGGCCCGGAACCAGCGGCCACCCGCCGTCAGTTCGAGCTTGTCGGTGGCATCGAAGCTGACCTGGCCGAACACCGCCTGGTCGCGGTCGCGGCGGTCCTGCTGGGTCAGCCAGATCGTCTCCGGCCAACCGCTGACCGACAGGTCGCTAGCCAAGCCGTCGACGCGGTAGCGCTGTTCGATGTCGTGGCTCTGCTGCTGCCAGAACACGCCTGCCACCATCCGCACGCGGTTGTCCTGCGGCGAGGCGATGCGCAGCTCGTGGCTGGTGCGCTTGTAACCGTCCTTGGCATCGATGTGCTGGGCCGGGTTGATCAGGTCGCCGTTGTCGTCATAGAAGTAGGCGCCATAACCGGCCAGTGCGTCGTACCAGTAGCCGTAGTCGCTGTAGTCGGACGCGGAGTCGACGTCGCGCTTGAGGTGCGAGAACACATAGGTCAGGTCGAAGTTGCCGATCTTGCCTTCCACCGTCATCGCCGCCTGGTACCAGCGGTCGTCCGAGAACTCGGGATAGAAGTGCTTGACCGCCATCTCGCCGCTGGACGCGTCGTAACCGGCGTCGGCGCTGCCCACCAGCGGGTCGATGCCGGCGCTGCCGTAGGCCTTCTGCTTCTGCGCGATGACGTGCGGGGTGATGGTCCAGCGGTCGTTGATGTCGAAGCGCAACGCCGCGCGCATGCCAACGGTGTCGGCGGTGTTGTAGTTCTTTTCGGCCAGGTCGGCGTTGTCGTCGACGATGCCCGAGGTCGGGTAGGTGCGGGTGCCGTACAGGTTGTCCACGTAGCCGGCGTCATGCTTCTGCCAGCCCACCAGGCGCACCGCCGCGGTGTTCTCCTTGATCGGCAGGTTGACGAAGCCTTCCAGCACGTGGCCGATGCCGCCGCCGTCGATGGCATTGACCTCCATCGCGGCGCCGGCCGAGAACCCGGACGGATCGGGTTTGCGGGTGATGATGCGCACCGTGCCCGACTGCGAGCTGGCACCGTACAACGTGCCCTGCGGACCGGCCAGGGCCTCGACCCGGTCGATGTCGTACATGTGGATGTCGAGCGCACCCTGGATGGTGGTGATCGGCTGCTCGTCCAGGTACATGCCCACGCTGGGCTGGGAACCGGAATGGTTGCCGTCGCCGCCGCTGGCCACGCCGCGCATGTACACCTGCACGAAGCCCGGCCCGGAGAACACGCCACCGCCGGCGGTACCGTAGCTCAGGCTGGGGATCATCTTGGCGTAATCGGCGAACGAGGCGACGTTCTGCTGCTCGAGCTGCTGGTTGCCCAGCACCTGCAGGCTGATCGGCACCTTCTGCAGGTTCTCCTCGCGCTTCTGCGCGGTCACCGTGACGGTATCGAGGGTGCGCGCCTCGCGGTCCTTCTGCGGCGGTGCGGCCTCCTGCGCCCATGCCGGCGCGGCGAACGCCAGCGCCACCGCGGCGGCCAGCGGGATCCTGCGGAAACTCCTGTGTGTGTCGCCCTTGCGTTGGCGACAGCGTCTGCTTGCTTGCATCGTGGACTCCCCTCCAGTTGTGGCAATCGAATTGTTGTTGTGCGGTTCCGCGCCCCCCCTGGCCGCTCGACCGATGACGCACCCTCAGCGCCGGGCCGGCAATTCCTCCGCCGGCGGCACGGCCGGATAACGGGCCAGTACCGGCCCCAGCGCTTCTTCCAGCGGGCCCAGCCACGGCGCGAAATGCCGCCACTGGTCCAGCCCGTCGCGGTAGATCGGCCGGCGCACCTGTTCGGAACTGGCGGTGCGGACCGCCCGCTCGTTCTCGAAGAAGCGCAGGCAGCGGTCGTCGAACTCCAGCCCGCAGTAGTCCAGCAGCGCGCGCACCTGTGTTTCGGTGTCGGCCACCATGTCCTCGTAGATGACGCGGTGCACACGGCCCGGCAGCACCTCGTCGAAGTGCGCCATCAGCGCCACGTAGTCGGCGTAGTAGTGGCCCATGTCCGCCAGACCGTAGCTGAAGGCCTGGCCGCGGGCGAAATGCTGCTTGAAGTTGGAGAAGCAGCAGGCCAGCGGATGGCGGCGCGCGTCGATGATCTTCGCGTTCGGCAGGATCGCCCGGATCAGGCCGACGTGGGCGAAGTTGTTCGGCATCTTGTCGATGAACAGCGGCCGTCCCTCGCGCCGGTGCGGCTGCGCCCGGCGCAGGTAGTCCCGGCCCAGCGCTTCCAGCTCGGCCCGATCCAGACCGGCCAGCACGTCGTGGTAGGACGTGGTCTCCGGGTTGCCGTCGCGCTGGCGCAGCTCGCGGGTGATCGCGATCAGCGCCGGCAGCTCCATCGTGCCTTCCACCTGCGGGTGGCTGGAGAGGATCTGCTCGATCAGGGTGGAGCCGGCGCGCGGCATGCCGACCACGAAGATCGGATCCGGGGCCGTGCAGCCCGCGCCTTCGCGCTCGGCGAAGAAGTCGCGGGTATAGGTGCGGATGGCGCGGCGGGTGCGCTCGCGCCCCAGCGCGGCGTCATAGGGCAGCTGGCTGCGCCGCAGCGCGTTGCCGCGGGCGTAGTGGCCGAACGCCTCGCCGTGGTCGCCGGCGTCTTCCAGCGCCTTGCCGAGCGCGAACTCGAAATGCAGACGGGCGTCGTCGTCGAGGTCATCGCGGCGCAGCTGCGCGCGCATCGCCTCGATGTCTGCGGCATCGAAGCGCACCGTCTTGAGGTTGGCCAGGCTCCACCATGCGCCGCCGAAGCCGGGGTTCAGCGCAATCGCGCGACGGTACGCGGCCACCGCGTCGGCGCTGCGGTTGGCGGTCTTGAGCGCATGGCCATAGCCCAGCCAGACCTGCCACTGCCCCGGCGCGCGCGCCAGCACGGCTTCGTAGGTGGCGATCGCGCCGTCGAAGTCGCCCAGCTTGCCCAGCACCACCGCGCGCATGTTGCGCAGCGACTGGTTACCGGGATCGCGCTCCAACAGGCGATCGATCTCGGCCAGGGCCTCGGCGTGGCGGTTGCCGCGGTTGAGCACGGCGGCGTAGTTCTGGCGCGCGGCATCGAACCCAGGCGCGCGCTCCAGCGCATGTTCCAGCAACAGTGCGGCTTCTTCATTGCGACCCAGCCGCACCGCCAGCTCGGCCAGCATCCGCAGCGCCGCCACGTCGCCGGGCTGGCGCGCCAGCCGCGCGCGCAGGCGGGTTTCGGCCTCCGGCAGGTCGCCACGCGCCAGCGCGTCGGCGGCCACCATCAGCGCGGGATCGCGTGCGCTGTGTCGCACATGCTGGAGATAGGCGGCATTGGCGCCGTCCTCGTCGCCGGCGGCGAAGCGCAGGTCGGCCAGCGCCAGCCACGCCCCGGGCAGGGCCGGCTGCAGCGCCACCGCGCGTTCTGCGCAGGCCAGCGCATCTACCCGCCGCCCTGCACCGGCTTGCGCCCGGGCCAGTTCCAGCCAGGTCATGGCCGAACGCGGCTGCGCGCGCGCCAGCCGGTCGAGCCGCCGCTGCGCGGCGTCGAAATCGCCCTGCGCGGCGTCGGCCATGCCCAATACCAGTTCGGCGCCGGGATGCCCGGGCGCGGCCGCCAGCACCTCGCGGGCCTGTTCCGCGGCCAGCGCCGGGTCGGCTGACAGCAGGCGCAAGGCGTGGGCCAGCGCGGCCTCCACGCCGGCGGTCGGGGCCGGCGCGATCAGTGTTTCCATGCCTGCCCCCATGCCATGTCTGCGGCTCGTCGCCCGGCCGTTACCGGCTTGCGCCGTCGTAGGCAAGGACCTTCAGGGCCGCCAGGTCCAGGTCCGGCAGGCAGCGCAGGTTGACCGCGGCCATCGGCGCACCGGTGGCTGGATCGGTGCCGTCGCTGAAGGGCGCCACCCCGCAGGTGGGGCAGAAGTGGTGGCGGATGGCATGGGTATTGAAGGTGTAGGTCGCCATGTCCGCTTCCGGCGTGCGCAGCACCAGCGCGGCGCGCGGGAAGAACGCAAGCAGGCCGCCGCGGCGGCGGCACAGCGAGCAATTGCAGTCGATGGCCGTTTCGATCGGCCCCTCGACCGTGAACGCGATGGCGCCGCAATGGCAGCTGCCCTGGTGGACCGTCATGCCTGCCTCCCGTCGGACGTGACTACCGGCATGTTGCCACGTCCCGGCGCTTCGCACATCGTGGTGACAACTTTGCCCGCATTCCGCCGGAGAACCCATGCCTTGCCACCGGGTATCAGTCGCCCTGTCCATCTTGCTCGCGCTGTCATCGGCTCCCTTGCTGGCCAAGACTCCGGCAGCGGCTGCGCCCCTGTCGCCCGCCACCGCCTGCCCCGCCATCCCGCTGGCCGCAGCCGATGCCAGCGCGGTGCGCGCGCCCAGCGCGGCGGACGCCTGGGGCGGCCCGCGCAGGCCCGATGCCGCCACCCTCTCCGACCGTGTGGTCTCTTACTCCATCGACGCCGAGCTGGATCCCGCCAAGCACACCCTGCGCGGCAAGCAGCAGCTGACCTGGCGCAACCGCAGCGCGCAGCCGGTGTGCAGCGTCTACGTGCACCTGTACCTCAACGCCTTCGAGGGCCCGGGCAGCACCTTCATGACCGAGCAGCGGGCCAGCGAGCAGGGCTTCCGCAGCAACGTCGCCACCAGGGATGGCGAATACGGCTACATCCGCCTGGACAAGGTGGCGCAGGGCGGCCAGCCGGCGAAGTGGACGTTCGTGCAGCCCGACAACGGCCCGAAAACCGACCGCAGCGTGGTCCGCATCGACCTGCCGCAGCCGGTGGCGCCGGGCGCCACCACCACCTTGGACATCGACTTCTTCGACCAGCTGCCGCGGGTGGTGGCACGCACCGGCTACTACGGCAGCTTCCACCTGGTGGCGCAGTGGTTCCCGAAGATCGGCGTGCTGGAACTGCCGGGCGAGCGCGGTGCCACCGCGCCGCGCTGGAACGCCCACGAGTTCCACCTGCACAGCGAGTTCTTCGCTGATTTCGGCAGCTACGACGTGCGCATCACCGTGCCGAAGGACTACACCGTCGGCGCCACCGGCCAGCTCACCGGCAAGCCGGCCGAACGGGGCGGCAAGGTCACCCACCGTTACGTCCAGCACGACGTGCATGACTTCGCCTGGACCGCCGACAAGCGCTATGCCAAGCCGCTGGTGAAGACCTGGAACGGCCCGCTGGGCCCGGTCGAGGTCAAGGTGCTCTACACCCCGGAATACGAAAGCAACGCGGAACCCGTCCTGCAGGCAACCATCGATTCGCTGGACTACTTCTCGAAGACGCTCGGCGCGTACCCGTACAAGACCGCCACCGCGGTGGTGCCGCCCTATGGCGCCGACGAAGCCGGCGGCATGGAATACCCGACCTTCTTCACCGCCGACAGCACCAAGATGGTGGAAGCGGGCAGCATCGGCCGCTGGATGCTGGACTTCGTCACCGTGCACGAGTTCGGCCACGGCTACTTCTACGGGATCCTTGCCTCCAACGAGTTCGAGGAACCGATGCTCGACGAGGGCATGAACGAGTACTGGGACCAGCGGATGATGAGCGCGCGGGGGCAGCACTTGGCGCTGGAGCGCCCGTGGACCCGCTGGTTCAACATCGGCTTCCGCATCCCGCCGTTCCAGATGGAGCGCCTGGGCGCCAGTCTGGCCGACCCGGCGGATCCGCTGGGCCGCAACTCGTGGACGCGCCTGTCCAGCGGCAGCTACGGCACGGTGTACTCGCGCACCGCCACCACCATGCGCCAGATCGAGGCACTGGTCGGCACCCCGGCGATGGAACGCGCGATGAAGCTGTACTACGAGCGCTGGAAGTTCCGCCATCCGTCGCTGGCGGACCTGCGCGACACGCTGGCCGAAGGGACCGGCAAGCCGGCGATCGTCAATGCGGCGTTCGATGCCTACATCTACGGTACCGGCCGCACCGACGACCGGGTGGAAAGCCTGTCCAGCAACGAAGTGCTGCCGCTGCCCGGCTATTACGAGTACCAGGGCCGGCAGGTGCTGGTCGGCAGCAAGGCCATCGACAAGGCGATCGAGAAGCACCGCAAGGCCTGGAAGGACAAGCACCCGGATGCCAAGGCCGGCAAGGGCGCGTTCCCGTACCGCACCGTGGTGGTGGTACGGCGCGACGCGGCCAAGCCGCCACAGGTGCTGCGCATCCGCTTCGCCGACGGCAGCCACCGCGATTTCCCGGTGACCTCGCAGGAAAGCTGGCAGCGCATCGTGGTCACCACGCGGGCCAAGGCCGTCTCCGCCGAGCTGGACCCCGACCACCTGGTGTGGATGGACGCCAACAAGCTCAACGACAGCCGCATGCTCGAAGCACAGCCGGCCGCCTCGCGCCGCTGGTTCGGTGATTTCGCCGCGCTGCTGCAGTCCTTCTTCGCCCTGCTGGCCACCGTCTGAGGCGCCCCGATGAACACGATCAATCGTCCGCTCCGCGCCCGCACCTCCGTCCCGCGTGCCCTCACCGGTGCCCTGCAGTGGCGACTGCTGCTGCTGTGGATTGCCGCCACCCTGCTGTGCGCGCTGGTCGGCGCCCTGCCCGTGTGGAACTGGCTGGCCAGCCTGCTCGACCACGCCGTGCAGGCCCCGGCGATCGCCGAAGGCCGCGCCCCCGGGCTGCTGATGGAGGCGCTGACCGCCCGCACCACGCCGATGGGCATCCTGTCCGGGAGCCTCCTGGCCAGCACCCTGCTGATGCTGCTGCTGTCGCCGCTGCTGGCCGGCGCTACTGTGGCCGCAGCGCGCAGCCGTGCTGCGCTGGGGTTTGGCGACCTGCTGCGCGGGGGCGTCGGCGACTACGGTCCGATGCTGCGCCTGCTGCTGTGGTCGGTGATTCCGCTGGGCGTGGCCGCTGCGATCCTGATGGGCGCGATTGGCTTCAACGAGAAGGCCCACGAGCACGCCATCCTCGCCACCGACGTGGAGCGTGGCCGCAACATCGCGCTGGTCGTCGGCGGCATCCTGCTGCTGCTCGCCCACGCCGGCATCGAAGCCGGCCGCGGTTGGCTGGCCGCCGACGCCCGCCTGCGCTCGGCCTTCAAGGCCTGGTGGCGCGGCACCAGGCTGCTGTGCCGGCGGCCGATCGCGGTGCTGTCGGCCTATGTGCTGCCGACCGTACTGGCGCTCGCGCTGGCGGCCGGATTGCTGGCCCTGCGGCAGCGCGTGGATGCCAGCGACATGACCGGGTTCCTGCTGGCGCTGCTGCTGGGCTGCGCCATGGCCGCTGCGCTGGCCTGGGGCAAGGTGGCGCGCCTGTTCGCCCTGCGCGCGCTGGCCGAGGATGCCCACGCCCGCCGCTGAGCCGGCGGGGTTCACGGTAAGATGGCCCCGGGGCAACCTGGGGAAGCCGGAGCGTGGGATTTTTCGACCTGTTCAAGCGCAACCGCCCGCCGGTGGGCGAGTCGGTCACCCTGCCCGCCAGGCAGGCGCAGGGCGCGACCGACGCGGAACATCCGCCACGGCCGCAGGCCGGTACAGGTGATGGCGAGGGCGGTCACGGCGACGTGCACGAGCGGCGCGAGCGTGAGCGCCGCAATGCCCGCCCCGGCACCCGCATCCTGGTGGTCGACGATTCACCCACGATCGTCGCCCTGCTCAAGCGGATGCTGGTGCAGAACCATTTCGAGGTACTGGTGGCCTACGACGGCGAGAGCGCGCTGGAGATCGCCCGCCGTGAACGTCCCGACCTGATCTTCCTCGACATCGTGCTGCCCGGCATCGACGGGTTCAGCGCGCTGCGCAAACTCCGGCGCGACGAGGCGACCCGCGACGTGCCGATCATCATGATCAGCGGCAATGCACAGGCCACGGAACAGTTCTACGTGCAGCGCATCGGCGCCGACGATTTCATGAAGAAGCCGTTTTCGCGCGCGGAGGTATTCAGCCGCATCGAGCACCTGCTGGACGAACAGGGCGTTCCGCGCCACGCCAGCCGCCGCACCGAGGTCGCTGCGACCACGCGCTGAGGCGCATCCCATCGCCGGCGTAAACGAGGCCGGCGCAAACGAAGAAGGGGCCGCAAGGCCCCTTCTTCATGCGCGCGACCGGGGCGCTTACTGCGGCTCCACCCCGACCAGCACGCGTACACGCTCGCCCGGGTGGTAGTCCATGCGCCGGGTGTAGCGCCGGCCGTTGTACTCGTAGGTCACGTCATAGCCACCGGCACCGCCATCGCGATAACCCGGGCCCGGGTAGCCACTGCGCACCGGCTCGGGATCGCAGACCCGCACGGTGCCGACCTGCCGGCGATTGCGCTGGTTCTGGTCGTAGATCTCGCGCCCGGCCATCCCGCCGAGCATCGAACCCACTGCCGCCGCGGCGTAGGCGCCGCTGCCGCCGCCGACCTTGCTGCCGAGCACCGCGCCGGCGATGCCGCCGACCACCGTGGCGACATTGCGCCCGGTCTCGCTGCCGTAGCCACTGCGGCCGTCGTAACCGCCATAGCGACGGTCGTAGCGGCCATCGTAAGCATCGTAGCGGCCGTCGTCACGATACCCGTCACCATAGCCGCCGGCGGTGGTGGTTTCGTAGCAGCGGCGATCGCTGCCATAGGTCTGGCGGTAGCCGCTGCCACCCAGCACAGGATCGACCCGGATCACCCGCGCATAGTCGTAATAGCGGTCGCCTTCGGCGTAACCGGTGCCGTCATAGCGGCCGTAGCCTGCGGACTGGGCGAAGGCGATATTGCCGCCGGCGGCAAGGCCGAGGGCGAGCAGGCTGGCAAGGAGGCGCTTCATGGCAGGTTCCGGTCGCCGGGAAAGGGAAAGGGCCGGCGCGGCTTGCACATTGCGCAGACATGCTTGACGCGGACCTGAACCGGACCGGCCCGGCTGGATCCGTTTAGCGCCGCGACAGCCGGGAGGCCCGCAGGGCGCATCTCGATGCTGGTTGTGCGGCATGACCAGGCACATCCTGCATCGGCCTGCAGTTGTTCCCCGATTCCACCATCCAGCGTGGTTCCGCATCACGTCGCCGTTCCGGTGGCGGGCGCAAGGTCGACAGTGCCGGGGATGCTCCCGGCGACTCATGGAGAGGACGTGATGAACAACAAGCAGAACCAGCGTCAGGACGGCAACCAGGCCCAGAACCAGAACCAGCGCCAGGACGGCAGCCAGAGCCAGACCCAGCGCACGGAAGGCCGTGGCCAGCAGGAACGCCAGGAAGGCCGCAGCAACCAGGAGCAGCGTCAGGGTGACAGCCAGAGCCGCCGCTGATCGCGCGGAATGGTGCGGCCGGGAAGGCAAGTCCTTCCCGGCCTTTTTTTCGGCCGGAGTAGAGGGCCGCCATACGGGGTGCAACGCCTGACCCGGTTCCGGCCGCATGCGGTCGCCCACGGCTGCGGGATGCTGCAGCGCAAGAGGACAATCGCCACGGCTGCGCTAAGGTGAACGCCCGCCATGACCGCCCGCCGAGCGCCCACCGCTCCGGCGCGAAGCGCGGACAGCCATGACGCCACGTCCATTCGCACGCGAAGGAGGAACGGGCTCATGTCCTATTCGACCCAGCAGATCCGCAACGTGGCCCTGGCGGGCCACCCCGGCGCCGGCAAAACCACCCTTTTCGAAGCCCTGCTGCATGCCGGTGGCGCACTCCAGACGGCAGGCACCGTCGAGCGCGGCAATACCGTGTCCGATTTCGATCCGCTTGAACGCGAACGCGGCCATTCCATCGACGCCGGCATCGCCAGCGTGGAGCGTGGCGGCCTGCACCTGAACCTCATCGACACCCCCGGCTACCCCGATTTCCGCGGACCCGCGCTGGGTGCGCTGGCGGCGGCGGAAACCGTGGCGATCGTGGTCGATGCCGACACCGGCATCGGCCACGGCACCCGCCGGATGATGGAGTACGCGAAGCAACGCGGCCTGTGCCGCGCCATCGTGGTCAACAAGATCGACCATGCCGGCCACGACCTGGGCGCGCTGCTGGATATGCTGCGGGTGGAGTTCGGCCCCGAGGTGCTGCCGCTGAACCTGCCGGCGGGGGACGGCGCCCGCGTGGTCGACTGCTTCGGCAGCCAGCAGGGCGACAGTGACCTGGGCCCGGTGGCGGACTGGCACCAGAAGATCATCGACCAGGTGGTGGAGATCAACGAAACGGTGATGGACCATTACCTCGACGTCGGTGAGGGCGGCCTGTCCGGCGCGGAACTGCACGACGCCTTCGAGCAGTGCCTGCGCGAAGGCCACCTGGTGCCGGTGTGCTTCGTCTCCGCGCGCAGCGGCGTGGGCGTGCCGGAATGGCTGGACATCGCCGAGACACTGTTCCCGCACCCCGGCGAAGCCAATCCACCACCGTTCGTGAAGGGCCATGGCAACGACGCGCGACCGGTGGAGGCGCGTCCCGACCCGGACGCACACGTCATCGCCGACGTGTTCAAGATCGTCAACGATCCCTTCGTCGGCAAGCTGGGCATTTTCCGCGTCTACCAGGGCACCGTGCGCAAGGACATGCAGCTGTTCGTCGACGACGGCCGCAAGCCCTTCAAGGTCGCGCACCTGTTCCGGCTCAGGGGCAAGGACCATATCGAGATCAGCCAGGCCATCCCCGGCGACATCGCCGCGGTGGCGAAGATCGATGAACTGCATTTCGATGCGGTGCTGCACGATTCGCACGACGAGGACCACATCCACTTGGCGCCGATGGCGTTCCCGAAGCCGATGTTCGGGCTGGCGGTGGAGCCGGCCAGCAAGGGCCAGGAACAGAAGCTGGCGACCGCGCTGCACAAGCTGGCCGAAGAGGATCCGGCATTCGCGGTCGAGCACAACGAAGAGACCAACGAAACGGTGATCCGCGGCCTGTCCGACCTGCACCTGCGGATCATGCTGCGCCGGCTGAAAGACAAGTACGGGGTGGAGGTCAGCACCCATCCGCCGCGTATCGCCTACCGCGAAACCATCAGCGGCAGGGCCGAGGGCCACCACCGGCACAAGAAGCAGACCGGCGGCGCCGGCCAGTTCGGCGAGGTGTTCCTGCGCATCGAGCCGCTGCCGCGCGGCGGCGGCTTCGAGTTCGTGGACGAGGTGAAGGGCGGCACCATCCCCGGGCAGTTCCTGCCGGCCGTGGAAAAAGGCGTGCGGCAGGTGCTGGCTGGCGGCGCGGTGGCCGGCTTTCCCATCCAGGACGTGCGGGTGGTGGTCTATGACGGCAAGCACCATCCGGTGGACAGCAAGGAAGTCGCCTTCATCGCCGCCGGCAAGCGCGCCTTCCTCGATGCCA
Organism: Thermomonas sp. XSG; assembly: GCF_014678725.1. NCBI lineage: Bacteria > Pseudomonadati > Pseudomonadota > Gammaproteobacteria > Lysobacterales > Lysobacteraceae > Thermomonas > Thermomonas sp. XSG. Next base: position 2,503,350 of record NZ_CP061497.1, on the reverse strand, counting down.
TCGGCAAGGCGCAGCCACAGGTGCTGGAACCGATCGTCGAGCTCGAAGTCAGCGCACCCGAACAGCACATGGGCGATGTCAGCGGCGGGCTGGCGTCCAAGCGTGCCCGCATCAGCGGCACCGACGCCCTGCGCAGCGGCGAGATCGTCGTGCGCGCCCAGGTGCCGCTGTCGGAATTGGAGGGCTATGCCGCGGAGCTGAAATCCGCCACCGCCGGGCGCGGCCGCTACGCGCTGGATTTCAGCCATTACGAACCGGTGCCGGCCCAGGTGCAGAAGAAGCTGGCGGAGGCGTACAAACCCCGCCACGACGAGGATTGAGCAGCCCGTCCCGGCCGGGTTCACGGATGCGCGCTATCGTGTGCGCATCCGATTACCGGACCATGCCATGCACCGTTTCCGCTTCCTGTCCGCCATGTTGCTGGCCGCGCTGCTGGCCGCGCTGCTGGTTGCCTGTGGCGACCGCAAACCCGCCGGCGAGGACACCACCGTCGCCGAAGAAGCCCTGCCCAGGCCGGAGGCGACCGGCGGCTCGGCGACCGGCATGCCCGCGCCTGGCGCATCGACGCCCGATCCCGGCCGCGTCGAAGACCTCGCGGCCGCCCCGGCCACGTCCGCCGACGGCATCGCGCAGCCGGCCACCGACGCGCCCATCGCGCCGAACGAGCCCGGGGCCGAAGCCGCGATCGCGGTACTGCGCGACTACTACGCCGCCATCAACGCCCATGACTTCGCACGCGCGCATGCGCTGTGGCGGCAGAACCCGCAGACGGTGGCGCAGTTCGCCGACGGCTTCGCCGGCACCGCCGGCGTCAGCGTCGAGATCGGCGCGCCGGGGCCCATCGATGCGGGTGCCGGCCAGCGCTTCATCGAAATCCCGGTGAGGCTGGACGCCACCCAGCAGGACGGCCGCGTCGATCGCTACGCCGGCCGCTACGTCCTGCATCGCAGCGTGGTGGAAGGCGGCAACCCCGACTGGCGGATCGAGCGCGCGACGCTGGCGAAGCAGTAGGCCGACCCGCCGCCTGCCACTCGCGCAGGCAGCCCCAACGCCCTGACCTCACCTCATTGCGCGGCGGCGGGGACCGGTGGCACCCCCATCCCCGGTGGAGCGGGCACGTCGCTGCGGCGCAGCCACATGCGACCGGCGGCCAGATCCAGGGTCACCACCCAGTCCTTGAGGAACGGCATCCCGAGGTTGCCGTCGATGTTCAGCGCGGGGGTGAATGCCAGCCCCTCCGCGACGATGCCGCCACCCAGCGGGATCCGTGCCGCCTGCGGCCCGTCCTTCGCGGGATCAAGCCCGAACTGGGCGGCGTATTCCTTGGATACCAGCAAGGTGCCACCGTTGCCACTGTCGATTTCGAACCGCACGATGCCTTTCGGCGTCGGCACCTCCAGATTGACGGCCAGCGCGAGCCCCTGCGCCTCCCTTGACAGGCGCACCGGCATTTCCCGGGCCCCGGCGACGCGCTTCGCCGCACTGCCGGGCGACTCGACGTGGAGGTGCCCACCGGCGAAATCCAGCGTGATGGTCCGGCCAGCGAAGACGTCCAGCGCCAGCAGGCCGTCGATCGGCGCCGCGTTCGCCGCAATCAGCGGCGCCACCTGCATCACGCCGACGACCGGCGCGGCCAGTGGGAACCCATCCACGCTGAACCGCACGTCGTCGCATCGGGCCATGTCCAGCCTGGTGCCGGTCATGTTGTAGCCGCCCAGGCGGCCCCAGGACGTGCAGCCGACGTGCGCGGCGAACTCCGGCGATATGACGGTATGCCCGCCGGCCGTGTCGAAGGAAAACAATCCCTGCCGACCGTTGGCCTCCACCCGCACGGCGACACTCTTCCGGTACGGCTCGAGCCTCAGGGTGGCGATGGGCGCATCCGGGGACGCATCGGCCCCCGGCGCTTGCGGAACGGATGCAGCGCAGGGCATCGACAGGAAAGCGGACACCAGCAGGACGGGGATACGCATGGCGGGGAAGCTCCGTTTGCCGGTGCCGGGGCCGGTGCCTCAGGGTCCACCACCTTTGCCGTGCGAACAGCTGGCATTGGTCATGTAAACCTTCCACAGCGCAGGCGCATCGCCGGTGTGGCGCGCCCACTCAGCGCTTGGGCTTGAGCATCGTGCCGGTGCAGTCCTTCGAGCCGCAGCGGCAGGCCCAGATCTTCTTCAGCCGCGGGGTGTGGCGCTCGGCCAGGGTGATGCCGTAGTCGTAGGTCAATTCCTCGCCCGGGCTGATGGCGCGGATCGCCTCAATGAACACGCGAGACTTCTTCGGATCGGCCTCGTCCTCGACCATCACCGCTTCGCAGTTGGGCGCGCAGCTGTGGTTGATCCAGCGCGCATCGTTGCCCTCGAAGTTGGCATCGATCACCCAGTCCTCGTTAAGGGTGAACAGGAAGGTGTGGCCGCTTTCGATATCGCCGCTGTCGCCCGCGTCCACCTCATCATGGGTGCGGCGGCGGCCCTTGTATTCGATCAGGCGCTCGCCCTTGTCGATCGGCAGCGCGGCGAACACGCCGTTGCCGTGGATGGCGGACTTGCGGGTGGCGATCTTCTTCGGCATCGGTGCGGCGCGGCTTGGGGAGGGGCCATTGTGCCAGCTGAACGATTCCCGTCACCGCGTGGCCGGCCATCCGCGAAAGCTGCGTCTTTCCGGCTACCTCCCGATACCGAACCGCCATGTTCCAGCCCCTGTTCCGCACCGCGCTAGTCCTGTCCGCCATGTCCGCGCTTGCCGCCTGCACCGTTCCGGCGCAGGAAACCTCGCTCGCCCCCCCATTCCCCCGCCGGCCGACAACCAGGGGGCGGCCCTGAGCGCGCGCGGCGAATACCTGGTCCGCATCGCCGGCTGCAACGACTGCCACACGCCCGCCTACGGCGAACGCGGCGGCAACGTGCCCAAGGAGGAGTGGCTGACCGGCTCGCCGGTGGGATTCCACGGCCCCTGGGGCACCACCTATCCCGCCAACCTGCGCCTGAAGGCCGCGGACATCGATGAGGCGGGGTGGATGGAATACACCGCCAACCTGCACACCCGCCCGCTGATGCCGGACTACAGCGTGCGCGACATGACCGCGGAAGACCGCCTTGCCCTGTACCGCTTCCTGCGTGCGCTGGGCCCGGCCGGGACCAAGGCGCCCGGGTTCCTGCCGCCAGGGCAGAGGCCGGCACCGCCCTACCTGCAGCTGGTCCTGCCGCCACCCGCCGGCTGAGCCCTGCTCAGCGCAGCAGCCAGCCGGCGGCGCCGCTCCAGTACAGCGCCATGCCGATGCCGAACAGCGTCCAGAACAACTTTTTCGCACCGCGCCCCATCCGCCAGAGCAGGAAGAGGGCGCCGCCCACCAGCAGCCAGCGCAACAGCCGCGACCGCTCCGGACCGGGGGCGGCGCGGGCCGCGCGTTCCATCAGTTCTCCCACGCTGGCCTGCAGCTGGTCGGCGAATGCCGTGCGGGATCGGGTCTGGGTCTGCATGGGGCTCTCCTGCGTCCGGATTGGACGCCGCCCATTTTCCGCAGCCGTGTTGCCGGCGGCAGGGAACGTCGTCAGCCATCGCGACTGACAGCTGTCACCCGAGGAGGCCGCGCGCCACGCGCGTCAACCGCCGCTGGCGTCGATGCGTTGCCGCTGTGTCACCGACGCAGGAATGCCCGACATGTCCCAGCGCTCCCCGATCCCGACCGGCCTGCTTGCACTCTGCCTGATCGCCACGGCCGCCGCAGCGGCGCCACCGGCGAAGCAGCGACTTCGCGATCGCATCCTGCAGCGGATGCAGCCGCAAATCGAAGCCGCCGGGCATGGCGAACGCGCGCCACTGCCGCCGGGTGTGCGCGTCGAACGCGATATCGCCTATGGCCCGGACCCAAGGCAGCGCTACGACGTCTACCTGCCCGCTCATGCACGGCCGGATGCGCCGATCCTGTTCATGGTCCATGGCGGCGGCTGGCGCCGAGGCGACAAACGCATGTCCAACGTCGTCGGCAACAAGGCGGCGTACTGGCTGCAGCGCGGCTTCGTATTCGTGTCCGCCAACTACCGGATGGAACCCGATGCGGATCCGCTCGTGCAAGCCGGCGACGTCGCCGCCGCGCTGGCTTCGGTGCAGCGGCGCGCCCGCGAGTGGTCCGCCGATCCGGCGAAGACGATCCTGATGGGCCATTCCGCCGGCGCGCACCTGGTGGCGCTGTTGGGCAGCAATCCCCAAGGCCTGCTGCGGCAAGCCGGCGCGCATCGCCCGCTCGGCGTGGTGTCGCTGGACAGCGGCGCGCTGGATGTCCCCGCGCTGATGGGCCAGCCGCGCCTGCCGCAGCTCTACCGCGATGCGTTCGGCACCGACCCCGCCTACTGGGCATCGGTTTCGCCGCAACAGCAGCTTGAACGCAGCGCACTGCTGATGCTGCTGGTCTGTTCCAGCACCCGGAGCTTCCCCACCGCACCCTGCGCCGAAGCCCGCAAGTTCGCCGGCCGCGCTGCCAGCCTGCAGGTGCCGATGCAGGTGCTGCCGGAAGCGCTGTCGCATTCGGAGATCAACGACAGCCTGGGCCAGCCTTCTAGCTATACCGATGCGGTCCAGGCCTGGATCGAACGGGTCTTGATGCAAGTCAGGCGCTGAAACTTGGCGGCAGCGGCCCTAAAACGTACAATTTCAGTCCAGATTCCCCTGCCCTGTCCCGCCATGCTCCGCGTCACCCGGCTGACCGACTACGCCACCGTCGTCCTGACCGTGCTCGCCGCCCGGCCGGATGCGGTGATGAGCGCGCCGGAACTGGCCGAGCGTGCCGGACTGGAAGCGCCCACCGTGGCCAAGGTGCTCAAGCCGCTGGCCGCCGCCGGGCTGGTGGCGGGCTTCCGAGGCGCCAATGGAGGCTACCGGCTTGCCCGCCCGGCCGCTGCGATCAGCCTGGTCGAGATCGTCGAGGCGATGGAAGGCCCGCTGGGTATGACCGAGTGCAGCGTGCCCAGCGGCCAGTGCGGGATCGCGCACAGCTGCGGCGTGCAGGCCAACTGGCGCCGCATCAACGACGTGGTGGCCGAAGCGCTGGGCAACATCTCGCTGGCGCAGATGCTGGAACCACCGCAACGACCCGCGCGCGGGCGCATCCCCGCCCGCCTGGCGCAGGTCTGAGGAACACCCCCATGAACGAACCGCAGAACGCCGAGATCCACGCCCAGCTGGGGCGCAAATACGACGCCGGCTTCATCACCGACATCGAAACCGATTCGCTGCCGCCGGGTCTGTCGGAGGACATCATCCGCGCGCTTTCGGCCAAGAAGCACGAGCCGGAATGGATGACCCAGTGGCGGCTGGAGGCCTACCGCCACTTCCTGACCATGCGCCAGCCCGATTGGGCGAAGCTGCAGATCGGCCCGATCGACCTGCAGGCGCTGAGCTACTACAGCGCGCCCAAGGGCCCGAAGTACAAATCACTGGACGAGGTGCCAAAGGAACTGCTGGACACCTACGACAAGCTGGGCGTGCCGCTGCACGAGCGCGCCAAGCTGGCCGGGGTGGCGGTGGACGCGGTGTTCGACTCGGTCAGCGTCGGCACCACCTTCAAGAAGGAACTGGCCGCGGTCGGGGTGATCTTCACCTCCATGAGCGACGCCATCCTCAACCACCCGGAACTGGTGAAGAAGTACCTCGGCACCGTGGTGCCGGTGGGCGACAACTACTTCGCCGCGCTCAATTCGGCGGTGTTCTCCGACGGCAGTTTCGTCTACATCCCCAAGGGCGTGCGCTGCCCGATGGAGCTGAGCACCTACTTCCGCATCAACGCCGGCCACACCGGCCAGTTCGAGCGCACCCTGATCATCTGCGAGGACAAGGGCCACGTGTCCTACCTCGAGGGCTGCACCGCGCCGATGCGCGACGAGAACCAGCTGCACGCCGCGGTGGTGGAGCTGGTGGCGCTGGAAGATGCCGAGATCAAGTATTCCACCGTGCAGAACTGGTACCCCGGCGACGAGAACGGCGTCGGCGGCATCTACAACTTCGTCACCAAGCGGGCCGAATGCCGCGGCGCGCGCAGCAAGGTGACGTGGACGCAGGTGGAGACCGGCAGCGCGATCACCTGGAAGTACCCCAGCTGCATCCTCACCGGCGACGACTCCACCGGCGAGTTCCACAGCGTGGCGCTCACCCACCATTACCAGCAGGCCGATACCGGCACCAAGATGGTGCACATCGGCAAGCGCACCAAGTCGAAGATCGTCAGCAAGGGCATCAGCGCGGGACGCGGCCAGAACACCTACCGCGGACTGGTGAAGGTCGCCGCCGGCGCCGACGGCGCGCGCAACCACACCCAGTGCGACAGCCTGCTGATCGGCAAGACCTGCGGCGCGCACACCTTCCCCTACATCGAGGTGAAGAACCCCAGCGCCACCGTCGAACACGAGGCGACCACCTCGAAGATCAGCGACGACCAGCTGTTCTACTGCCGCAGCCGCGGCATCGGCCAGGAGGACGCGGTGTCGATGATCGTCGACGGCTTCTGCAAGCAGGTGTTCCGCGAACTGCCGATGGAATTCGCCGTGGAAGCCAAGAAACTGCTGGACGTGACGCTGGAAGGCGCGGTCGGCTGATTTTCTCCATCCCCGCAGGGGATGGACTCGAAAGAACCTATTGGAAACGCACATGCTCAAGATCACCGACCTCCACGCCACCGTTGCGGGCAAGGAAATCCTCAAGGGGCTCTCGCTCTCTGTTGCGGCAGGTGAAGTGCACGCCATCATGGGCCCGAACGGCGCCGGCAAGTCCACGCTGGGCAACATCCTGGCCGGCCGCGACGGCTACGAGGTCACCGCCGGCACGATCGAGTTCGACGGCAAGCCGCTGTTGGAGCTGGAGCCCGAGGAGCGCGCCGCCGCCGGCGTGTTCCTGGCCTTCCAGTACCCGGTGGAAATCCCCGGCGTGAACAACACCTACTTCCTGCGCGCGGCGTTCAACGCCCAGCGCAAGGCGCGCGGGCAGGAAGAACTCGACTCGATGCAGTTCCTCAAGAAGGTGCGGGAGAAACTCGCGGTGCTGCACCTGAAGGACGAGCTGCTGCATCGCGGCGTCAACGAAGGATTTTCCGGCGGCGAGAAGAAGCGCAACGAGATCTTCCAGATGGCGCTGCTGGAGCCGAAGCTGGCGATCCTCGACGAAACCGACTCCGGCCTCGACATCGATGCGCTGAAGGCGGTGGCCGACGGCGTCAACGCGCAGCGATCAAACGAACGCGCCTTCCTCGTCATCACCCACTACCAGCGCCTGCTCGACTACATCAAGCCGGACGTGGTGCACGTGCTGGCCAATGGCCGCATCGTCGAGAGCGGCGGCCCGGAGCTGGCACTGCAACTGGAAGAACACGGCTACGACTGGATCAGGAACCGGCTGGCGCCGGAGGCCGCCTGATGGGCGCCCTGCTCGACTCGCTGGCCGCTGGCTTCGAGGGCGACGCCACCCGCCGCGCGCTGCTGGACGAGGTGCTGCGCGACGGCCTGCCGCAGCGCGCGGAAAGCTGGAAATACACCTCGCTGCGCCAGCTGGAACGCCGCAGCTTCGCGCAGGCCGCGGCGGTGGCTATCGATCCCACGCTGCTGGCCGCGATTCCCGCACCACGCATCGTCTTCGTCAATGGTCATTTCGATGCAGTCTTGAGCGATGTGTCGGCGCTGCCCGTCGGCATCGAAGTCGGCCCGCTGTCGCGGCTGCTGCAAGGCGATGATCCGCGCGCAGTCCATTTCCTCGAACGCCGCTACCAGCGCATCGACGAACCCTTCGCCCGCCTCAATGCCGCGCTGGCGCGCGAAGGCGTGGTGGTCCGCGTCGACGCCGGGGTGCAGGTCGAATCCCCCCTGCACATCGTCCATGTCGGCGCGCCGCAGGACGGCGGCGATGCGGCCTGGCACCTGCGGCATTTCATCGAGCTGCGCGAAGGCGCGGCGCTGCAACTGGTGGAACATGAACTGGCTGCGGGCGAGCATGCCCACCTCGGCAATGGGCTGCTGCATGCACACGTGGCCGACGGCGCACGCCTGTCGCACGTGCGCGTGCAGGATGCCGCCGCGCGCGCCAGCCTGTTCGCCCGCACCGACGCGGTGCTGGCGCGCGACGCCGGCTATGCGCGCACCGACCTGGAGCTGGGCGCGGCACTGTCGCGCCACGAACTCAACGTACGGCTGGAGGGCGATGGCGCCACGCTGCGGGCCGATGGCGTGCTGCTGGCCGACGGCCGCCGCCACGTGGATACCCGCCTCGGCATCGAACACCTTGCCCGCGACAACCGCTGCGGCCTGACCTGGCGCGGCCTGGCCGGCCAGCGCGGGCGCGCGGTCTTCCACGGCGGCATCACCATCCACCCCGGCGCCGACGGCACCGAGGCCGACCTGTCCAACAAGAACCTGCTGCTGTCCAACGAGGCGGAGATCGACACCCAGCCGGTGCTGGTAATCCACGCCGACGAGGTCAAAGCCGCCCACGGCGCCACGGTCGGCCAGCTCGATCCCACCGCTCTGTTCTACCTGCGCTCGCGCGGATTGCCGGAGGTGCAGGCGCGCGCGCTGCTGACCGGCGCGTTCTGCCGCGAGGTGGTCAACGCCATCGGCGACGGCCCCAGCCGCGCGCTGGCCGACGCCGCGCTGGGTCGCGCCCTGGCGAGGCTGGGCGCGTGAACATGGAAACGGTATCGGCGATCGACTGGGCGGCCGTGCGCAGGGACTTCCCTCTGCTGCAGCGGCAGGTCCACGGCAAACCGCTGATCTATTTCGATGCGGCCAATACCGGGCAGAAGCCCGAGGCGGTGATCGCCGCCACCGACGACTTCTACCGCCGCCACAATGCCAACGTCAGCCGCGCGGTGCACGCACTCGGCAGCGAGGCCACCGAGGCCTATGAAGGCGCACGCGGCAAGCTGGCGCGCTTCCTCAACGTGCGCACCGACGAGCTGATCCTGTGCAGCGGCACCACCTTCGCCATCAACCTGGTGGCGTATTCGTGGGGCCTGCCGCAGCTGAAGGCGGGCGATGCCATCCTCGTCACCCGGATGGAGCACCACGCCAACATCGTGCCCTGGCAGCTCATCGCCCAGCGCACCGGCGCGACCATCAAGGTGGCGGAACTGCTGCCGGACGGCAGCCTCGACCTCGATGCGCTGTCCGCGGCGATGACGCCCGAGGTGAAGCTGCTGGCGCTGACCCACGTCAGTAATGTGCTTGGCACCATCAACCCGGTTGCCGACATCTGCCGCGAGGCGCGCAAGCGCGGGATCACCACGGTGGTCGACGGCTCGCAGGCCGCGCCGCACATGCCGGTGGATATTCCCGCCATCGGCTGCGACTTCTACGCGGTCACCGGCCACAAGATGAGCGGGCCCACCGGCACCGGGGCGCTGTGGGCGCGGCGTGAGCACATCGATGCGATGCCGCCGTTCCTCGGCGGTGGCGAGATGATCCGGGAAGTGCGTTTCGACGGCACCGTGTTCAACGAAGGCCCGCACAAGTTCGAGGCGGGCACGCCCAATATCGCCGGCCACGTCGGCCTGGGGGCGGCCTGCGATTACCTGGCCTCCATCGGGATGGCCGATATCGCCGCGCGCGAACAGGCGCTGCTGGCGCACGCCACCGAAGAACTGCTCAAGATCGACGGTCTGCGCCTGTATGGCACTGCCGCGCACAAGGCCGCGGTGATCAGCTTTGCCATCGAGGGCACGCATTCGCACGACCTCGCCACCCTGCTGGATCTCGAAGGCGTCGCGGTGCGCTCCGGCCAGCACTGCGCGCACCCGCTGCTGCAGTGGCTGGGCGTGGGCACCACCTGCCGCGCTTCGCTTGCGTTCTACAACACGCATGAGGAAATCGACGCGTTCATCGCCGCGCTGCGCAAGGTGAAGCGTCTGCTGGCATGAAAAAAGCCCGCGTCGCGGGGCGCGACGCGGGCTCGGGCTTGCCCGGCATCGATCCGTCGGGATCAGGGCTTGAACACCACCTTGACGCTGCCGTCGACGGCGCCATCGCTGATGTAGCCGATCGCCGCCGGGTTTTCGCCCAGCGCGGCCTTGACCGCCGCATCGCCCGAGACCTTGCGTGGCGGCTGCGCCTTGCCGGTGAAGGTCAGCTGCGACCAGTACGCCTTCATCTGCGCGGCGGACTTGTCGGCCACCTTGTCGTAGAACTCGTTGCGCACGGCCGACCCTTCCGCCTGGTCGACCGGTTTGGCGACCCGCCCGTTGGGCAGGGCGTCGGTCTTGGCCATGAAGATCTGTGCCACCTGCGCCTTGCTCAGCGAGGACACGTCGCTTTTCGACGACATCACCACCACCACGCCGGCCTGCGCCACCGAGGTGGCCGTCAACAGCGCGGCGAGCAGGAGCATGCGCCGCTTAGAAGTAATAGTCATGGGCTCACCTCAGAAGACGAAGTCGACGGAGGCCGACAGCAGGTTGTAGCCGCGGCCCGGCTGGAAGCCCGGCTGCAGGTTGTCCAGGCTGCCGAACGAGCCGGAATGGTTCTGGACGCGGCTGGCCTGGAACTTGATGGCGACGTTGTCGCGCACGTCCCAACGCAGCGCCGCCGAGTAGCTGTGGCGGTTGGCGTTGTTGCTGGCGACGGCGCCGTTGAGCAGGCCGAACGGGTCGAGCGCGCCCGGCATTTCCTGCCCGCGCACGTCCACGTGCGCCACCGTCAGCGACGGCGTCAGGCTGCCATGGCGATAGCCCACGCTGGCGTAGCCCGAGGTGGTCTTGCCGCTGATCGACGGCGCGTAGTCGGCGCGGATGATTTCGCTGCGCAGGAACCAGTCGCCCGGGTCGTAGCTGTAGCCGATGCCGCTGAAGCTGCCGTCCATGTCGCGTGGGTCGAGCCGCGCCGCCGCCGCCGCCAGCGCCGGGATCGGCAGGTTGCGGTAGGTGTTGAACAGCGCGTCGATGTCGGCGGTGACGTACTGCACGCGGCCGAGGATGTGGCTGACGCGGAAACTTGACGCGCCCTTGTCGACCGTCACCGCCATCCCGCGCATCGCGTTGACGTCGGCCTTTTCGGAGTCGATACGGCCATAGAAGCCCTGGATGCCGATGACGGTTTCACCGGCGGTGATGTTGTACTGCCCCTCGATGCCATCCATCGGCAGCAGGTAGTTGTAGACCTCCTGCGGCGGACGGGCCCACGGCATCGCGTAGCCGACGCGCTGGTACTCGGACAGCATGTAAAGCGGCGCGGAAATGCGGCCGAGACGGGCGCTGAAGGCCGACGAGAAGCGGTACTTGACGTGCGCCAGGGTGAGTTCCGGGCGATACGACTTGGTCACCGCGTATTCGCTGACGGCCTGCACCACGCCGCTGAAGTTGTCGCTGAATCCGGCGTTGAGCTGCACGCCGATGCGCGAGTCCAGCCGGCCGGAGACAGCGTCGCTGGCGCCTACGCCGCGGTCGACCTGGAAATCCGGGGTCACGTCGGCCTTGTCTTCGCTGGAATGGGCGATGCCGAGCGTGCCGAACCCGCTCAGCTTGAAGCGTTCTTCTCCATCCTGCGCCTGGGCGCCCTGCGCGAGTGCCAAGCCGAGCGCCAGCGCGATCGATAGTTTCTTGAGTTGCATGGACATGCCTTGTCTTGTTCGAGTGGGGGAGGTCCGGTCACAGCGACGCGCCGCGGCCGCTGTCCGGACGCGGCCGCACGGCCTCGCCCCCGGATAACGGCGCTCTGCCGGGGGAGTTGGGGGCCACCCGCCGGAACGGCGATGGCGGTCACGGTTGCGGCCCGATGCAACCCGCGGGAGCGCCGCCGCGACGCCCTGCGGATGAGTCGGCGCGGTCCGTTATAGGACAGGTCCGCCCTGGAGCCGGAACGCGGCCACCGCGGCGCTGAGCTGGCGCGCCTGCTCTTCCATCGAACGGGCCGCGGCGGTGGCCTCTTCCACCAGCGCCGCGTTCTGCTGGGTGGTTTCGTCCATCTGGGTCACCGTGCGGTTGACCTGCTCGATGCCCGAGCTCTGCTCCTGCGAAGCCGCGGAAATCTCCGCCATGATGTCGGTGACCCGCTACACCGAGGTCACGATCTCGTGCATGGTGCTGCCGGCCTGGCGCACCAGCGTCGAGCCGTCGGTCACCTTGCCCACCGACTCCTCGATCAGCTGCTTGATCTCCTTGGCCGCGCCGGCGCTGCGCTGCGCCAGCGCGCGCACTTCGCCCGCCACCACCGCGAAGCCGCGGCCCTGCTCGCCGGCGCGGGCGGCTTCCACCGCCGCGTTCAGGGCCAGGATGTTGGTCTGGAAGGCGATGCCGTCGATCACGCTGATGATGTCGGCGATCTTCTTCGACGAGGCGTCGATGGCCGACATGGTGGTCACGACCTGGTCAACCACCTGGCCACCCTGCGCCGCCACCTGCGCCGCACCCTGCGCCACCTGGTTGGCCTGGCGTGCGTTGTCGGCGTTCTGCTTGACGGTGGAGGTGAGCTCCTCCATCGACGCCGCGGTCTCCTCCAGGGATGCCGCTTGTTGTTCGGTGCGGCGCGAGAGGTCGTCATTGCCAGCGGCGATCTCGCTGGCGGCGGCATTGATGTTTCCGGCGGCCTGCTGGATGCCGGACACGATTCCGGTGAGTTGGGCCACGGTGGCGTTGGCGTCGTCGCGCATGCGCGCGAACACACCGCGGAAGTCCCCATCCATGCGCGCGGTCAGGTCGCCCTGCGACAGCGCGCGCAGCACGGTGGACACCTGCTCGACGCTGCCGGAAATGGCGGACAGCAGGTCATTCATCTGCCCCGAAAGCTGCAGCAGGAAGCCCTGCTTGCCATCCAGCGGGATCCGCCCGGACAGGTCGCCATCGACCGCATTGCGGATGATGTCGCTGACCTCCCCTTCGATCCGCACCTCCTCGGTGCGGTCGTCCCACTCCACCACGTAGCCAACGCGCTGGCCCTGCGCGTCGGTGACCGGGTTGATGAGCTGGCGCAGGATGTGGTTGCCCACGGTGATCTGCGCGCGGTGGGTCCCGCGCAGCTCACCCAGCAGCCGGCGCTGGTGCGCCGGATGCTTGTGGAAGATGTCGATGTTGCTGCCGATCATCGTGCGCAGGTCGAACTGTGGCAGGTCACGGCGCAGGTCCTGCTCGGCCTCGCCCAGCATCTTCATCAGCGGCTTGTTGCCGTAGATGATGTTGAGGTCGGCATCGGCGATCATCACGCTGGTGCTGACTTCGTCCAGCGCGGTGCGGATGCGCAGGTCTTCCGCGGCCCGCGCCCGGTCCTGTTCCGAGCGTGCCTTGAGCTGGTCGACCATCCGCCGCTGCGCCTGCAGCAGCCGGCCCAGCTCGTTGTTGCCGACCTGCGGGATATGGGTGTCCAGCCGGCCGTCGGCCACGTCGCCGGAAACCCGCACCGCCTCCGCCAGCGGCCGCAGCACCAGCTGGCGCAGCACCAGGTACAGGCCGGCGCACAGCGCCACCGCGGCCAGCAGGCCGATCAGCACCACCAGCACCAGCTGCGAACGCGCCTGCGCGGTCAGCAGCGCCCGCGGCACCAGCACGCCCAGCGCGAAACGGCGGTTGCTCTCGCCCACGCGCAGCGGCGCGTAGACCTTCACCATGCCCTGTGCGTCGGCATTGAAGTCGCTGTAGAGCCGGTCCTCCTCGGTCGCGGCCAGGATCGCCCTGGTGGTCGCGTCCTCGCGCTTCTTGCCGATGCTGGCGGCGTCCGGCGACGCCACCACCGTGCCCATCGGCGACAGCAGTTCGGCGCGGCCCTCGCCCAGTGGGCGCAGCTGCGCAACCCGCTGCTGCAGGGTGGACAGTTCGAATTCCGAGGTCACCACGCCCAGCACGCGGTCGCCTTCCATGATCGGAATCGCAATCGTGGTCAGCATCAGGGTCTTGCCGCCCACCTGGTACGGGTAGGGCTCGATGATCACCGGCCGCTTCAGCGTCTTGGGAGTGACGTACCACTCGCCCAGCTTCGGGTCTTCATAGTCGCGCAGGGGCTCGCCCACGACCTTGCCATCGACGCGCGCGTAGTAGCTCATGAAGCGGCCGGTGGCGTCGTGCATGGGCGCATCCACGAACTCCGCGTCCTTGCCGTCGAAGGCGTCGGGTTCGAACAGCACGCACATGCCGGCGCGCTCCGGATGCATCTCGACCTGCTGCTTGAAGGTCTCGTCGACCACCGCGCGGCTGACCTGGCCGCGCTGGGTCTTCAGGTTCTCGGCGAGGGTCTGCACCGCGTCATAGGACTGGCTCATCTCCACCGCGACGCGCTGGGTTTCTTACTGCGCCAGGTTCTCCAGCGCACCCTGCGCCGACGCTAGCAGCGCGCGGCTGCTCTTCCAGTAGCTCACCGCGGCGGTCAGCCCGAACGCGGCGATGGCAATCAGGGCGACCCCCAGCATCAGGCGGGTGGCGACGCTGCCGCTGCGGGAAGCGGGGGATTTGGACATGGTATGGACCTGCGGAGGTTGTGGACACCGGACCGGAACCAGCCGCGCGTCCCGGCGAAACCGCCACGACCGACCGCAAGGGCAACGCGGCCCGATCCGCTCCCTTGCCACGTCAACGGCAGCGACGGACTTTTCTTGACGGTTTCCTGACAACTGTCCGCTGCGCTTCAGCGCGCCCGGCAGGCGCCCAGCAGATCCCGTTCAGGGCGGTACACCGACGTCTGCACGTCGAACACCCCCAGCACGGTCGAGAACAGGTGATCGTGGCTGGCCGGCCGCTTCGCCGCCTCGCGCAGGCAGGCGGCGTCAAGCCGCTCGCCGGCGACGAAACCGGGCGACATCCACAGCGTCATCGGCACATGCAGCTGGGGCTTCGGCGCGATGGCGTGCGGCGCGCCGTGCAGGAACAGCCCGTATTCGCCCAGCGATTCGCCGTGGTCGGACAGGTACAGCATCGCCGCGTCGTGGCCCTGCTGTTGCGCCAGCAGGTCGATCAACTGCCCCAGCACCGCATCCGAATAGAGGATCGCGTTGTCGTAGGCATTGATGATTTCCTGCTGCGTGCAGCGCCCCAGCTCTGCGGTGCGGCAGACCGGCGTCCAACGTTCGAACTTCGGCGGATAGCGTTCGAAGTAGTTCGGGCCGTGGTTGCCCAGCATGTGCAGCACGATCAGTGCATCGCCCGGGACGGCATCGATCCGGGCCTGCAGGCCGGACAGCAGGATCTCGTCGAAACAGCGCCCGTCCGCGCACAGCGCGGCGGCGTCGGACGGCCCCATCGTCTCCGAGCGCTGGCGCACGCAGATCCCCTTGCAGCCCGACTGGTTGTCGCGCCAGAGCACGCCCACGCCGGCGCGGGCGGCGACGTCGAGCAGCGATTCGTGGCCGCGGATGGCGTCGCGGTCGTAACGTTCGCGCCCGAACGGGGAGAACATGCACGGCAGCGACACTTCGGTGCTGGTGCCGCAGGCGGTCACATCGGGGAAATTGACCACCCCGCGCGCCGCCAGCTCCGGCGTGGTCTGGCGGCCGTAGCCGTTCAGTCCCCAATGGTCGCCGCGCACCGTTTCGCCGACCACCAGCACCAGCAGCCGCGGCTTGCGTGCCAGCGCCGCGGGCGGCCGGTGCGCATCGGCGCCGACCACCTTCACCGGCCCCCTCGCCTTCGAGGGCTTCAATACCCGCACCAGCGAAACGGTGTAGTTACCGGGAGTGATCCGGTAACGCAGGGAGGGATCGCTGCGCATCAGCGAGAACACACCCTGCGAGGAGGCTGCCAATGCGCCGCCGGCCAACAGCGCCATCGCCAGCAGGAAGCCGGCACGGCGCAGCAGCCCGCGCCGCCAACTGCGCGCCGGCAGCGGGCGGGTCAGCAGCACCGCCACGGCCGGCAGCACGCCCAGCAGCAGCGCATGCAGGAGCATCCGTACCGATACCAGCTCCCGGCTCTCGGCCACGTCGGTTGCCAGCACGTTGCGGATCATTTCCGGATCCAGCACCACCGCGTAGCGGGTCATGTACCAGTGGGCGAACGCACTCACCACCAGCAGCAGGGCCAGAACCGGCCGTGCCAGCCTGCCCCAGCACAGCAGCCCGAACAGCAGCGCCTGCAGCGCGAACACCGCCACGCCCAGCGACAGCAGCACCCGCAGGGAACCGCTGCCGGCCCGCACCGCGTCCCATAGCGGACCGTTGAGGACGAGCGCGAACCAGATGCTGGCCAGCGCGGCCAGCGCTTCCGTGGACACGCGCGGCCGCCACCAGGGGCCATCGCCGCCGGTGCGCAGGCGCATGTTCCGCAGCAAATCCGTCACGCCGTTCTCCGCCCGCAGTGGGTGCAATGGTATTGGCGCGCGACACTAACATCCGCGCGGCGTCCCGCCCAGCCGGCGATGCCGCCGGATGCATCCGCATTCCGGCGGGAATTGTCGGCTAGGACGCGCCGCCAGGCGTTACCAGATCACCACCTGCTGGCCGTCCGCCCGCACCATCGCATCGCCCGCCTTGCAACCGAATGCGCTGGCGAAGGCCGGCAGGTTGGACGGTGCACCGATGGCGCGGAAGTTGGCCGGCGCATGCGGGTCGGTGGTCAGCCGGACCTTCAGTTCTTCCGGGGTGAAGTTGCGGCGCCACACCGTGCCCCAGTTCAGGAAGAAGCGCTGGTCGCGGCTCAGGCCGTCGGCCTTCGGGTCGTCCTTGCCTTCGGTGGCCTTCCGCATGGCGTCGTAGGCGGTGGCCAGGCCGCCCAGGTCGGCGATGTTCTCGCCCAGGGTCAGCTTGCCGTTGACGTACTGGCCGGGGCCGGCGAGGTAGCTGTTGAACTGCGCGATCAGCTTGTCGGTACGGCTGGAGAAGCCCTTGGCATCCTCCGGGCTCCACCAGTTCTCGAACTTGCAGGTGGCGCCGAAGCGGCTGCCCTGATCGTCATAGCCGTGGGTCATCTCGTGGCCGATCACCGCGCCGATGCCGCCGTAATTGAGCGCGTCGTCCGCCGCCGGATCGAAGAACGGCGGCTGCAGGATGGCGGCCGGGAACACGATCTAGTTCTGCAGCGGGTTGTAATAGGCGTTGACCGTCTGCGGGCTCATACCCCATTCGGTCCGGTCCACCGGCTTGCCGATCTTGCCCAGCATCCACTGGTAATTGAAGGCATTGGCGGCCAGCACGTTGCCGATATAGCTGTCGCGGCTGGTGGCCAGCCCGCTCCAGTCGCGCCACTTGTCCGGGTAGCCGATCTTGGGCGTGAAGCTCGCCCACTTCTCCATCGCCTTGGCCTTGGTCGCATCACCCATCCAGGCCAGCCCGCCGATCCGCACCTTGAGCGCCTCCGACAGGTTCTTCACCAGCTCCTGCATGCGCGCCTTGGCTTCCGGCGAGAACGCGACCTTGACGTAGATCTGCCCCAGCGCCTCGCCGGCGCTGCTGTTGAGGGTGTCGAGCACGCGCTTGCCGCGCTCCTTGATCTCCTTCTGGCCGCGCATGGCCTTGCCGTAGAAGTTGAAGTGCTCGTTGGCGAACGCATCGGCCAGGTACGGCGAGGCGCCGTCCACGGTATGGAAGCGCAGGTAGCTCTGCCACTGCGCGGCCGGTACCTCGGCCAGCATCTTGCTGACCTCCTGGTGGAAGGCGGGGATGGCCAGCGAGAACATCTTCGGCGCCGCGATGCCCTGGGCCTCGAAGAACTTCGTCCACGGGAAGTTGGGGGTCAGCTTGTCGGCGTCGGCCGGGCTGACCGGGTTGTAGTACAGCGAGACGTCGCGCGACATCTCCTCGCTGGACTTGGACACCTTGGCCAGCCGGGTTTCGAAGGCCACCACGTCCTTGGCCTGGGCCGCGGCATCTGCAGCCTCGACGCCGGAAAGCTCCAGCACCTTGGCGATGTGGGCCTGGTAGGCGGCAAGCTTGTCCGCCTTGTCCTTGTCGAAGTAGTAACCGCGATCCGGCAGGCCCAGGCCGCCCTGGGCGGCGTAGGCGATGTTCATCGACGGGTCGTTGAAGTCCGCTTCGGGACCGAAGCCGAACAGCAGGTTCTCGCCCTTGGCTGCGCTGCTGCGCAGGTAATCGGCGATCTTGTCCTGGCTGTCGAGCGCGGCGATCGCGTCCAGCCGCGACTGCAGCGGCGCGATGCCCTGCGCGTTGATCTTCGCCGCATCCATGCCGGCGGCCCAGAAATCACCGACGATCTTGTCGATGCCGCTGGCGTTGGCCCTGGCCGCGGCCTGTTCGGCCAGCTGGCGCTGCACCGCCTGCGACCGTTCGTCCAGCATTTCGAACGCACCCCAGCTGGTGCGGTCGCCCGGGATCGCGTTGGCGGCCAGCCACTTGCCGTTGACGTAGCCGCCGAAGTCGGCGCAGGCGTTCTTCGCCGGATCCAGGTCGCCGGGCAGGAAGCGGTTGACCGGCGGGAGCTTGGATTCGTCCAGGGTGTAGGCGGCCGGATCGGCCTTGGCGTCGCCCGCGCCGGCGTTGGCGGCCGGTTCGGCCGGTTTCTGGCAGGCGCCCAGCGCCGTGGCGATGGCGAGGGACAGCAGCAGGGACTTCGGGGTGTTCACGGCAGGCGGCTCCGGCGAGGCGGGAATGAAAAAAAGACGCGGCACCTGGCCGCGTCTTCGGACTGTATCGGCTGCCCGACGCGCGGGAGGGTGCCGGAGGTCATGGCCGCCGGCACCGCCCCGCGTTCAGGGTGAAAAGCGCGGATCGGTCAGTTTCATCTCGGTGACCGGGCCGTAACCCTGCATCACCGTGCGGATCTTCGCCGCATCGCCGATCGCCACGATCACCAGGTCGCCACTGGCCGGGAACACCGCGCGCGCCTCTGCCACCTGCGCCGGCGTGGCGGCGGCCACCTGCCCGAGGTAGCCGTCGATGTAGTCGCGGCCGTCGCCGTACAGGGCCAGCCAGGCGATGGCGCTGGCCAACTGCGGCGCGGTTTCCATGCTCGGCGCGAACTGTCCGGCGATGTAGTTCCTGGCCGACTGCAGGGTGGCGGCGTCCAGCCCGTCCTTGTGCAGGCGGTCGAGGGTGGCGATGGCCAGGTCGATCGCGGCCTTGGTGGAATCGGTCTTGGTGAAGCTGGTGATCTGGGCGGCACCCGGGTGGCGCGGGCGCGGCAGCTGCGCGCTGGCGCCGTAGGTCAGGCCGGACTTCACCCGCAGCTCGGTATTGAGCATCGAGGTGAAGCGACCACCGAACGCGGTCTGCACCAGATCCTGCGCGGCACGGGCCGGGTCGCTGCGCTGGCTGCCGACGTTGCCCAGCGAGAAATAGGTCTGGGTGGCGCCGGGCTTGTCGACCAGCAGGACACGGCGACCGCTTTCCCGGGCCTTCGCCGCGACCTGCGGCAATGCGCCTTCCGCCTTGGCCCAGCCGCCGAACGCCTGCCTCACCTGCGCGGTCACGGCGGCAGGATCGAAGTCGCCGGCGATCGAGATGATCAGGCGGTCACCCCCCATCTGCTGGCGACGGAACGCCTGCAGGTCGTCCAGGGTAACGGTGGCCAAGCTGGTTTCGTCGCCACCGGCCGGACGCCCATAGGGATGCCCGCGGAACAACCAGCCGCTGGCATACAGGCCGATCAGCCGGCGCGGGTCGGAATCCTTGGCGCTCGCGATCCCGTCGATGGCGCGCTTGCGCAGCTTGTCGAACTCGGCCGGCGCCATCGCCGGACGCAGCAGCGCATCGGCCAGCAGCGACAGCATGAGCCCGGTGTCCTTCGACAGGAACTGCGCGTTGGCGGTGAGCGCCTCGCTGGAACTGCCGAAGTCGAGGTTGCCGCCGGCGCCATCCACCGCCTGCGCGAAGGCCAGCGCATCGCGGCTGCCCGCGCCCTTGGACAGCATCTCCGCCAGCAGGCCGGCGGTACCCTCCTTGCCGGCCGGGTCGGCCAGCGCACCGCCGCGCACCAGCACGGTAGCCGCGACCATCGGCACGTCCTTGCGTGGGGTCAGCAGCAGGGTGGCGCCGTTGTCCAGCCGGACGGTCTGGTAGTCCGGCAGCTTGATGTCGGCAGCAGCCGTGGCGCTGCCGAAGGCGAATGCGGCCAGCGCCGCGAACACGAAACGCAGGCCGCTCATCAAACGCCCTCCTTGTTGGCCGCGGGCGCGGCGACGGGTTGCAGCAGGCCGGTGGTGCGGTTCTGCCTGCGCAGGATCCTTGCGGCCAGCGCCTGCACCTGGGCGGCGGTGACGGCCTCGAAGGCGGCGGGTTCGTCGAAGGCCTTGCGGTAGTCGCCCTCGAACACCTCGGCGGTGCCCAGTGCGCGCGCCTTGCCGTTGATGGTGGCCATGCCGCGCCAGAACGCGGACAACTTCAGGTTGCGCGCCTTGTCCAGCTCGGCGGCGGTCACGCCGTCGCGGGCGATCTTCGCCAGTTCCTCGTCCAGCAGCGCCTCGGCCTTCGCCAGGTCGCCGCCGGGCGGCAGCATCGCGTAGACCCACAGCAGGCCCGGGTCGAAACCGGCCTCGGCGAACGCACCGGCATCCACCGCCACCTGTTCGCGCTCGACCAGCCGCTGGTGCAGGCGCGAGGACTGGCCCTGCGCCAGGATGGTGGTCAAAAGTTCCAGCGCCGGATAGTCCTTGCTGCCGGCGCCGATGCCGCTGTGGAAGGCGTAGGCCAGGATGGGCGACTGTGCATCGCCGCGCTCCACGGTGATGCGACGCTCGCCCAGCTGCTCCGGCTCCACCGTGGTGATCGGGGTCGGTTCCGGCTGCCGCGGCAGCGCGGCCAGGTACCTGTCGGCCAGCGCGAAGACCTGCGCCGGCTCGACATCGCCCGCCACCACCAGCACCGCGTTGTTGGGCGCGTAGTAGGTCTTGAAGAACTGCTTGAGGTCCTCGGTCTTCCAGCGCTCGATGTCGCTGGGCCAGCCGATGGTGGGGATCTGGTAGGGATGCGCGACGTAGGCGGTGGCCTGCATCTGCTCCATCAGCGTGCCCATGCTGTCGTTGTCGACGCTGGAGCGGCGCTCGCTGTAGACCACGCCGCGCTCGCTTTCCACCACCTTGGGGTCGAACGACAGGTTGGCCATGCGGTCGCCTTCGAGGTCGAAGATCGCCTCCAGCGCGCTGGACGGGAACCAGTCCGTATAGATGGTCAGGTCGTTGCTGGTGCTGGCGTTGTTGCTGCCGCCGGCCGCCTCCATGGTGCGGTCGAATTCGCCCGGCGCGCGGCGGGTGGTGCCGTTGAACATCATGTGTTCGAAGAAGTGCGCGAGGCCGGTGATGCCGGCGCGCTCGTTGCGGCTGCCGACCTTGTAGAAGGTGTAGTAGTTGGCGTTGGGGATGTCGTGGTCCGGCCAGACGATGATCTTCAGCCCGTTGGCCAAAGTTTTGCTGGCGATGGCCTCGCTGCCGGGGACGGCGGCCGCGGCCGGGGCGGGCGTGGCGGCCGGGGCGGCGGAAGCCGCGGTGCCCAGTGCGAGCGCACAGGCGATGGAAAGCAGACGCATGGGTGGTTTCCCGTTTTGCAGGCGGCATACATTGCCGCACCCGCGCGCGCATCGCCATCTGCCGGAAGTGGGGGTTGCTGGGTTAACCTGCGGCAACGCAACGGAACGGACAAGCGCATGCGCGTGCATTTCCACGGAGCAGCCGGTGAAGTCACTGGCTCGATGCATCTGGTTGAAGCCGCCGGCCGGCGCATCCTGATCGACTGCGGGCTGGTCCAGGGAAGCCCGGAAGCCGACGAACGCAACTTCGCGCCGTTCCCGTTCGACCCCGCCAGCATCGATGCGCTGATCCTGAGCCATGGCCACATCGACCACGTCGGCCGCGTCCCGCGGCTGACCCTGTCCGGCTTCGACGGCCCGATCTACGCGCAGGCAGCCACCGTCGACCTGCTGCCGATCATGCTGATGGATTCGGCCACGCTGCAGGAAAACGACGCCGAGCGCAGCAACCGCAAGCGCAAGCCGGGCCAGCCGAAGGCGATGCCGCTGTATACCCGCGAGGACGTGCGCGGCGCGCTCTCGCAGCTGCGCCCCCTGCCCTACGCGACGCGTACCGAACTGTTCCCCGGCATCGAGGTCGCCTTCCGCGATGCCGGCCACATCCTCGGGTCCAGCATCGTGGAGCTGTGGGCCGACGGCAGGAAACTGGTGTTCTCCGGCGACCTCGGCATGCGCAACGCGCCGATCCTGCGCGATCCCGTGCAGATCGCCGAGGCCGACCTGCTGCTGCTGGAATCCACCTACGGCAACCGCAACCACCGCGAGCGCGACGAAACCGTGCGCGAGCTGGGCGAGATCTTCGAAGCTGCCTGGCGCGACGGCGGCAACGTGCTGATCCCGGCGTTCGCGGTGGGCCGCACGCAGGAGCTGCTGTACTGGTTCGCCCGCCACTGGAACGACTGGGACATGTCGCGCTGGCGGATTTTCCTCGACAGCCCGATGGCTTCGAAGGTGGTGCAGGTGTACGACCGCCACCACGCCCTGTTCGACGCCGAAGCGCGCGAGGTGTGGCGCGGCACGCCCAATCCGTTCCGCCTGCCCAACCTGCGCGTCACCGAAACCGCCGAGGAATCAATGGCGATCAACCGCATCCACGGCGGCGCGATCATCATCGCCGGCAACGGCATGGCCAGCGGCGGCCGCATCCTCCACCACATGCGCCAGTGCCTGCCCAAGCGGCAGACGCGGATGGTGTTCGTCGGCTTCCAGGCCGAGGGCACCATCGGCCGGCGGCTGGTGGACGGCGCGCGCTGGGTGCGCATCCACGGCTACGACGTGCGCGTGAATGCCCACCGGCACACGGTGGGCGGACTGTCCGCGCACGCCGACCAGCACGGCCTGCTGGACTGGTACGCCGGTTTCAGCACGCCGCCGCCGGTAGCGCTGGTGCACGGCGAGGACCTTGCGCGCGAGGCGCTGGCCGGCGAGATCCACGAGGCCCACGGCGTGCAGGCGGTGCTGGCGCGGCCGGGGATGCAGCTGGACGTCTGAGCCACGCGCCTGCTGCAGGGGCGTTCAGCGCGGGTCGATGACTTCCGGCGTGCCGCGGTCGGCTTCTTCGTCGTCGCGCTCGCGCGCAGTGCGCGCCAGCGCGACGTAACGGGCGCGGAACACATCCAGCTCGCGCTCCTCCAGCTCTTCCAGGTCCAGCAGCGCGTTGTGGGCGCCACGGGTGGCGCGAATCAGCTCGTCCAGCTTGAGCTGGATCGCCTCGGTATCGCGGTTCTGCGAGTTCTGGATCAGGAACACCATCAGGAAGGTGACGATGGTGGTGCCGGTGTTGATCACCAGCTGCCAGGTGTCGCTGAAACCGAACAGCGGCCCGGTGAGGATCCAGGCCAGCACCACCAGCACGGCCAGCGCGAATCCAAGCGGGCGGCCGGCTGCGCGCGAGGCCCACTTGGCCAGGCGACTGAACAGATGCGACGGCGACATCGGGCACTCCTCGGCGGGGACGCCGGGAGTATGCCGCGGCTCAGTCGTTGTACTCGACTTCCCCGTACAAGTCGTGCTCGTCGCTGCCCATGATCCGCACGTTGACGAACTCGCCCGGCACCAGGCCGGCTTCGCGGCCGTCCTGGATCTGCACCAGGCCGTCGATCTCCGGCGCATCGGCCATCGAACGGGCGATGGCGAGCTCGCCGTCGATCGCATCCACCAGGCAGCGCTGCACGGTGCCGACCTTTGCCGCCAGGCGCGCTTCGGAAATCGCCGCCTGCCGCTCCATGAAGCGGGCCAGCCGCTCCTGCTTCACCGCTTCCGGCACGGGGTCCGGCAGCTCGTTGGCCTTGGCGCCGGTGACCGGCGAATAGGCGAACGCGCCCACGCGGTCCAGCTGCGCCTCGTCGAGGAAATCCAGCAGCTCCTCGAACTCGGCATCGGTCTCGCCGGGGAAGCCGACGATGAAGGTGCTGCGCAGGGTGAGGTCCGGGCAGATCGCGCGCCAGCGCTGGAT
Organism: Thermomonas sp. XSG; assembly: GCF_014678725.1. Classification (NCBI taxonomy): domain Bacteria; kingdom Pseudomonadati; phylum Pseudomonadota; class Gammaproteobacteria; order Lysobacterales; family Lysobacteraceae; genus Thermomonas; species Thermomonas sp. XSG. The sequence continues at coordinate 2,479,540 of NZ_CP061497.1, read as the reverse complement.
GCGCTCCAGCGTCTTGTCCACCGCGCCAGGCCGCTTCATCAGCCTGAGGATGCGCGGGCTGGCGTGCTGGAACGGGATGTCGAGGTACGGCAGCACCTTGCCCTCGGCCATCAGCGGGATCACGTCGTCGACGTGCGGGTACGGATACACGTAGTGCAGGCGCGTCCACACGCCCAGCGTGGACAGGCCCTCGCACAGCGCCTTCATCCGCGTCTCGTAGACATTGTTGCCCCACAGTCGCGGCGCGTACTTCAGGTCGACGCCGTAGGCGCTGGTGTCCTGCGACACCACCAGCAGCTCCTTGACCCCGCCGCGCACCAGCTTCTCGGCCTCGCGCAGCACCTCGTCGACCGGGCGCGAGACCAGGTCGCCGCGCATCGACGGGATGATGCAGAAGCTGCAGCGGTGGTTGCAGCCTTCGGAAATCTTCAGGTAAGCGTAGTGCTTGGGCGTGAGCTTGAGGCCGTAGTCCGGCAGCAGGTCCACGAAGGGGTTGTGCGTCGGCGGCACTGCCGCGTGCACCGCGTCCATCACGCTGGCGTAGTCCTGCGGGCCGCTGATCGACAGCACGCCCGGATGCGCTTCGCGGATCACGTCGGCGCGCTTGCCCAGGCAGCCGGTGACGATGACCTTGCCGTTCTCGGCCATGGCCTCGCCGATCGCATCCAGCGATTCGGCCACCGCGGAATCGATGAAGCCGCAGGTGTTGACCACCACCACGTCGGCGTCGTCGTAGGTCTGCACCAGATCGTAGCCCTCCCCCCGCAGCTGGGTAAGGATGCGCTCAGAGTCCACCAGCGCCTTGGGGCAGCCGAGGCTGACGAAGCCGACTTTGGGATTGGCGGAGGCGGGAGCTTGGGGCATGGACATCGTAGGCGCAGGCCGGCGGGGGTCCGCCGCGGGCCGCGTAGTATACCGGCGGGGGGCTGGCGGCCCGCCCCCACAGGCGTACTATCGCGGCAAGCGGACGGAGCCAACCCCATGAGCGAGTGGATGTCCCTGGAAACCCCGAGCGGCCGCATCCGCGCCTGGCTCGCGACACCGCACGTGCCGCCGCGCGGCGCGCTGGTGGTGGTGCAGGAAATCTTCGGCGTGAACACCCATATCCGCGCGGTCTGCACGACCTTCGCCGAACATGGCTACGTCGCGATGGCGCCGGCCCTCTTCGACCACTTCGAGCACGACGTGCAGCTGCGCTACGACCCGGAGGGCGTGGCGCGCGGGCGTGAGCTGGTGGAGCGGCTGGGCTTCGAGCGCGCGCTGGAAGACGTGAAGGCCGTCGCCGCCCAGCTGCAGGAATACGGCAAGGTCGGCGTGGTCGGCTACTGCTGGGGCGGCACCGCAGCCTACCTGGCCAACACCCGGCTGTCGCTGCCGGCGGTCAGCTACTACGGCGCGCGCACCGTGCCGTTCCTCGACGAGCAGCTGGACGCGCCGATGATGTTCCACTTCGGCGAGCACGACCCCAGCATCCCGCAGACCGACGTCGAGCTGCACCGCCAGCGCCATCCCGAGGCGGAAATCCACGTGTATCCCGCCGGACACGGCTTCAACTGCGACCAGCGCGACGACTTCCACCGGCCCAGTGCGGAGCTTGCACTGGAGCGGACGCTGGGCCTGTTCCGCCGGGCGCTGCGCCCGGCCTACTGAGCCGAGGACGCCATGACCCCTCCCCAGCCCGCCACGCGCTACGAACTGCATCCGCAGCTGGCCGACGACACCGCCCCGGTCTGCGACCTGTCGGTCTGCGAGGTCCGGCTGATGGACGATGCCAACCATCCGTGGCTGGTGCTGGTGCCGAAGCTGGCGGGCGCGGTGGAGATCATCGACCTGACCCCGGCGCAGCGCACCGCGCTCAGCGCCGACATCGACGCCGCGGCGCGGGCGCTGAAGGCGCTGTTCAAGCCACACAAGCTCAACGTGGCCGCGCTGGGCAACCAGGTGCCGCAGCTGCACGTCCACGTCATCGCCCGCTACACCGACGACATCGCCTGGCCACGCCCGGTCTGGGGCGCGGCCAACGCGCGGCCGTACGCGCCGGAACAACTGATCGAACGTGTCAGCGCGCTGCGCGCTGCGCTACAGGGCAGTCCCGCTCAACCGTAGGAGCGCACCGCAGTGGCGCGATGGCTTTTGCCAAATCCCGCACAGGGCATCGCGCCCCTGCGGTACGCTCCTACGGAAACCTTGGCTCAGGTGCGCGGCAGGGTGACCCCGGTCTGGCCCTGGTACTTGCCGCCGCGATCCTTGTAGCTGGTTTCGCAGACGTCGTCGGCATCCGACTGGAAGAACAGCATCTGCGCCACGCCTTCGCCGGCGTAGATGCGCGCCGGCAGCGGCGTGGTGTTGCTGAATTCCAGGGTGACGTGGCCTTCCCACTCCGGCTCCAGCGGGGTCACGTTGACGATGATCCCGCAGCGCGCATAGGTGCTCTTGCCCAGGCACACCACCAGGGTGTCGCGCGGGATGCGGAAGTACTCGACGGTGCGCGCCAGCGCGAAGGAATTGGGCGGGATGATGCATTCGTCGCCGACGATATCGACGAAGCTCTTCGGGTCGAAGTGCTTGGGATCGACGATCGTCGAGTTGATGTTGGTGAACACCTTGAACTCGCGCGAGCAGCGCACGTCGTAGCCGTAGCTGGAGGTGCCGTAGCTGACGATGCGCTGGCCATCGGCAGCCTGCTTCACCTGGCCCGGCTCGTACGGCTCGATCATGCCGTGCTGCTCGGCCATGCGGCGGATCCAGCGGTCGCTCTTGATGCTCATGCGGTTCGGTCCCGGTGCGGAACCGGCGAGTTTAAGCCAAGCGGGGCGGATCCATCCCCCCGGGCGTTCGCAGCCTGGCGGCTGCGCCGCCTGGAAACCCCGCTTACCCCAGCAGGGACGCCATGATCCCGGTGCGTACCTTCGGCCGCTTGTCCAGTTCGGCCAGCAGCGCCCGCGCGGCCGCGCGGTAGGCCTGCGCCGCCGCGGAATCCGGCTGGGCGGCCACGATCGGCGTGCCGGCATCGCCCTGCTCGCGGATGCCGATCTCCAGCGGCAGCGCGCCCAGCTGCACCACCCCGTACTGTTCGGCCATCTTCCGGCCGCCGCCCTCGCCGAAGATGCGCTCGGCGTGGCCGCAGCTGCCGCACACATGCACCGCCATGTTCTCGATCAGGCCGAGCACCGGGATGTTCACCTTCTCGAACATCTTCAGCGCCTTGCGCGCATCCAGGGTGGCGATGTCCTGCGGCGTGGTGACGATGACCGCACCGGCCACCGGGATCTTCTGCGCCATGGTCAACTGGATGTCGCCGGTGCCCGGCGGCAGGTCCACCACCAGCACGTCCAGGTCGCCCCAGCGCGTGTCGTTGAGCAATTGGCTCAGCGCCTGCGTGGCCATCGGCCCGCGCCAGATCATCGGCGTGTCCTGGTCCACCAGCAGCCCGATCGACATCGCCTCCACCCCGTGCGCCTGCATCGGCGTGATGGTCTTGCCGTCGGGGCTGTCCGGACGGCCGGACAGCCCCAGCATCATCGGCACGCTGGGGCCGTACACGTCGGCGTCGAGGATGCCGACCTTCGGCCCTTCCGCGGCCAGTGCCAGCGCCAGGTTCACCGCGGTGGTGGACTTGCCCACCCCGCCCTTGCCGGAGCCCACTGCGATGATGTTGCGGACGTTGGCGAGCGGTTTCAGCTCGCCCTGGACGGCGTGGGAAGGCAGACGGGACATGATGAGGTGACGCGTGCGGGGGTACGCCGATTCTAGCGAAGCCGCCTCCGCGCCCCCTTGATGCGTGTCAGCGCGCGACGCACCCGCCATGGCTTGGCGGGCACGTGATCCGGGCTCTCCTAAGTCCGGAAGCGCGCGAATCTCACATCCGGCATGGAGTAGTCAATACCAGACGGCACCGTACGTTCAGGGGGCGGATGTTAACCGGCTGTTACGGTTCGGCGTCTCCGGGATGACCGGAGATGCAAGTTCCTGCATCCGTCCTACGCAAGTTCAAAGATCAAATAAGATCAAAGGAAGCCCCCATGGTTGTTCGTCAACGACACATCCTTCGCCGCCCGCTGACGCTGGCGCTTGCCGCGGCGCTGGCCCTGCCCGCCGTCGCCGCCGCCCAGCAGAGCGACGAGAAGGCCAAGGATCTGGACAAGGTGGTCGTCACCGGTTCGCTGATCCCCCAGACCCAGGTCGAGACCTTCGTCCCGGTCACCATCATCTCCGCCGAGGACATCCAGGCCCGCGGCTTCAACAACGTCGCTGAAGTGCTGCAGAAGAGCAGCTTCGCCACCGGCGGCGTGCAGAACAACCAGAGCTCCGCCTCGTTTACCCAGGGCGCCGAGACGCTCAGCCTGTTCGGCCTGTCCGCCAGCTACGTGAAGTACCTGATCGACGGCCGACCGATGGCCAACTACCCGGCGCTGTACAACGGCTCCGACGTGTTCAACAACATCAGCGGCATCCCGGTGGAGCTGGTCGAGCGCATCGAGATCCTGCCCGGTGGCCAGTCGTCGCTTTACGGCTCCGACGCCATCGCCGGCGTGGTCAACATCATCCTCAAGAAGAACGTGGACGGCAGCGTCCTCAGCGCGCGCATCGGCGCCTTCGACCAGGGCGGCGGCAAGAACGGCCGCCTGAGCTTCGCCACCAGCCTCAGCAACGCCGACGGCCGCTGGAACACCCTGCTGGGCGTGCAGGCCGAGAAGGCCGACCCGGTGTGGGCGCACCAGCGCGACCTGACCGCGCAGTTCAACCCCGATGCCTACAACGGCGCGCCGGCGCTGGCCAGCCGCGACTGGGCGATCTTCGATGAGCTCAACGGCGGCTACCTGTTCCTCGACCCGGCCAACTGCGCCAACGTCACCGGCGGCTTCGACGGCACCGTGGGCAAGCGCACCCGCGCCGGTTCCGGCGACTACTGCGGCTCCTTCCAGACCCCGGGCTACCGCACCCTGAAGAACGAGAAGGAAGGCGCGCAGGTGTATGCGCACTCCACCTTCGAGCTGACCGACCTGGCGCAGGCCTATGCCGACGTGCTGGTGAGCCACGAGCGCGTCAAGTACAACATCGGCTCCGGCTACCAGTGGTGGGGCACCAGCGTGAAATGGGGCGCGTTCTACGACCCCAACCTCGACACCCTGGTGAACCTGCAGCGCGCCTTCACCCCGGAGGACATGGGCGGCTGGGAAAACGGCATGAGCGAGAACCGCAGCACGTCCTACGCGGTCACCCTCGGCGTGAACGGTACCCTCGGCGAGGACTCGAACTGGGACTATGACGTCGGCCTGACCCGCACCCAGTACAAGCTGACCGAAACCGACCTCAACCGCCTGTCGTCGATCGACGACTACTTCCAGCAGAAGGTGCTGGGCGAACAGCAGGGCTGGGATCCGATCTTCGACGCCTACCCGGTGTTCACCCCCGACTACGCGGCCTTCTACAAGCTGATGTCGCCCGCCGACTTCTACAGCTTCATGGCGACGACCAAGTCGCACAGCCGCACCTACGACAACATGCTGCGCGCGCAGTTCACCAACGGCGCGCTGTTCTCGCTGCCGGGCGGCGACGCCGGTGCGGCGATCGCCGTGGAAGCCGGCACCCAGGGCTGGGCCTATACCCCCGACGCGCTGCTGCTCAACGGCGACATTTGGGGCACCAAGGCAGTCAGCGGCAAGGGCCAGCGCTCGCGCTACGCGGTGACCGGCGAACTGCGCCTGCCGGTGTGGGAGCAGCTGACCGTCTCGGCTTCGGCCCGCTACGACGGCTTCCGCGCCGCCGGCCGCACCGTCGACAAGCCGACCTACAGCATCGGCCTGGAATACCGTCCGTTCGAATCGCTGCTGCTGCGCGGCAAGTACGGCACCGCCTTCAAGGCGCCGACCCTCGCCGACCAGTTCCAGGGCGTCAGCGGCTTCTACGGTTACAGCGTCGACTACTACAACTGCGCCCTGCTGGGCTTCGACGCCGGTGAAGTGGCCGACTGCCCGCAGCAGTACGCCGACCTGCAGTACGAAGGCGAGCAGTCCGGCAACCCGGACCTGAAGCCGATCAACGCCACCGTGTGGAGCTACGGCGTGGTGTGGGCGCCGACCGCGAAATTCTCGCTGAGCGCCGACTACCACCACTGGGACATCCGCAACGAGGTCGCGCTGCAGAACGTCGACCAGCTGATGCGGGATGAGGCCAACTGCCGTCTGGGCACGCTGGACATCAACTCCGGCACCTGCCAGGCCGCGCTGGCCCAGGTCACCCGTGCCGCCAACGGCGATGTGCAGAAGATCTTCCTGAGCAAGGTCAACGTGGCGCAGGAAACCCTTGATGCGGTGACCGTGGATGCCAACTACCGCCAGGATCTGGGCGCCTGGGGCGCGCTGACCCTGGCCGGTTCGTGGACCCGCAACCTCAAGCACGAGATCCAGACCTACCCGACCGACCCGGTGGTGGACGCGCTGACCGACCCGTACTGGAGCACGGACGCCAAGTACAAGGCGAACGCGTCGGCCAGCTGGAACAAGGACCGCTGGACGACCACCGTCTATGCCAACTACCTCGGCCCGACCCCGAACTACCGCGCCACGCTGGACCCGGCCGGTTACGCGTTCGCCGGTGCCGGCCGCCTGGGTTCGTACACCACGGTCAACGCCAGCGTGAACTTCGACGCCACCGACGCGCTGAAGCTCTCGTTCCTGGTCAACAACCTCGGCAACCGCATCCCCGACATGGACGTCCGTTCCTACCCGGGCACCAGCGGCGCGCCGTACAACAGCGCCAACTTCGACATCCTGGGCCGCGCCTACTACCTCGAAGCCCGCTGGAGCTTCGGAAAGAAGTAAGCACCGCTCAGCGCAACACCCTGGAACCCCGCCGCAAGGCGGGGTTTCTTTTTGCCCGCCCCCCCCCGCCTCCGCGACTGGACGCGAAGACCCCTCGCATGTAATCGTTCGGCAGTTTTTCCAGGGGCCAACACCTACATGAAACGCATTGCACGACATCCGCTCACCGCCGCGCTGCTGCTGTCCGGCGCGACCCTCGCCAACGCCCAGACTCCGATTCCGATCGACTCGCTGGCGAAGGTCCCCGACATCCAGTCTGTCACCATGAGCGCCGATGGCAAGAACCTGGTGGCGATCGTCGCCATGCCGGGCTCGAACAACCAGGACACCGCGCTGGCGACCTGGGACCTGGACAACCTCGACGCGGGCTCCAAGATCACCCCGTCAGGCGACCGCATGAAATTCATCGCCGCCAACGCGATGAAGGCCAACCGCGTGCTGGTGATCGGCCGCCAGGAGTGGACCGGCCAGCTCGGCGGCTGCGGCGAGGGCAGCATGAACGGGGCCACCAAGACCTTCGTCTCGAAGGCCTACCTGACCGACACCGCGCAGAAGAAGTTCGACGAGGCGTTCGCGGACAACACCCGCAAGATCGGCATCAGCGAGGAAGTCCAGCGCTGCCTCGAAATCACCGGCACAGCTTCGCTGGTCAGCACTTTGCCGCTGGACCCGGACAACGTGATCATCAACCAGATCGGCGGCATGTCCCTCAGCGGCAACTACTACCTCTACAACCTGCGCAACGGCGAGACCAAGCTGTTGTTCAAGGCAGGCGGGCGCGCCAGCCCGGGCCTGTTCAATCCGCGCAATGGCGAACTGCTGACCAAGAGCCAGCTTGAACCCATCGGTCCGGGCGAGTACGAACAGCGCATCCTGATCCGCAATCCCAAGACCGGCGAGTTCGACACCCACCCGCTGCTCACCACCAAGCTCAGCGAACGCCATACGGTCGACATCGCCGGTATCGACGAGGAGACCGGGAAGTACTACGTGCTGACCGACCTGAGATCCGACCTTGTGCAGGCCTGGATGTACGATCCGGTGGCGCAGAAATTCGACAACGAACCGCTACTCGCGCACCCGACCTTCTCCATCGGCGGCCTGATCCAGGGCACCCAGCCTGGCAACTTCAACAAGATCCTCGGTTATGTCGTGGACGGGCCACAGCGCGAGGTCACCTACGTCGAGCCGCAGATGGCGGCCATCCACAGCATGCTCAAGCAGGCGTTCCCGGGCCAGAACGTCAGCATCAGCGGCTACAACGACGGCCTGTCGCGCGTGCTGTTCAGCACCTCCAGCGCACAGGCCGCGCCCTCCTACCACGTGCTGCTGAACCGCAAGCAGGTGGTGAGCCTGGGTGGACAGCGCCCGTGGATCGACGGCAAGCAGATCGGCGAACAGCGCTGGGTGAACTATCCGGCCCGCGACGGCCTCAGCATTCCCGCGATCCTCGATCTGCCCGCGGGTTGGAAGCCCGCCGACGGCCCGCTGCCGACCATCATCCATCCGCACGGCGGCCCCTGGGCCCGCGACTACGCAGGCTGGGACGGCTCCGGCTGGGTCCCGTTCCTGACCTCGCGCGGCTATGCCGTGCTGCGCCCCCAGTACCGGGGTTCCACCGACCTCGGCCGCAAGCTCTGGCTGGCGGGTGATGCCCAGTGGGGCGAGAAGATGCAGGACGACAAGGACGACGGGGCCGCCTGGCTGGTCAAGGAAGGCATCGCCGATCCGAAGCGGATGGCGATCTTCGGCTATTCGTACGGCGGATTCGCCGCCGCAGCCGCCGCGGTCCGTCCGAACAGCCCCTACCAGTGCGCGATTTCCGGTGCACCGGTCACCGACCTGGCCAAGATCGGCATGAGCTGGAGCGACAACCGCCTGCAGCGCATCCTGCAGGGCAACACCGTCAAGGGCATGGACCCCATGCAGAACACCGCCAAGGCCAACATCCCGGTGCTCCTGTACGTGGGCGACCGCGACGTGCGCACCCCCGCGTTCCATGCCCGTGGGTTCTTCAATGCCATCAAGGGCACGGTGCCGGCGAAGTTCGAGCTGATCCCCGACATGCCGCACAGCATGCCCTGGTACCCGCGCCACCAGCAGGTCACCCTGGACCTGATCGAGAAGTTCCTGAAGACGGAGTGCTTCGCGCAGCGCTGAGTTCACCCGCGAGAGGGATCACGGCCGCCCGGCATTGCCGGGCGGCTTTTTTTTTGGAGAACGGCGCGCAGGAGCAGCACCACCGCCGCTGGAGGCCGCGCGACTTGCGCATTTGCAACACCCCACATACACTCCCTTAACGCTTGTGTAACAACAACATGTCAAGGGGATAACATGCGATACCACGCAAACGCCAACCGCCTCAAGATGCTGCCGCTCGCCGCCGCGATGTTCGGCTGCCTGTACGGCACCACCGCCATTGCCCAAGAGGCGCCGGCGCAGGACAAGCCTGCTACGCAGGAGTCCAAGAAGGAAGAAGCGAAGACGCTCGAGAAGATCACCGTGACCGGCTCGCTGCTGCGTCGCCTCGAGTACGACACCACCTCGCCGGTGCAGGTGATCACCGCGGACACCAGCGTCGCGGTCGGCCAGACCAGCACGGCTGAATTCCTGCAGAAGTCCAGCGTGGCTTCCGGCTCCACCCAGATCAGCCACCAGTTCGCCGGCTTCGTCACCGAAGGCGGCACCGGCGCGCAGACCATCAGCCTGCGCGGCCTCGGCGCCTCGCGTACCGCGGTGCTGCTGAACGGCAACCGCCCCGGCCCGGCCGGCGTGCGTGGCCAGGTGCTGGCGTTCGACCTCAACGTGATCCCGCAGTCGATCATCCAGCGCATCGAGATCGTGAAGGACGGCTCGTCCTCGATCTACGGCTCCGACGCCCTGGCCGGTGCGGTCAACCTGATCACCCGCACCAACATCGATCGTCCGGAGTTCAGCATCAACGGCCGCATGCCGTTCGAAGGCGGCGGCGAGAACTTCACCCTGTCCGGCGCGACCGGCTGGAACTTCGACCACGGCAACATCATGGTCGCCGCCGAGTACTACCTGCACAAGCCGCTGCGCATGGGCGACCGCGACTACCTGCGCTGCTCGGAAGACCTGTTCTGGAACGCCAACGGCGAGCGCATCGACCGCGAGTACCGCGGCAACAAGACCGGCAACAACTGCAACAACCTGCTGGTCAACGTGGTTGATGACGCCTACCTCGGCCCGCGCTACGTGCCGACCTGGGACGGCACCACCATCGGCCTGCTGCCGGGCTACCGCCCGAACGTGACCGGCAACTACAACGCGGCCAACCCGCAGATCGGCCAGGCCTACCACTACCAGCCGACCGACCTGGCCGCGTTCGACGACGTCCAGATCATTGACCGCCAGGAGCGCGCGAACGTGTTCGCGTCCGCCAACTTCCAGCTGGGCGACGTGAACTGGGCCACCGAGTTCCTGTACAACCGCCGCACCACCGAAACCTACCGCCTGCGCCAGTTCTTCCCGCTGATCGGCGGTGTCACCTCGCCGCTTGCCAGCTACCGCTACACCGACGGTTCGACCTTCGCCGCGCCGGTTCCCGGTGGCATCGCCCGCCCGGTCCTGCCGTTCAGCTCGATGCAGGACGTCAAGGTCGACTACTACTTCCTCAACACCTCGCTGGACGGCCTGATCAAGTCGACCGACAGCTGGGCGTGGAAGGCCAACCTGTCGCACTCCGAGTCGTCGGGTGAATACAGCAACTTCGCGATCCTGAAGTCGCTCACCGGCGATGCCGACCCGGCCCTGCGTCCGTGGACCGGCGGCAAGTCGCCTTCGATCAACTACTTCGAGCCCTGCATCCTCGACGGCAGCTGCATGAGCAAGGTCGAAGACGCGATCGGCCGCTGGGTGACCGGCGAGACCAAGTACCGCCAGACCGTGGCGAACCTGGTGTTCACCGGCGAGCTGTTCGACCTGCCGGCCGGTCCGGTGGGCCTGGCGCTGGGTGGGGAATTCCGCCAGTTCGCGATCAACGACCAGCCGAGCTCGTCCGAGCGCAATGGCGACCTCTGGGGCCAGTCGAGCGCAGTGGCCACCAAGGGCGACGACAACGTCAAGGAAGTGTTCGCGGAAGCGGAAGTGCCGCTGCTCAAGGGCAAGCCGATGTTCGAGTCGCTGAGCCTGAACCTGTCCGCGCGCGCGTTCGACTATGCCTCCGTGCATGACGATGACTACGTGTGGAAGGCCGGCCTGAGCTGGCAGATCAACCCCACCGTGCGCCTGCGCGCCACCAAGGGCACCTCGTTCCGGGCCCCCGGCCTGTACGAGCTGTATCTGGGCAACCTCTCCGGCTTCCTGGGCCAGACCGCGATCGATCCCTGCCTGAAGTGGGGCGAGAGCAGCAACGACTTCCTGAAGGCCAACTGCGCCGCGGCCGGCATCCCCGCCGACTACAACGCGACCGGTGGCTCCGCCTCCTCCGCCCAGACCTTCACCGGCGGCGGTGCGGGCTTCCTGAAGCCGGAGCGTTCGAACGCCTTCACCGGCGGCATCGTGTTGACCCCGACCGCATGGCCGATCAGCGTGGCGCTGGACTACTTCGACTACGAGGTGCGTGACCAGATCGGCACCCTCAGCGCCGCCACCATCCTGGCGGGCTGCTACGGCGCCGAGGCATATCCGAACAGCTTCTGCGACATGTTCAGCCGCAATCCCAACAACCACCCGACGGCACCGAACAAGATCGAGGAAGTGCACGTCACCTACGTCAACATCAACAAGCAGAAGGTGCGCGGCTACGACCTGCTGACCCGCTTCGACAAGGATTACTCCTTCGGCAAGCTGGAAGTGGAAGGCCAGTTCACCTACATGATGGAAGACTTCAGCCAGCTGTTCAGCACCTCGGCGGCCAGCGGCTTCGTGACCTCCGACCGCAACGGGTCGATCGGCCGTCCGAAGCTGGTAGGCAACCTGCGTACCGCCCTGAAGCGCGGCGACTGGAACTACACCTGGTTCATGGACTACGTCGGTCCGTCGAAGGCGTTGACCTTGGATCCGACCTTCACCGCCTACTCCGGCCCGGGAATTGGCTGGCCGAACGCGGTGCGTGACGTCAAGGCCGATTCGCGCATCTACCACGCGGTGTCGGTGCTGTATTCGCAGCCGAAGTGGTCGCTGCTGGTCGGCGTCCGCAACCTGCTGGACACGGATCCGCCGGAAGTGTCGGCCGGTGTCGCCGACCGCTACGGCAACGTGCCGGCCTTCGCGACCCAGTACGACTACTACGGTCGTTCGCTGTTCACCCGCTTCACCTACAAGTTCTGATCCATCGCTCCAAGCTGTACCCGAAGAGCCCGGCGCAAGCCGGGCTCTTCATTTGCCCGCCCGCCTGCACCACCATGACTTTGGCGGGTTTCGCCAACCTTGCCGGCGCGCCAAGCTGTCGCCCCGACTTACGCGGACGAATCGATGATGCAGACCCGCCTCGCCCTCCTCCTTGCCTTCGCACTGTTGGCCCCGGCGCAAGCCATCGCGCAACAGCCGGCCAAACCCGCCGCCGCAGATCCGCTTGCAGACGACACCCTGATCGCCGGGGGCTTCCTCGAAGGCCATCCCGACCTGCGCTACCGCAACTCCGGGCTGGAGGCCTACTCCCGGAAAGCCTTCACCGAGGCGATCGAACAGTTCAAGCGCGCGGCCTGGTATGCCGACAAACCGTCCCAGGCGGTGGTCGGCGAGATGTACTGGGACGGCATGGGCGTGGCCCAGGACCGGGCGCTGGGGCTGGTCTGGATGGACCTCGCCGCCGAACGCGGCTATGACTTCTTCTCGCGCAAGCGGGACTACTACTGGAACACCCTGAGCGAAGCGGAGCGCAAGCGCGCATTGGCCGCAGCACGCGAGATCCATCGCGAGTACGCCGACGAAGCGGCGGAGCCGAGGCTGGCTGCGGCCCTCAGGCGCGAGCGCGCGAAGATGACGGGAAGCCGCGTCGGTTCGATGAGCAGCTCGGTCCAGATCATCGTGCCCGGGTACGGAAGCATCGACGCCACCCGCTTCTACGACCCGCAGTTCTGGGATCCGAAGCAGTATCGCGAGTGGCAGGACACCTATTGGGTGGACCTGAAGGTGGGCCAGGTGACGGTGGGTGACGTCGAACGGGTGGAGCCGCAGGCCAAACCCGAAGCCGGGAAACCCGCCACGCAGGACAAACCCTGAAGCCAGGCGCAGCGGTGCTGGCAAACGCCGGGCCACGCCTGTTCCATACCCGTCCGGATGGGTTATAAAGCGCGGGAGGGGCGTGTCGCGCCCCGCTGATCCCCGGGAGGGAAGGTACATGCGCAAGATGATCCTGGCAGCGGCGCTGGCGTCGCTGTCGTTCGCGGCGACCGCTCAGCACTCCGCCACCTCGCCGGTCGGCAAGTGGAAGACCCTGGACGACAAGACCGGCAAGGTCATGACGATCTCGGAAATCTACGAGGCCAAGAACGGCACCCTGGCAGCGAAGATCGTGGAAGCGGTGGGCGTTCCCGCCACCTGCACCACCTGCAGTGGGCAGCACCAGAACAAGCCGATGGTCGGCATCGTCACCCTGTGGAACCTGAAGGCCAACAAGGACGGGACCTGGGGCGGCGGCAACGGCTACAAGCCGTCGGAAGACCGCAGCTTCACCGCCAAGTCGGTCAAGCTGGTGGACGGCGGCAAGAAGCTCGAAGTGAAGGGCTGCGTGGCCTTCATCTGCCGTACCGCCACCTGGGAACGGGTGGATTGACCATTCTCCGCGCCCCATCCGGACGGCCCGCTTCCCGGGCCGTTTCCGGCGTGTTGCGTCAGTGGGGACGGGCGACCTCCGCCGGCCTGCTGCTGGCCCTGGCGTCAGCCGCGCCCGCCCAAGAAGCGCCGCTGGGACGCTGGAAGACCATCGACGACGCCAGCGGCAAGCCCAAGTCGGTGGTGGAGGTCTACCGCGCCCGCGACGGCAGCCTCGCCGGGCGGGTGGTCGACATCCTCGACCTCAAGGACGGGCCCAACCCGCCCTGCAAGGCCTGCAAGGGGCCGCTGCACGGCAAGCCCATCCGCGGGCTGGTGATCCTGTGGGGCCTGCGCCCCGATGGCGACGGCGGCTGGTCGGGCGGGCGCGTGCTCGACCCCGAGAACGGCAAGGATTACCGCGCCAAGCTTGCACTGCTGGAAAGCGGGCGGGCGCTGGGCATGTCCGGCTGCATCGCGATGTTCTGCCGGCAGCAGGTGTGGCGACGCGAGTGAGCAGCAAAGGCGGCCGGTAGCCGCGGCAGCGCATGCGATAATCGGCGCCCCCTCAAGCGCCCCACGCCCATGCCCCGCTCCGCGCTCGTCACCAACGCCCTGCCCTATGCCAACGGCCCGCTGCACCTGGGGCACCTGGTCGGCTACATCCAGGCCGACATCTGGGTGCGGGCGCGGCGGATGCGTGGCGACACGGTGCACTACGTCTGCGCCGACGATACCCACGGCACGCCGATCATGCTGGCCGCCGAGAAGGCCGGGACCACGCCCGAGGCCTTCATCGCCGCGATCCAGCAAGGCCATGAGCGCGACTTCGCCGCCTTCGGCGTGGCCTTCGACCACTACGACTCCACCAACTCGGCCGCCAACCGGACCTTGACCGAACAGATCTATGCGCGCCTCGATGCCGGCGGCCACATCGCCCGCCGCAGCGTGGCGCAGTTCTTCGATCCGGCCAAGGGCATGTTCCTGCCCGACCGCTACATCAAGGGCACCTGCCCCAACTGCAAGGCCGCCGACCAGTACGGCGACAACTGCGAGGTCTGCGGCGCCACCTACGGCCCGACCGACCTGATCGAGCCGAAGTCGGTGGTGTCCGGCGCCACGCCCGAGCTGCGCGACTCCGAGCACTACTTCTTCGAGGTCGGACGTTTCGAGGCCTTCCTGCGCGACTGGCTGGCCAGCGACACCATGCTGCCCGGCGTGAAGGCCAAGCTGATGGAATGGCTGGATGCCGACGGCGGCCTGCGCGCATGGGACATCTCGCGCGACGCGCCCTATTTCGGTTTCGAGATCCCGAACGCGCCGGGCAAGTACTTCTACGTCTGGCTGGACGCGCCGATCGGCTACCTGTCCAGCTTCCAGAACCTGTGCGCGCGGAACGGTGCCGAGTTCGATGCCTTCCTCAAGCCCGACAGCGAGGCCGAGCTGCACCACTTCATCGGCAAGGACATCGTCAACTTCCATGGCCTGTTCTGGCCGGCGGTGCTGCACGGCGCCGGCATGCGTGCGCCCACCCGCCTGCACGTCAACGGCTACCTGACCGTGGACGGCGCCAAGATGAGCAAGTCGCGCGGCACCTTCGTGATGGCGCGCACCTACCTCGACGCCGGGCTCGACCCGGAAGCGCTGCGCTATTACTTCGCCTGCAAGACCTCCGGCGGCGTGGACGACCTGGACCTCAACCTGTCCGACTTCGTGGCCCGCGTGAACAGCGACGTGGTCGGCAAGTTCGTCAACATCGCCAGCCGCTGCGCGAAACTGCTGGAAACCCATTTCGACAACACCATCTGGCAGGCTCCCTCGCTGACCACCGAGACCGAATTGCTTGGCGATGCATACAAGCAACATGCGGCACTTCTTGGCAGCGTGGCGGGTCATACCTGGACGATCGCGCCCGAACTCTATGCAGAGGACAACTACGGCGCGGTGGTCCGCAATGCGATGACCGCTGCCGATCAGGTCAACGAATACATTGCCCAGACCGCGCCCTGGGCGCTGGCGAAGGATCCGGCGCGCCGCACCGAGCTGCACATCGTCCTCAGCACCGCCCTGCAGGCCTTCGCCAATATCGCCGGCGTGCTCAAGCCGATCCTGCCAGCGACTGTCTCCAAGGCAGAGCAGTACCTGGGTATCGAGCTCAAGCTGGACACACGCACTGAACTCGAAGGGCGCACAATTGCCACCCCTTACGCCCCGCTGTTCACCCGCATCGACCCGAAGCACATCCAGGCCATGATCGACGCCAGCAAGGACACCCTCGCTGCTCCCGCCCCGCAGCCGGCGGCGAAGAAGACGGAAGCGAAGCCGGTGAAGAAGGAAGAAGCACCCGCCACCGACGCGGGCGGAACCATCGGTATCGATGATTTCGCAAAACTCGACCTGCGCATCGGCAAGGTGCTGGAATGCGGCTTCGTGGAGGGCAGCGACAAGCTGCTGCGCTTCCTGCTGGATGCAGGCGAACTGGGCCGGCGGCAGATCTTCTCCGGCATCCGCGGCAGCTACGGCGAGCCGGAGAAACTCATCGGCCGCAGCGTGGTGTTCATCGCCAACCTCGCGCCGCGCAAGATGCGCTTCGGCCTGAGCGAAGGCATGATCCTGTCCGCCGGCTTCGACGGCGGCGCGCTGGCGCTGCTGGACGCCGATGCCGGTGCGCAACCGGGGATGCCGGTGCGCTGAAAAGCGCCCGGCTTTAACGCGCCAACGCGCATACTTCCCCGCACCGCTTTCGACCTTCGGTCGGCCGATGAACACCAGTAGGATCAAGAGCGACCACGATGCCCTCTACGCCAGCATGGGCGAGTTGCGCAGGCTGGTGCAGGCGGATGTTGCCGGGAACGCCGAGGCCCTGTTCGCCGAGCTGAAGAAACTCGACGCCACCATCAAGCTGCATCTGGCAATCGAGGACCGGATGCTGTATCCGGCCTTGGCCAGCGCCAGCGACCCGCAGGTGGCCGCCGTCGGCAAGCGCTTCCAGCACGAGATGGGCGGACTGGCGGCCGCCTACGGGGATTTCGCCTCGCGCTGGGACAGCGCCATGCGCATCGCGGCCGCCCCCGGCCCCTTCCAGCGCGAAGCCCTGGGACTGCTGGATGCGCTGCATGCGCGCATCCAGCATGAGGACCTCGAACTGCTGCCGCTGGCCGAAGCGCTGTGAACACGCCGATCTGCGTGGAGGCGGTCCGGGCGGCACCGCGGAACGGCGACAGGTGAGCGATCTCGTCGAACGTCTCGACCGCCTGCTGCCGCAGACCCAGTGCGGGCAATGCGGTTTCGACGGTTGCCGCCCCTATGCCGAGGCGATGGCACGGGGCGAGGCAGGCATCGACCACTGTCCGCCCGGCGGCGATGCCGGCGCACGCGCGCTGGCGAAGGCACTGGGCGTCGCACCGCAGCCCTATGACCGCAGCCGCGGCACGCACAAGCCCGGTGAACTGGCCTTCATCGTCGAAGCCGACTGCATCGGCTGCACCAAGTGCATCCAGGCCTGCCCGGTGGACGCCATCCTTGGCGGCCCCAAGCACATGCACACCGTGCTGGACGACCTGTGCACCGGCTGCGAATTGTGCGTACCGGCCTGCCCGGTGGATTGCATCGTGATGCAGGCCGGCGCATAGCGACGGCGACTCAGTCCGCTGCGCAGCTGTCGCAGATCCGCTCGACCGTGTAGCCCTTCGCCTTCAGCTGTTCCACCAGGCCGTCGCTGCCCAGCAGGTGCAGGGAGCCCACCACCACCAGCGTGTTGTCCTGCTTCGACTCGGACAGGCGCTTCTCCACCTGCGGCAGCCACGCGCGGTTGCGCTCGACGTCGAGCAGGCGGTAGCTCTCCGGGGTCTTTTGCGCCATCTCCGCGCGCATCCCGCTGTCCAGCTTCGCCACGTCGCCGGCGCGCCACCAGGCATGCATGTCGCTCATCTGGCGGATCGCCTTCTGCGGGTCGGACAGGAACTCGTCCATGCCCTGCGCCTGCTCTGCATAGGGCACCGCGTCCATCGCACGCATCTGGTCCTCCACCGTTTCCAGTCCGGCAGCCGGCTTGCCGGCGTCGCTGGCGCGCGCCATCAGCTTGCGGTCCAGCCCCAGTTCCGTGCTGAAGCCCATCGCTCGTGTCACGCCCAGCACCAGGCCCAGGCTCACCGCCCACGGCTCGCTGTGCTCCAGCGCCTGCACACTGCCGCCACCGGCCGACACCAGCGTGGACAGCTTCTCCAGCGTCGGCTTGGGCAACACGTTGCTCAGGCTCTTGCCATCGTCATAGGCCATGTACTTCTGCATCACCGCCATCGAATCGGGCGCGGTCATCGCCGCCGGGTCGATCTCGAACAGCAGCGAGGCGCTGTCGTCGAAGGCGCGGTCGACTTCCGCCGGCAGCGGGTAGTCGTCGGCCTTGAGCAGGTGGAAGGAGCCCAGCAGATAGACCGAATTGTCGGCGTCGGACACCTTCCACAGCAGTGGGCGCTTGGCCGCCTGCGCCTGCGTTTGCCCTTGCGGCTGCGCCTGCGGTTGGTCGAGCTGGACCGCGACGGCGGCGGGAACCAGCAGGGCGCACAGCAGGAAAGCGGGCAATCGGAATTTCATCAGGCGTCCTTGGAGGAAGATTCGGGTTCGCGATAGGTCTTTTCACCCGCCTCCACCCGCAGGTCCAGCCGGTTTTCCGGCGGCGGCAACGGGCAGGTGGCGAACGGGGTGAACGCACACGGCGGGTTGTAGGCGCGGTTGAAGTCCACCACCAGCTGGCCCTGCGCATCCGGCATCGGTGCATCGATGAAGCGTCCGGCGCCATAGCTGCCGTGGCCACTGGTGCGGTCGGCGAATACCAGGAACAGCGTGCCCTCGCCCTGGTCCAGCGCCTCCAGCCGGAACGGCGTGCCGTTGCGGGTGAACTCGACCACGCCGGGGTTGGGAATCTCGTCGGTGGTGCCGATGATGTTGGCGATCGGCAGGGTCCTGCCGGGCGCATGCGGGATGAAGCGCGCCTGCACCCTCCACTGCTGCCCGCCCGGCCAGTACTGCAGGCCGGCGAAATGCACCCGGCTGTCGGCGTTGGCGTGCTTGACCCGCAGCGCCAGCCGGCCACCGCGCTGGATCACCGTGGCCAGCCCCTTGCCGTCGTCGAAACCGATCACGCTGGGGCCACCCTGGTCGGCATCGCTGCGCAACGCGCCGCCCTTGCCGGGCTGCCCATCAATGCTGACCACCGCATCGGCCACGAAGCGTGCCTTGCCGTCTCGCACGCTGAACACGCCCAGATGCGGCGGGCCCAGCAGCAGGCGGATGCCGTTGTCGGCGGCGCTGCCGACGCGGTGCGCGCCCGCATCCAGCCAGTGCAGGCCGATCAGGCTGGCCCAGCCATCGGGCCTGGTCAGTTCCGCCAATCGCCGCGCGCGCCACGCCTGTTCGGACGCGGCGAACTCGGCCGCGGCCTTCGCCTTCGCGGCTTCTTGCGCCGCGCTGGGCTCGGTGGAGCGATTGCAGGCAGCCATCGCCAACGTGGCGACAACCAGCAGGATCAACGACCGCGCAGGAACCATTTGTCCATCTCCGCCAGCGAAAAACGCGTCCACGTGGGGCGGCCGTGGTTGCACTGGCCGGACCGTTCGGTGGCTTCCATCTCGCGCAGGAGCGCGTTCATCTCGGGAATGGTGAGCCTGCGGTTGGCGCGCACCGCGCCGTGGCAGGCCATGGTGGCCAGCAGCTCGTCGCGGGTCTCGGCCACCCGGCGGGTGTTGCCGTGTTCGCGCAGGTCGGTGAGCACGTCGCGCAGCAGTGCCTCCACGTCGCCGTGGGCCAGCAGCGCCGGCACGCTGCGCAGCAGCAGCGACTGCGGACCGCTGCGCTGCACTTCGAAGCCCAGCTGCGCCAGCGTCTCCGATTCGCGCTCGGCGATGTCGGCCTCGCGTTCGGACACCGCCAGGCTGCTGGGCACCAGCAGCGGCTGGGTACGCAGGCCGGCGCCGTCGTGCGCGGCCTTCAGCTTCTCGTAGCCGATGCGCTCGTGGGCGGCGTGCATGTCGACCACCACCAGGCCCTCGGCGTTCTCGGCGAGGATGTAGATGCCGTGCAGCTGGGCGACGGCGAAGCCGAGTGGCGGCATGCCGCCGGGCGCGTCGTCCGGCATCGGCATCGCAGCCAACGGCTGCATTGATGCGGCATCGGCGCCCGGCGCGTACAGCGCGGCATAAGCGGCGGGCGCATCGCCCACGCGCAGGCCCATGGCCTGCTGTTGCGGCGGCGACGGCATCGACCAACGCGGCGCGTCCGCGCCGGGCACGGAGATCGGCGGAGTGGGCGTGGCCATGCTGCCGGCGCGGGTCTCCGCCAGCGCAGCGTACAGGCTGCGGTAGACGAAATCGTGGACGAGGCGCGATTCACGAAAGCGCACCTCGTGCTTGGCCGGGTGCACGTTCACATCGACACCGCGCGGGTCGAGTTCGAGGAACAGCACGTAGGCCGGATGGCGGCCGTGGAACAGCACGTCGCTGTACGCCTGCCGCACCGCGTGGGCGATGTTGCGGTCACGCACGCTGCGGCCGTTGACGTAGAGGTACTGCTGGTCGGCGCTGGCGCGGTTGTACGCCGGCTGCGCGATCCAGCCGTGCAGGCGCATGCCGGCGCCGGCGTGGTCCACGCGCAGCGCGTTGCGGGCGAACTCCTCGCCCAGCGCCTCGTGAAGGCGCACGTCGCTGAGCAGGTGGCCCTCGCCCTTCCAGCGCCGCGACGGCTTGCCGTTGTGGCTGACCCGGATTTCCACGTCGGGCCGCGCCAGCGCCAGCGTGCGCAGCCACTCCTCGATATGCGACAGCTCGGTACGCTCGGCGCGCAGGAACTTGCGCCGCGCCGGCACGTTGAAGAACAGGTCGCGCACTTCCACCGTGGTGCCGTGAGGATGCGCGTTCGGCGCGACTTCGCCCAGCCTGCCGCCATCAATGCGCAGCTCGGCGCCATGCTCGGCATCGCGCCGACGCGAGGCGAGGCGGAAACGGCTGACCGACGCCACCGACGGCAGCGCCTCGCCGCGGAAGCCGAGCGTGGCCACCGCTTCGAGATCATCGATGGAGGCGATCTTGCTGGTGGCGTGGCGGCTCACAGCCAGCTGCAACTCCTCCGGCGCGATGCCGCCTCCATCGTCGCGGATGCGGATCAGGCGGGTGCCGCCTTCCTCAAGGTCGATGTCGATGCGTTTGGCGCCTGCGTCAAGCGCGTTTTCGACCAGTTCCTTGACCACGGACGCGGGCCGCTCGACGACCTCGCCGGCAGCGATCTGGTTGATCAGGGTATCGGGGAGTTGACGGATGCTCACCCGGGAATTCTAGCCGGCCACGCCCGCCGTATCCGGCGCACGGCGGCACCCATCGGACTCGGCGAGGGTCGCGGCGTCAGGGACTGCCGCCGGCGCCCACCGCGGCGATCTCCAGCGTCCGCCCGGACGACGGGATCTGTGCCGACTGGCTGGCCTGCGCGCGCGCCGCGTACAGCGTGCCGGGCGGCGGCTGGCGCGAAAAATAGCGGTCGACACCGTCCAGGATCGCGCTGGCGAGCGTGCGCTGGAAATTCGGGTCGGCCAGCCGCTTCTCTTCATCCGGGTTTGAGATGAAGGCGGTTTCCACCAGCATCGCCGGCATCTTGTCGGAGGTGCGAAGCACCGCGAAGTTGGCGCGCTCGACGTCCGGCTTGTGGTTGTTGCCGACACGCTTGAGGCCGCCCAGCACATGCTCGGCGGCGTCCTCGGACGCCTTCATGTTGCCGCTCTGGGTGAGATCCAGCAGCACCGAGGTCAGGGTGTTGTCGGCCACGCGCACGCGCTCGCCGCCGATGATGTCGGCTGCGTTCTCCTTGTCCGCCAGCCAGCGCGCGCGCTGCGAGGAGGCGCCACGGGTGGACAGCACGTACACGGAGGAGCCACGCGCGCCGCGGTTCTCGGCGGCATCGGCATGGATCGACAGGAAGATGTCGGCGCGATTGGCGCTGGCGCGGCGGGCGCGGTGGTTCAGCGGGATGTACACATCGCTGTCGCGGGTCAGGAACGCCTTCAGACCCGGCGTGGCGTTGACCTGGCGGGCCAGCTCGCGGGCGATGGCGAGGGTGATGTCCTTCTCGCGGGTGCCGTTGGGGCCGTGCGCACCGGGGTCCTGCCCGCCATGGCCGGCATCGATGGCAACCACCAGCGGGCGGGTACCCGCCTGCGGCAGCGACCGGGGGGCGGACACGTCCTGCGCGGCCTGCTGCACGGAGGATGTGGCGGCAGGCGGCAGCGTGGGCGTCGTGGCGACGGCGGGCTTGGCAGGCACGCCCTGCGTCGGCATCGCGGCGGTGGCGAAGGCGGCGATGGGATCGGCGGCGGGCGTGCCGGTGGACGGCGACGGGCCTGCGGTCACTGGCTTTTCGGTCGTGGCGACGGTGGGCGTGGCGGCGGCAGTGGCCGGCACGGACGCCGGCGCCGGATCACCGGGCCATTCCAGCACCAGCACGGTGCCGGACGCGGCGGTATCCAGCGTGGTCGGGATCGCCCTGACCTTGCTGGCCAGATCGAACACCACCCGCACCGTACCCGGAACCGGCTGCCCGGTGCGGACAGCCTTGATCATGCCGGCGGCGGCCGGCAGCGTCAGGCCGCGCGCCAGATGGCTGGCGGGGAAGTCCACCGCCAGCCGATCGGGATTGGAAAGCGGAATCAGCCGGTACTCGCCGGCCTTGTCCAGATGCAGTTCGGCGCGCGTACCGGTAGCCCCGGTTTCGATGCGCAACTGCTTGATTTCAGAAGCATTTACATGGAAGCAGGCAGAAGCGACCAGCAGCATGGCTGCCGGCAAGACGCGATTGCAGCGGTTCCCCATCGGACGCATGGCCGGGAGTTAAGCACCTGTCGAGAGCAGACGCAAGCATTTTTCCCTGAATAATCCGCAACCTGCAAGACTTTCCTCGACCCGTGCAGAGCTTGCACCGGCAACTTCAGACCATGCCGATCGCCGCCAGCCATTGCCGGCCCACCGCGGTCCGCGCGTCCAGCCGGCAGCGACGCCCATCGCCGTCCACCGCCAGCGTGATGTCCAGGTCCACCGGCGGTAGCGCGCCCTGTCCGCGCTCCGGCCACTCCACCAGCCACAGCCGGGCCTCGGCCGGATCAAGGCCGAGGAACTCCAGTTCGCCCGGATTGCCGATCCGGTACAGGTCGAGGTGCAAGGCCAGCCCGCCGGCGGGCAGCGCGTACTGCTCGACCAGCGTGTAGGTGGGACTGCGGATGGTGCCGGTGACGCCGAGTGCACGCAGCAGCGCGCGTGCGAGGGTGGATTTGCCGGCGCCCAGATCGCCGTGCAGCTGGATCACCGCGCGCTCGGGCAGGGTCTGCGCCAGCCGCGCGCCCAGCACTTCGGTGGCGGCGGCATCGGGAAGAAGGAAATCGGACATCCCGCTATCGTCGCATCGGATTGGCCAACCTGCGCAACCACGGCAGCAGGTCGGAGGGCAGCAGGCCGCGCTCGCCGTCCTCGCGCGCGGCCGCATCGCCCGCGGCGGCATGCAGCAGCGCCCCGGCGACCGCCGCGTCATGTGCATCGAAGCCCTGGCCACGCAGCGCCGCAACGACGCCGGTCAGCACATCGCCCATGCCGCCGGTGCCCATGCCGGGATTGCCGGCGCAGATCACCACAGGCGGGTGGCCCGCAGCCTGCACGATGCTGCCGGCGCCCTTCAGCACCACCGTGCAGCCAAGCCGCGCCTGCAGGGCGACAGCCGCCGCGAAACGATCACTCTGCAGCTCCGCGGTAGCGCCGCCCAGCAGGCGTGCGGCCTCGCCCGGATGCGGGGTGACGATGTCATCCGCGCGCAGTGGTGCGCCCGTCGACGCCAGGAGATTGAGCGCGTCGGCATCCAGCACGCGCGGCTTGTTGCAGGCCAGCGCGGCATGGAACAGAGCACGGCCCCATTCGCCCTGCCCCAGCCCCGGGCCGAGTGCGAGCACGTCCGCGCGGTCCAGCAGCGGTAGCAGTTCCGCCGTGCCTTCCACCGCATGCACCATCGCTTCCGGGCAGCGCGCCAGCAGCGCGGGCACGTGCGCCTCGCGGGTCGCCACGCTGACGAGGCCGGCGCCACTGCGCAGCGCTGCCTGTGCGGCCAGCAGGATCGCGCCGCCGCTGCCGGCATCGCCGCCGATGCACAGCACGTGGCCATTGCGGCCCTTGTGGCCATCGCGCGGGCGCAGCGGGAAGAAGCCGGCCAGCGCATCGGCGCGGAACGCCAGTGCGGCCGGCGCAATGCCGTCGAACACCGACGCCGGCAGGTCCAGCACCGCCAGCTCCAGCTCGCCGCAGTGGTCCAGCGCCGTGCCGGTGCGCAGGCCGCGATGGCGGGCGATGAACTGCAGCGTGCAATCGGCATCGACCGCCGCGCCCGGCGCACTGCCGATGGCGGCATCGATGCCGGTGGGCACGTCCAACGCCAGCACCGGCGCGGGGTGCGCGTTGATGGCGTCGATCAGCGCGGCGGCGGTCGGGTCCGGCGCACGCGCAAGGCCGATGCCGAACAGGGCATCGACGATCAGCTCGGCATCGCCCAGTTCGCTGCCGATGATCCCGCCAGCCGCGAGATAGTCCGCGCAGGCGCGCCGCGCCAGTTCACTGGCCGGCTCGGCCAGGCGCAGCACGCGCACCCCGCGGCCGGCCTCGTGCGCATGCCGCGCCAGCACGTAGCCGTCGCCGCCGTTGTTGCCCGGCCCGCAGGCGACCACGATCCGCATTGCCCGCGGCCAGTGCTTGAGCGCGCAGCGCCAGCCGGCCTGCCCGGCAAGCGCCATCAGCGCGAACGCATCGCCATCGCACAGCGCAGTGCCGCGCGCTTCCAGTGCGCGCAGCGCGGCGGGGTCGAACAGCGGCAGCGGAGCGTGCATGGCGGTGGTTCCCGGGTGCGAACCTATAATTTGCGCCATGTCCACGCCCGACTACAACGCGCTTGCCGCGCGCATCCGCGCCCTTGCGCACGCCGCCGGCTTCCAGCGGGTGGGCATCACGGGGGTGGAACTCAAGCAGGACGAAGCGCACCTGCTCGACTGGCTGGGCCAGCAACTGTACGGCTCGATGGAATGGATGGCGCGCCATGGCGCGCTGCGCGCGCGGCCGGCGGAGCTGCTGCCGGGGACGATCCGGGTGATCTCGGTGGGTCTGGACTACGGCAAGGACCCGGACGCCGCCTGGGCCAACCTGCGCGAACACGAGCGCGCCTATGTGGCGCGCTACGCACTGGGCCGCGACTACCACAAGCTGATGCGCAACCGCCTGCAAAGACTGGCCGAAGCGGTGCAGGCCGAGATCGGCCCGTTCGGCCACCGCGCCTTCACCGACTCCGCGCCGGTGCTGGAGCGCGCGCTGGCGCGCAACGCCGGGCTGGGCTGGATCGGCAAGCACACCTGCCTGATAGACAGGGACGGCGGCAGCTGGTTCTTCCTCGGCGAGCTCTTCGTCGACATCCCGCTGCCGGTGGACCCGCCGGCCACCGCCCATTGCGGCAGCTGCACCCGCTGCATCGATATCTGCCCGACCGGCGCGATCACCGCGCCCTACCGGCTGGATGCACGCCGCTGCATTTCCTACCTCACCATCGAACATGAAGGCAGCATCGACGAGGAACTGCGCCCGCTGATGGGCAACCGCATCTTCGGTTGCGACGACTGCCAGCTGGTGTGCCCGTGGAACAAGTTCGCCCGGCGCAGCGACGAGCCGGATTTCCGCGTCCGCAACGACCTCGACACTGCCAGTCTGGCCGAGCTGTTCGCGTGGGAGGAAGAGGAATTCCTGCGCCGCAGCGAGGGCAGCGCGATCCGCCGCAGCGGGCACGAGCGCTGGCTGCGCAACATCGCGATTGCCCTCGGCAACGCGCCGACCACGCCGGAGGTGCTGGCGGCGCTGGCAACCCGCCGCCACCATCCTTCGCCCGTCGTGCGCGAGCACGTGGAATGGGCGCTGCGGCGGCACGGCGGCGGTTAGCCGGCAATCGCCAAAAGAAGACCCGCCGACATTCCTGCCGGCGGGCCGCAAGGGTGCGGAAGGGCTTGGCGCGTTACATCAGTAGCGCCCGACCACGTTGAGGAAGAAGCCCTTGTGGTCGTAGTCGAAATTGGTGAGGTCATCGCTGAAGTCGGTGAAGTTGTAGCCCACACCGATCCGGAAGTTCCGGCCCAGGTCGCGATCCACGGCCACCAGGAAACCGGAACGACTGCCGCCCTGGCTCACGTCCAGCACGCGGAGCTCACCCAGCGCATGCCACTGCCCACCGATGTCGTAGCGCACCTGCCCGGCCGCGAAGCTGGTGGTCGCGTCCGCCCACGCGCCTTCCAGCCGGCCCATGCGCACCTCGCCGGTGCGGCGCGCCAGCTTGCCGGCGAACTCCCAGCGGTCGTCGGCCTTGTACACGCCCTCCAGCGACAGCACCTGGCTGCGCTGGTCGTAATTGGCCACGTTGTCGCCGATCTGCGGCAGCGCGGACACGTCGTACAGGTAGGTGTAGCGGCCGAACAGCGCCCAGCGGGCGCTGTCCCACGGCCGCCAGGCGAAGCCGAGGTTGCCTTCCATGAACTTGGCACCGGCGCTGGCGTCGATCTCGTCGGTGGTCTTCGAGTAATTCAACCGCGCGGCGATGCGGAAGCTCTCGCTGAGCTTGTGGGTCAAGCTGTTGGTGGTCACCCACTGCTCGCGACGCTCGGCGCCGGTGTCGCGCCGGAACTCCAGCTTGCTCTGCCACTGGGTGGCGTTGGAGGTGCGCCCGCCATTGACGCTGACCGCGCGGCGGTCGACCTCGCCCGTGCCGGTGTCCAGGTCGGCCTGCTGCAGCGCGAAGCCCAGGTTCCAGCCCAGCGCGGGATAGAAATCCATGCCGAAGGTATGCGCGAGGCCCGATTGGTTCGGCGCCTTCAGCCACTGGCTTTCGTTGTACAGGTTCACCTGGTTGGACAGCCGCCAGCGCTGGCCCAGCGTCCAGCCGGTGTCGCGACGTGCGTTGAACAGCGGGTCGTACGGGCTGCGGTCGGTGCTGTGGGTGTAATTGGCGTACAGCGCGTGGTTCGGGTTGAGGCGGTACTCCGCGCCAATCACCGCCGCGTCGCCGCGGTCGCCGCTGGTGAACTCCGCGTTGACGCTGGACAGGTCGCCGAACAGGTACTTGCCGCCGATGGTGATCGCGTCGTTGTCGGCGTACTTGCCGCCGTCGTCGTCCACGGTCTTCTGCGCGGTGCCGTACAGCTCCAGCGAGGTGCCGAAGCGGCGCTTGTACTGCACTGCGGCCAGCAGGCCGGCGGCGCTGCCGCCGATGCGATTTTCCTCGACGCGGCGCAGTTCGGCCGCCAGGGTGTCGAAGTCGCTGATCCGCCATTCGACCGTGGCCTGGCCCTGGGTCAGCGCTTCCAGCCCGCGCTCGGCGCGGCTGTAGCGGGCATGCAGGCTGAGGTTCGGCGTGAACTGCCCGAGCAGCTCGCCGCCGTATTCCTCGATGTCCATGCCGGTGTCGAAGCGCGAGATCGAGAAGCCGGCGTCGACCTGCCGCCACCACGCGGCGCTCGACCAGTCGAGCTCGGTCCAGCCCAGCTCCTTGAAGTTCGCGCGCGCCTCGAGCGCGCGCGCGTCGCCCTTGCGGACGCCGGACGTCGGGTTGGTCTGGGTGAAGCTCAGGCCGCCGTTGCTCGAGAAGAACACCGGCGCGCTGGTCGCCTCGGTGCGGCTCTGCTCCACCTTCAGGTAGGTGCCTCGCCCGGCCTGCAGGGTGATGTCCACCCCGGCCAGGGTGTAGTCGTCGCCCGCGCGGTTCTCGTCGACATAGGTGCCGCCGATGGCGAGGTGGTCGCCGAACCAGTGCTTGCCGCGCACGCCGGTGGTCATCTCGTCGGCGTCGAAGCCCTGCGGGATGTACTCGTAGTCCACCAGCAGCACCTGCAGCAGCCCGTCCAGCGGGGTGTCGCGGGTCAGGCTGGGCACGTTCTCGCGGGTCACCACCGACAGCGGGCGGGTCAGGATGATCCGGCCCTGCATGTCGTCGATCTGGTAGTCGGCGCCGTCCTGCAGCTCGACGCGGGCCTCGGTGCGGCCGGTGGCCGGATCGCGGACCTCCAGCACCACGCGCTCGGAGCCCGGCAGCACGTCGGTGTGCTTGAGGTAGTACAGGCTGCCGCCGGTGCCGAGGAATTCGCTGTGGCCCGGCGCGGTCTGCGCCTCGGAACCGAACACCTTCAGCTCGCTGCCGGCCTCGCCCTGCGCGGTGCTGCGCCGGCTGCGCCAGCTCAGCGCGCCACCGTAGAGCGAGCGCGAGTACTGGCCATATTCGGTGCCGGTGATGCCGGTGTTGAAGTTGCCCCACAGCGCCTGGCTCTTGTCCCAGTCCACGCGGACGTACAGGCGGCCCATGGTGTCCACGTCGCGGTAGGTCGTGGAGTCGTCGCCGTAGACCGGGTAGTACTGGTCCGGATCGAGGCGGCGGAAGATGTCCTGCGGCTCGGCCTTCCAGAAGCCGTTGAACAGGTCGCTCACCTCGCGCTCGCGGGTGTCGGCCTGCGCGGTGACCAGGTATTTGCCCTGGATCTTGCCCTTCAGGTAGAAGGCCAGGCGGCCGTCCACGGTCAGGTCCTTCTCGAAGTGGTCGTCGCCGGCCAGCGGCTCGATCGAACCGGACACGCTGTTGCCGGAGACGGTCACGTCGGCCAGCGCCACCGCGAACATGTACTTGCCGCTGACGTCCACGTCCAGCGTGCGCTGGATCGGCGACGGCAGGCCGGCGCCGCCCACTTCGATGTCGAAGCGGTGCTGGCCGACCGGCGCCAGGTACTCGGCGACCAGCTTGCGCTCGACGTCCAGCGGGAAGCTGCGGCCGTTGATCTTGACGCTGGCGTTGTCCGGCAGGTTGCGGCCCTGGATGCGGATCCGGGAGCCGTGGATCGGGATGTTCTGCACGCGCAGGTTGCTGCTGCCGAACACGCCGTCCAGCAGGCTGGCGGACTCCGCGTCGTCGGCGCCCAGGCTCTGCCCCAGCTTGCGCTCGGTGGCGTTGCGCAGGGCCTGGCTGCCGCGTTCGGCCTCGTCCGGCGTCACCAGCTGCATGCGGCGCGGCCAGGTTTCGTCGAAGCTGCCGTCCTGGCCGTAGGCGCGCACCAGGTAGACCAGTTCGTCGCCGGCCCGCGCCTGGAAGGTGGCGGGCAACGTGCCGTCCCATTCGGCGTCGGCCACCGCCGCCACCGGCAGCGGGATGGTCGCCACCGGCGTCACCAGGTCGGCGTCGCTGGCGCGGAACACCAGCACTTCGGCGCGCTCGATGAACGCGCTGTAGTTGCTGTAGCCGTAGAAGCGCACCGGCTTGGTGATCCGGCTGCCGTCGAACGGCACGATCGCGCTGGCCGACACGTCCAGCTGCGGCTGGCCGAGGCTGGGGTCTTCGGTCGCCCACAGCACGCCGCCGTTCGGCAGCTGCACCGACCACTTGCCCAGCGCCACGGCCTTGCCGGGCTGCTCGGTCTCCACGGTGACGCGGCGGTCGGGCTGCAGCGCCGGCGAGGTGTACGCCGCGCCGGCCGTCTCGGGCTGGCGCTCGCCGCGGGTGCGCACCCGCATCAGGATCTCGCCGTTGGCCGCACAGCCGGCGTTGGTGCAATCCACGTCCGCCTGGGCACCCGCGGCCTGCGCCGCCTCCTGCGCCATCGCGCCCTGCGACGCCAGGCCGGCCAGGATGCCGATCAGCGCGCAGTCCAGCACCTTCATCTTCATGGTCTTCATTCGCGTTCCCCTCAGCGGCTCTTCAGGCCGACCGGGGCCGTCGGGTCATCGTTGATTTCCACCCGCAGCCGGCTGCGCGCCTCCGCGCCCAGCCTGGCCGCGATGGCCTCGTACACCGCCTTGGCCCGGCGCAGGCCCAGCGCCACGTTGTAGGCGTCCGACCCGCGGCGGTCGGCATGGCCGATCACGCCCACCACGCCGCCGCCCAGCTTCTCGATGTCGGCGGCGATCTTCTCGATCACCGGCGCGAACTCGGGCTTGATCGCCGACTTGTCGGTGTCGAACAGCACCGTGCCCAGCACCGGCGACTCGCCCAGCGACAGCAGCGTGCTGCGTGGGTCGGCCAGGTCGGTGCGCAGGCTGACCGTGGTGGCCTGCGCCAGCGCCGGATCGAGCTGCGCCAGCAGCGCTTCTCGCACCGCCTTCGCGCGATCGAAGGCCAGCGCCTCGCGCTCGCCGTTGGCGAAGATCACGACTTCTCCGGCGCCGTGCTCGCGGATCTGCGCGGCCATCTTCTCGACGACCGGCAGATACTCGCTGCGCAGGCTGGCGCTCTCGGGGTCGAACAGCACCTCGCCCAGCTCCAGCTCGACCGGCTGCGTGCCGCCCTCGATCAGCCCGGCCGGCAGCTTCACGCCGAAGTCGAAGCGCACCGGCAGGCCCGGGGTGACCCGGCGCAGGCGCGGGTTCTCGGTGGTGAACTCGCTGCCCGGCGGCAGGGTGGCGGGGTCGGCCTTCAGGATGAAGTTCCGCCCGCGCTCCCAGCGCCCGCCGTCGATGCCGGTCAGGTGGTAGCGGCCGAACTGGTCGGTTTCCACCAGCAAGCCTTCCACCGAGGCGATGCGCACGCCCGGGATGCCGCGCTCGTCGACGCCCACGTTCTCGATCACGTAGTCCACGCGGTAGCCGTCGGCCACCTGGCTGACCGTGCGCGACACCGTCGGCGCGGCGGCGGTCAGGCCCTTGGCGGCCTGGCCCGCGCGCTCCACCGTGGTGTTGCCGGCGGCGTCCATGCGCACCGTCACGCCTTCGTCGCTGGTCAGCACGAAGTCGCCGGTGAACTCCAGCGCGGACAGTGTCTGGCTGATCACCACGCGATGCTTCGCGGCCGGATCGGCTTCGGACGCGCGCCCGGCGATGGCGCCGAGGGCGATGCCATGCAGCAGCGGCGCGCTGGCGTCGGCTTCCGGCTGGGCGCCGTTGCCGCGGTCCACCGTCGTCGAGCCGGCCACGTAGGCGTCCGGCGCGAAGCCGCCCTGCACCTTCACCCCGCCCAGCGCGGCGCTGTCCTGCCAGCCATCGCCGTCGCGGTCGTCGAACACCGTGCCCACGATCAGCGATTCGTCCAGCATCGGATTGGCGCTCAGCTGCACGCTGGCCGTGGCCAGGTTCGACACCGTCTCGCCGCGGTCGCGCACCAGTGCGCTGTTGGTGTGGATGCCGGCGCGGACGCCCGCGCCCACGCGCAGCAGGTAGGTGACCATCGCGGTCTGGCCCGCCGGCAGGTCGATGTTGGCGACGGTGATCGGGTGGATGCCGGTCAACTGGCCCGCCTTGTCGGCGTCGTCCACCGCCAGCGAACCGTCGACGTAGCTGAAGCCCGCCGGCGGCGTATCGACGATGTTGCCGCCGACCAGCGGCGTGGTGCCGGTGTTCTGGATCGCCAGCGTGTAGCGCACCAGGTCGCCCACCTTCACGTCGTACGGGGTCGCGGACTTCACGATGCGGATCTGAACCGGGTCGGGTTCGACCATCACCACCGCGTTGCCGAGCGCGGTGACGCTGAACGACACGCTGCCTCCCGTTGTCGCGGTGCCGGTGGCCACCACCTTGTTGTCCAGGCTGCCGCCCATGCGGTTGGCATCCTCCGCCGTCACCGTGTGGGTGTAGGTGGCGCAAGCGGCGGTCTGGCCCGGAGCCAGCGTGGTCGGCGTGCAGGCCAGCGTGGTCGGGGCATAGCCGTCCATGGTGTCCTCCACTGCCACGTCGTTGAGGGTCACGTCGCCGGTGTTGGTGACCGTCACCGCGTAGGTGATGACGTCGCCGATGTTGGCCTTGCCCGGCGTGGCGTTGTCCACGGTCAGGGTCGCGGTCTTGGCGGTGGCGATGGCCGGCTGCTGCGCGATCGGCGTGTCCACTTCATTCGGCTCGCTGGACACCGGCGTCGGCGTCGGACCGCCCGGCACCACCGGCGGCGTGCCGGTGGCGGTCGCCACGTTGTGCACGTTGCCCGCTTCGACGTCCGCAGCCGTCACCGTGTAGCTGCCGGTGCAGGTCATCGTCGCCCCCGGGGCCAGAATGGCCGCCGGGCAAACCGCAGGCGCATCCAACAGATCGTCATGCACCGCCACACCGGACAGGGTCACGTCGCCGGCGTTGCGCACCACGAACTGGTAGGCGATGACGCTGCCCGCCGTGTACGGGCCAGCCGAACTCACCGACTTGACGATGGTCAGCATCGGGTTCTGCACCGTCGCCGCATCCACCGTGCTCGGCGTGCTGGTGATCGGCGTCGGCGCCGGACCGCCCGGCACCGTCGGCGGCACCCCTGTCGCGGTCGCGGTGTTGCGGACGTTGCCGGCGGCCACATCCGCCGCAGTCACCGTGTAGCTGCCGGTGCAGAGCGTGGCCTCGCCCGGCGCCAGCACCGTCGCGGCGCAACTCGCCGGCGCGTCCAGCTGCGCATCGTTCACCACGATGCCGGACAGGGTCACGTCACCGGTATTGGTCGCTTCGAACTGGTAGGCGATCACGCTGCCGATCGTGTACGGGCCGCTGGACGTTACCGACTTGACCAGGGTCAGGCCCGGGCTCTGCGCGGTGGAGGTCGTCACCGTGCTCGGCGGACTGGTCACCGCCGGCGGTGTGGAGCCGCCCGGCACCGTCGGCGGCTGGCCGGTCACGGTGGCCGTGTTCTGCACATAACCGGCAGCCACGTCCGCTGCGGTCACCGTGTAGGCGCCGGTGCAGACCGTGGTGACGCCGGGGGCCAGCGTGGTCGCTGGGCACGTCGCCGGTGCGTCCAGCCGCGCATCGTTCACCACGACGTCGGTCATGGTCACGCTGCCGGTATTGGTCACCTCGAACCGGTAGGCGATCAGGTCGCCGGCGGCATAGGGGCCGGGAGACGAGACCGACTTGATGACGCGCATTTCCGGATACTGCGCAGTCGGGGTATCCACCGTGCTCGGCGTACTGGTCACCGGCGGAGGAGTCGGGCCACCCGGTATCGCCGGCGGCTGGCCGGTCACCGTGGCGCTGTTGTGCACGTAGCCCGTCGCCATGTCCGCCGCGGTCACCGTGTGGATGCCGGTGCAGGTCATCGAAGCGCCGGGCGACAGGGCCGCCGCGGGGCAGACCGCAGGCGCATCGAGCAAAGCATCGTTCAACACGATGCCGGCCAGATTGACGTCGCCGGTATTGGTCACCACGAACTGGTAGGCGATCTCGCTGCCCTGACGATAGGTCCCGACCGAAGTCACCGACTTCACGATCGCCAACGACGGGTTCTGCGCGGTAGCGGTGTCCACCGTACTCGGCGGCGTGGTGATGGACGGCGTCGGCGGGCTACCCGGCACGGTGGGCGGCTGACCGGTGACCGTCGCACTGTTGTGGACGTAGCCGACCGCCACTTCCGCTGCCGTAACGGTATGCCCGCCCGTGCAGGTCGTGAACGCCCCGGGCGCCAGCGTCGTCACCGGGCATGCGGCAGGCGCATCCAGCAGCGGATCGTTCACCACAAGGCCGCTCAGGTTTACATCGCCCGTGTTGGTCACCACGAACGCATAAGGAATCACGTCACCCGCGCCGAAAGGACCCGCCGAGCTGGCGGACTTCACCAGGGTCATGGCAGGACTTTGCTCAAGAGCGGTGTCCACCTCGCTGGGCGGCGAGGTGATCGACGTCGGCGCCGGGCCGCCCGGGACCAGCGGCGGGGTCCCCATTGCGGTGGCGCTGTTGTGCACATAGCCGGTCGCCACGTCTGCCGCGGTTACCGTGTGGCTGCCGGTGCAGGTCGTACTGTCCGTCGGGTTGAGCACCGCAACCGGACACACGGCCATCGCGTCCAGCTTCGCGTCGTTCACCGCCACGCCGCTCAGGGTTACATCGCCCGTGTTGGTCACCACGAACTGATAGTCGATCACGCTGCCCAGGGTGTACGGGCCTGCGGAAGTCACCGACTTGACG
The DNA here is from genome assembly GCF_014678725.1 of Thermomonas sp. XSG. Classification (NCBI taxonomy): domain Bacteria; kingdom Pseudomonadati; phylum Pseudomonadota; class Gammaproteobacteria; order Lysobacterales; family Lysobacteraceae; genus Thermomonas; species Thermomonas sp. XSG. The sequence continues at coordinate 2,446,053 of NZ_CP061497.1, read as the reverse complement.
ATCTCCAGCGCCGGGTCCTGCGCGGTCGCCGTGACCACCACGCTCGGCGGGCTGGTCACCGCGGGCGGCACCACCCCCCCCGGCGGCGTCGGCGGCTGGCCGGTCGCAGTCGCGCTGTTCCGGACGAACCCCGCGGACACTTCCGCCGCGGTCACCGTGTGGCCACCGGAGCAGGTGGTGGCCGCACCCGGCGCCAGCGTCGTCACCGGGCATACCGCCGCGGCATCCAGCAGCGCATCGTTCACCACGATGCCGGTCAGGGTCACGTCACCCGTATTGGTCACCACGAACTGATAGGCGATCACGCCGCCCACGGCATACGGCCCGGCCGAAGTCACCGACTTCGCCACCGTCATCGCGGGGTTCTGCGTCGTCGCCACGTCCACCGCGCTCGGCGGACTGGTCACCGGCGGCGGCACCGGGCCGCCCGGCGGCGTCGGCGGCTGGCCGGTCACCGTCGCGCTGTTGTGCACGTAGCCGGCCGCCACTTCCGCCGCGGTCACCGTGTGGCTGCCCGTGCAGGTGGTGGCCGCACCCGGCGTCAGCGTCGTTACCGGGCACACCGCCGGCGCGCTCAGCTGCGCGTCGTTCACCACGATGCCGCTCAGGATCACGTCACCGGTATTGGTCACCAGGAACTGGTAGTCGACCGTGTTGCCCGTCGTGTACGGACCCGCCGAGGTCACCGACTTCGCCACCGTCATCGCGGGGTTCTGCGCGGTCGGCGTGTCCGTCGTGCCCGGCGGGCTGGTCACCGGCGGCGGCACCGGGCCGCCCGGCGGCGTCGGCGGCTGGCCGGTCACCGTCGCGCTGTTGTGCACGTAGCCGGCCGCCACTTCCGCCGCGGTCACCGTGTGGCTGCCCGTGCAGGTGGTGGCCGCACCCGGCGCCAGCGTCGTCACCGGGCAAACCGCCGGCGCGCTCAGCTGCGTGTCGTTCACCACGATGCCGGTAAGCGTCACGTCACCCGTGTTGGTCACCAGGAACTGGTAGTCGACCGTGCTGCCCGTCGTGTAGGGGCCGACCGAGGTCACCGACTTGACGATGCTCATCGCCGGGTTCTGCGCCGTCGGCGTGTCCACGACGCTCGGCGGACTGGTCACGTCCGGCCCCGAGGGCGGCGTGCCGGTTGCGGTCGCGCTGTTGCGCACGTAGCCGGCCGCCACTTCCGCCGCGGTCACCGTGTGGCTGCCCGTGCAGGTGGTGGCCGCACCCGCCGCCAGCGTCGTCACCGGGCAAACCGCCGCCGCATCCAGCTGCGGATCGTTCACCACGATGCCGGTCAGCGCTACGTTGCCGGTATTGGTGACCACGAACTGGTAATCGACCACGCTTCCCGTCGTGTAGGGGCCCGCCGATGCCGCGCTCTTGACCACCTCGACCTTGGGGTCGGGGGCCAGGAACGTCACGTGGAACGCGCAGTCCTCCGTCACCGGGCTGACGTTCCAGGCATAGTTGCCGCTCACCGGGCCGCTCAGGACGCCGGGGCACGTATTGGCACCGCCCGGGGTCGTGATTACCGGAATCTGGCCCGCCGTTCCCGGCGTGATCGTGAAGCCGACGCCTTGCCCGTCTTCCACCGTCTGCGGGCTGTTGGGCGTGATCGTGCCGCCGACGATGGACGGGGTCACCGTCCACACCTTGGCGAACACCGCCGTCACCGACAGGTCCGTCGTGCCCATCTTCACGTAGCACTGGCTACCGGTGATCGTGGTGCAATCGCCCGACCAGTTCTTGAAGATCGAACCCGGGTCCGCCACCGCGCTCAGATAGGCTTCCTGGCCATTGCCGAGGAGCTGGCTGCTGCACGGGGCGCCGCCGGGCGAGGGGCACGCCAGCGTGGCGGGCGTGGCGATCACCTTGCCCGTGCCCGCACCCGCCGTGTTCACCGTGAGCGTGTTCTGGGACGCGCTGACTGGAGTGCTCACGCCGTCGGTGTTGTTGGCCGCTACGCTGTCGGAGGTCCCGCCTGGGGGCGCCACGTTGACAACGGTGACAGCCGACGTCCCCGCTGCAGTCGCGGTGATGCCCGTGACCGCGTACACCAGACTCTGCGCCACGGGCAGGTTGCCGGTGGTCGAGATCGCGCCGCTGCCGCTGGCTGCGCCGCAAGTGGCGGTGCTCGCTGGTGCCGGGGCGCAGGTCCAGGACGCCGTGCCCGTCACGCCGGACAGAGTCTGGGTGATGACCGCGCCGACCACGTCGATCGGACCATTGTTGGTGACCGTCACTGTGTAGCTGATCGCGTCGCCGACCGCGTACGACGACACCCCGCCGTTGTTGACGGTGATGCCAAGGTCCACCGTCGGGGTCGCAGCGGGCAGGATGGTGGTCTTGACCAGCGGGCCGATGAACGGACTGACCGTGCTTGCACGGATGTCGTAGTCGCCGTTGTTGATGATGTTGTTGGGCGCCGTCGTCGCGGCGCCAGCCGGCACCGTGAAAGTGACGTTGAAGTTGCCGCCCGCGCCGTCGTTCAAGTCGCCCACCGGGCAGTCGATGTAGTCCGCGCGCTGTGCGGTGCCGGCAAACGGCCCGGTGCAACCGGGCGGCCAGCTGCCGGGCACGAAAGTGAGATGCAGGCCGTCCTCGGTGATGGGGGCTGCGAGCCGCACGCGCGAGTCCACCGCCAGCACGCCGCTGTTATTGATGTAGTTATAGGTATAGGTGATCTGCTGGCCAGGCTTGGTGGTGGAAGGCCCGGTAGCCGAGACGCTCAAGCCCGGCATTCTGGAGCCGAACACATCCACATAGACCTGGCCGGTGTGATTCGCAGCGCCGGCCGCGCAATTGGACACGTAGACCTTCAACAGCACCTGGTCGCCCACGTCCAGCAGGCCGTTACCGGGCGAGATGTCGAAGCCCTGCCAGTCCGTGTACTGGTAGGCGCCCACGCTTTGCCAGGGAATGCCCGGCTGGTTCGAATAGTTGAACGTGGTGAACAGCGTGGTTCCCTTCGTCTGGTTGATCACCTCCACGAAGAAGAACGGCTGCTGGGAGGCCGCATGCCCCGGATTGTTCAGCACCGGAGCCATGGCAAAGCGGATATGCACCTTGTTGTCGACCGGATCCACGTCAGCCAGCGACATGGTGGCAACCTGCTCCATGGACGTGGCCTTGAAGCCGCCGCTGTCGCCGAGCCTGGCCGAGGCGCTCCCTGAGAACGGATACTTCAGACTGTTGTTGGTATTGGGCGCCGTGCCCGCGCTGGTCAGCACCGCACTGCGAAAACCCGCGCCACTGCCTCCGTTCGATACCGCACCCGTCGCCGTCAGCCCCAGCTGCGCACTGCTGGTGACCGGGATCGTCGTGTTGGTGCGGTTGTAGTCGCGCAACGTCCAGCTGGAGAAATTGCCGGTTTCGAATCCGCCGTTCTGGATCTGCGCCTGCGCAATCGGCGCCGCCCCCAGCATCGCGGCCACACCCAGCATCGCCAGCCCCCTGCGACCCGCTGCACCAGGCAGCCGGCTCCGGATTTTCGTGCGAAAACGTTGCAGCGCCTCGGTAATTCGCATGATCCACCCTGTCCCGGTTGCAGCCGAACGAGAAACCTTCATGTCCTGATCCTCAATGGCCGTGCTTTTCAGCACGACCGACGTCATCCACCACATTCACCGTGGCGCCGTTGGGAAGCACCATGTCGCCCGGGCGCTGCCGGGATGCGCAGGGGCCCAGCCACCGCCCCTGGAAACTCACCGTCCCCGAGTTGCTCTGCGGAGACTCGGGATACTCGGCGGTGTAGGTGCCGCTGTAGACCGTTTGGAGATCCCCTCGCAATGCCATGCGCATCTCGACTCGCCGTCCGTGCGCGCTGCACACCGCGTCGATGTCGTATCCCGCCTCCCGCTTCGCCACGCGGATGTCGCGGCAGTTTTCCTGTGCGGGGAGGATGGCAAACAGCATGATTCGCTCGACCGGGGCTCGGGTGCATTGCCGCACCGTCTGCGGCGGCTGCCGCACGCCACGCATGCCATGCGGGACATGGGCCAGCACGGTCACCTCCCACAGCCCCGCCTTTCGTGCCGGCAGCTCGACCCGCAGATCGCCTGGCTTGCCCCTCGCCTGCGCCGACTGCAGCGCCCACGCAGGCGCGAGCACTGACAGCAGGCAGACGAGAAAAACCCGACCAAGCGACATTTCGACAGAATCCCAAGACAAACGCATACCGAGCCAGGCAGCCGCTGTTGCAGCCCGCCCGAATGCTTTGAGAAACGAGTGCTCCACTTCGCGGAAGCGGGCCAATCAACCGGCGCTCCCGGCTTGTTTCAACAAACCGGTCCCACAGCCCCGCGAGAGTCGGGGCGAAATTAAGGGAGGGCTTCGCCGGCCGCAACCACGAGCGGCCGATTTTGCGGCGCGTCCGTTCGCTTGTGGCCTTTATTGTCACTATGTTAAATATCGCGTCACTTTTGTAACTGATAGTGAGTCAGCGCCCGACGATGCCACCGGTAGCCCGGCAAATCGGTCATCGCGATACGCTGCGGCGGCGGCCCGCGCAGGCAGGCGACCGCAGCGAGGCGCCCGGTCGCGGGAAAAACGGGGCCGCGATACGGCCCGGACCGCAGCTGCAAGCGGGCCATGCCACGTGTCTTTTCCCTGCCATTCGGGCGCCACGACGTGGCCCAGGCCGCATTTGCAGCCACCGCCGCCGACCCTCGCGGCAGCCTTAGAATGCGCGGATGACCGACGATCTCCTCCGCTCCACCTTCCACGGTTTCGAACAGATCCCCCTGCGCGAATACGCCGAGCGCGCCTACCTCGACTACTCCATGTACGTGGTGCTGGACCGCGCCCTGCCGTTCATCGGCGACGGCCTCAAGCCGGTGCAGCGCCGCATCATCTACGCGATGAGCGAGCTGGGCCTGAACGCCGCCGCCAAGCCGAAGAAATCCGCCCGCACCGTCGGCGACGTGATCGGCAAATACCACCCGCACGGCGACTCCGCCTGCTACGAGGCGATGGTGCTGATGGCGCAGCCGTTCTCGTGGCGCTACCCGCTGATCGAGGGCCAGGGCAACTTCGGCTCCAGCGACGACCCCAAGTCGTTCGCGGCGATGCGCTACACCGAATCCAAGCTCTCGCCGATCGCCGAAGTGCTGCTCGGCGAACTCGGCCAGGGCACCGTGGACTGGACCCCGAACTTCGACGGCACGCTGGAGGAACCCAGCTGGATGCCGGCGCGACTGCCGCACCTGCTGCTGAACGGCACCACCGGCATCGCCGTGGGCATGGCCACCGACCTGCCGCCGCACAACCTCAACGAACTCGTCAGCGCCTGCGTGCGCCTGCTGGACGACCCCGACGCGACCGTGCGCGACCTGTGCGAGCACGTGCGCGGCCCGGACTACCCCACCGCGGCGGAGATCATCACCGCGCCTTCCGATCTCCTCGGCCTCTACGAAACCGGCACCGGCAGCGTGCGTGCGCGCGCCGTGTTCGTGAAGGAACAGGCCAACATCGTCATCACCGAGCTGCCGCACCAGGTCAGCCCGAGCAAGGTGATCGAACAGATCGCCGCGCAAATGCGCGCCAAGAAGCTGCCGTGGCTGGAGGACATCCGCGACGAGTCCGACCACGCCAACCCCACCCGCATCGTGCTGATCCCGCGCAGCAACCGTGTGGACGCCGAGCAGCTGATGGGCCACCTGTTCGCCACCACCGACCTGGAAAAGAGCTTCCGGGTCAACATGAACGTGATCGGGATGGACGGCCGCCCGCAGGTGAAGAACCTGAAGCAGCTGCTGTCGGAATGGCTGGTGTTCCGCCAGACCACCGTCACCCGCCGGTTGAAGCACCGGCTGGACAAGGTCGAGCGCCGCCTGCACCTGCTGGAAGGCCTGCTGGTGGCCTTCCTCAACCTGGACGAAGTCATCCGCATCATCCGCACCGAGGACGAGCCGAAGGCGGTGCTGATGGCGCGCTTCAAGCTGTCCGAGGACCAGGCCGACTACATCCTCGACACCAAGCTCAAGCAGCTGGCGCGGCTGGAGGAAATGAAGATCCGCGGCGAGCAGGATGAGCTGGCCGCCGAGCGCGAAAAGCTGATGGCCACGCTGGACAGCAAGGCCAAGCTGAAGAAGCTGATCAAGGACGAACTGCTGGCCGATGCCAAGAAGTTCGGTGATGCCCGCCGCAGCCCGCTGGTGGCGCGCCAGGCCGCGCAGGCGCTGGACGAGACCGAACTGGTGGCCAGCGAGCCGATGACGGTGGTAGTCAGCGAAAAGGGCTGGGTGCGCGCGGCCAAGGGCCATGACATCGACGCGGCCGGCCTGTCCTACCGCGAAGGCGACCGCCTGCTGGCGGCGGTACGCTCGCGCAGCACCCAGCAGGTGGCCTTCCTCGATTCCACCGGCCGCAGCTACTCGACGTCCGTGCACACGCTGCCGAGCGCACGCGGCAACGGCGAACCGCTGACCGGGCGCTTCTCGCCGGCGCCGGGCGCCAGCTTCGAAGCGCTGGCCAGCGGCGGCAACGACGACCGGCTGGTGATCGCCTCCAGCCACGGCTACGGCTTCGTCACCCGCTTCGAGAACCTGACCAGCCGCAACAAGGCCGGCAAGGCGCTGCTGTCCCTGTCCGAAGGCGGCCACGTGCTGCAGCCGGCGGCGGTGGCCAGCGTCGAGGCCGACCGCATCGTGGCGGTGACCAGCGCCGGCCACGTGCTGGCGTTCCCGGTGGCCGAGCTGCCCGAGCTGGACAAGGGCAAAGGCAACAAGATCATCGAGATCCCGAAGGCCAAGCGCGGCACCGAAAAGGTGGTGGCGATCGCGGTGGTGCCGGAGAGCGGCAAACTGCTGGTGCAGTCCGGCGCGCGCACCATGACCCTCGCCTTCCGCGACCTCGACCCCTACCTCGGCGCCCGCGGTTCGCGCGGTGGCCTGCTGCCGCGCGGCTGGCAGAAGGTGGACGGGCTGGCGGTGGAATCCTGAAACCGTCCAGCGATGGCGAGACCGTCGCGCGTTTCGCGTAGCGGCATTCCAGCCGCGTAGCGGTATGCACGGCGGTGGGCGCCATCGACCCAAGGAGACATGCATGCACCCGGACTTCTGGCACCAGCGCTGGCAGCAGAACCAGATCGGGTTCCACCAGGACACCCCCACCCCGCTGCTGCAGAAGCACTGGCCGGCGCTGGGCGTACCGGCAGGCGCCCGGGTGTTCGTGCCGCTGTGCGGGAAATCGCTGGACATGGCCTGGTTGGCGGCGCAGGGATACCGGGTGTTCGGGGTAGAGCTGTCGGAGCTGGCCATCGAGCAGTTCTTCGCCGAACACGGCCTGCAGCCCACCGCCGAGCACAGCCGCTACGGCACCCGTTTCCGCGCCGGCGACATCGAAATCATCTGCGGCGACGCCTTCGGCCTGGACGCCGACCTGCTGGCCGGCTGCAGCGCCGTGTTCGACCGCGCCGCACTGATCGCCCTGCCGCCGGCGCTGCGCCAGCGCTACGCGGGCGAACTGCAGTCCCGCCTGCCCGCGGGCTGCCGCGGCCTGCTGATCACGCTGGAGTATCCGCAGGCCGAGCGCGATGGCCCGCCGTTCTCGGTGCCGGAAGCGGAAGTGCGGGAGCTGTACGCCGACGCATGGAGCGTCGACCTGCTCGAACGGCGCCCGATCCCGGCCGACCACCCGGGTTTCGTGAATGGGGTCTCCCGGTTGGAAACCGCCGTCTACGCGCTGCAGCGCCAGTGAAGGCCCGCCACGCGGGTTGATCCGGATCAATTCGCATCCCTGCCAATCTGCCCTAAGCTGCGTCCATGCACTCCCAGCAAATCGCCTTCGATGCCGGCCTGTTGCGCCGCTACGACCGGCCCGGTCCCCGGTACACCTCGTACCCGACCGCGCCGCAATTCTCCGCGGACTTCGGCGAGGCCCAGCTGCGCGAGGTCGTCCAGGCCAGCAACGAGGAGCCGATCCCGCGCCGGCTGTCGCTGTACGTGCACGTGCCGTTCTGCTTCAGCCCCTGCTTCTACTGCGGCTGCAACCGCATCATCACCCGTGACCTGGCCCGCGGCGAGGCCTACCTGGCGCGCCTGCACCGCGAGATCGCGCTGGTCGCGCCGATGTTCGACCGCGACCGCGAAGTGATCCAGCTGCATTTCGGCGGCGGCACCCCCAACTTCCTCACCCCGCAGCAGCTGGGCGACGTGGTGGACGCGCTGCGCCGGCAGTTCCATTTCGCCGAGGCCGGCGACCGCGACATCTCCATCGAGATCGACCCGCGCTTCTGCGAACCCGGCTGGCTGCCGGAACTGGCGAAGATCGGCTTCAACCGCGCCAGCCTGGGCGTGCAGGACTTCGACCCGAAGGTGCAGGAGGCGGTCAACCGCATCCAGAGCGTGGAAGAAACCCGCGCCGTGGTTGACGCCAGCCGCAAGGCGGGCCTGCGCTCGGTCAACATCGACCTGATCTACGGCCTGCCCGGGCAGAACCTGGAAGGCTTCGGCAAGACCCTGGACATCGTCACCGAGATCCGCCCGGACCGGCTGGCGGTGTACAGCTACGCGCACATGCCGCACCTGTTCAAGCCGCAGAAGCAGATCGACGAGAAGCTGCTGCTGAGCGGCGAAGAAAAGCTGGCGCTGCTGCAGCTGGCGGTGGAAAAGCTCAGCGCCGCCGGCTACGTCTACGTCGGCATGGACCATTTCGCCCTGCCCGACGACGACCTGGCGCAGGCGCAGGCGCGCGGTGGCCTGCATCGCAACTTCATGGGCTACACCACCCACGCCGATAGCGACTTGGTCGGCCTGGGCGTGTCCGCGATCAGCCATATCGGCAACAGCTTCAGCCAGAACCCGCGCGACCTGCCCTCGTGGGAAGCGGCAATCGACGCCGGCCGCCTGCCGGTGTTCCGCGGCATGCGCCTGAGCGAGGACGACGAACTGCGCGCCGACCTGATCCAGTCGCTGATGTGCCAGGGCGAGATCCCGATGGCCGCGCTGGAGCGCCGGTACGGCATCCGCTTCGAGGAGTATTTCGGCGAGGAAATGCAGCGCCTGCAGCCGCTGGCTGAAGACGGCCTGGTGCGGCTCCTGCCCGGCCGCATCGAAGCCACCTCGCAAGGACGGCTGCTATTGCGTAACATTGCCATGTGCTTCGACCGATACCTGGCCCCACCCGAACCCGACGCTCGGCCGCGCTTCTCCCGCGCGATCTGACCCGTCCCTCCGATTCCGCCGCAGGGCGTGTCCCGGTGCACGGCCTGCACGGGTGCCCGCGATGAGCAATCTGCCGTTCCCGCGGCTGGGTCCGCAGATCCTGTCCGACGACGGCGACGAGCTGCAGTTCTGCACCACCTGCGCGTTCTCGCACGCCTGCCTGTCGCAAGGCATGGACAAGAGCGCGCTGAAGGAACTGCACGTGCTGGTCGAGCACATCGGTCCCTTCCACGCCGGCGACTACCTGTTCCGCGAAGGCGACCCGTTCGAAGCCATCGCCGCGGTGCGCGCCGGCAGCGTCAAGACCTGCGTTACCGACCGCGAGGGGCACGAGCACGTGCTCGGCTTCCACTTCCCCGGCGAAGTCATCGGCCTGAACGCGATCGACGGCCATCGTTATCCGTGCGACGCGATCGCATTGGACACGGTGATGCTGTGCCGATTCTCGTTCCCGAAGATCTCGGTGCTGGCCACCCGCGTGCCCGGCGTGCAGCGCGAGCTGTTCCGCCTGCTCAGCCGCGACATCGGCCGCGCCGCCCTGCTGGCTGGCGACTGGAGCGCCGACCAGCGCGTGGCGGCGTTCCTGGTGGGGATGTCGCGGCGGCTGTCCGCGCGCGGCTTCTCGTCCACGCGCTTCCAGCTGACCATGGCGCGCACCGACATCGCCAACTACCTGCGGCTGGCGCCGGAGACGGTCAGCCGCGTGCTGCGGCGGATGCAGGACGACGGCGTGTTGGCGGTGGAGCGACGCGAAGTGGAACTGCTCGACCCCGCCCGCCTGGAAACGCTGGCCGCGCCGATCCTGCGCGACTGAACCGGCGATAGAACCGGCGATTGAACGCGCTAAGCTCCGCACGATCGGCGCGATCCTCGCAGGCAGTTGACGCAAGTCATGGTGCGGCGCGGCGGATCGGCCGAGGATGCCGGCGTCGTTCAATCGCATGTTCAACTCCGGGAGAGACGCAATGTCCATCACCAAACGGCTATGGCTGGGCTTGGGGGCCCTCCTGGCCGCAAGCTTCGCCGTCATGCTTTGGCTTGGCGTGGATCTGATCCAGACCAAGCCCCCCATTCCAGATCGCGTCGTCGCGGCCAACGGCCAGGTGCTTTACACCAAGGACGACATCCAGAAGGGCCAGCAGGTCTGGCAGAGCATCGGCGGCCAGCAACTCGGCTCCGTCTGGGGCCACGGCGCGCTGATCGCGCCCGACTGGTCGGCCGACTGGCTGCACCGCGAAATCGTGGCCATGCTGGAACTGCAAGCGCGCGCCGATACCGGCCAGTCCTACGACAGCATGGACGAGACCGACAAGGCCAAGACCCAGGCCACGGTCAAGCCGTTGATGCGGACCAACACCTACGACGCGGCCAAGAACGAAATCGTGGTCAGCAACCAGCGCGCGCAGGCGATCAGCGTCGTGGCTGCGCACTACGAGAGCCTGTTCTCCAACGACCCGGCCACCCGCGAGCTGCGTGAAGCCTACGCCATGCGCGAAGGCACGCTGCCCGATGCGGACAGCCGCCGTGCGATGACCGGCTTCTTCTTCTGGGCTGCATGGGCCGCGGGCACCGACCGCCCCGGCTACGAGAACCGCACCTACACCAACAACTGGCCGTATGAGCCGCTGATCGGCAACAAGCCGACCTCGGACAACTTCATCTGGTCGGTGTTCTCGATCCTGTTCCTGATCGGCGGCATCGGCCTGCTGGCATGGCACTACGCCGCCTACCACGGCAAGGAAGCGCTGCCCACGCCGCCGGCGAAAGACCCGCTGCAGGGCATCACCATCACGCCGTCGATGAAGGCCACCGCCAAGTACTTCTGGGTGGTCGTTGCGCTGTTCCTGTGCCAGATCCTGCTGGGCGCAACCACCGCGCACTACCAGGTGGAAGGCCAGGAAGCCTACGGCTTCGCCATCTCCGAAATCCTGCCCTACTCGCTGACCCGCAGCTGGCACACCCAGCTGGCTGTGCTGTGGATCGCCACCGCATGGCTGGCCACCGGCCTGTACATCGCCCCGGCGGTATCGGGCCATGAGCCGAAGTACCAGCGCGCGGGGGTGAACTTCCTGTTCGTCTGCCTGTTGATCATCGTGGTGGGCGCCTTCGCCGGCCAGTGGTTCGCGGTGATGCAGAAGATGGACATGAAGTACAACTTCTGGTTCGGCCACCAGGGCTGGGAGTACGTCGATATCGGCCGCTTCTGGCAGGCGTTCCTGTTCATCGGCCTGCTGCTGTGGCTGCTGCTGATGGGCCGTTCGCTGTGGCCGGCGCTCAAGCGCAAGGACGAGATGTCCTCGATCGTGGGCCTGCTGTTCCTGTCCACCGTCGCCATCGCCCTGTTCTACGGCGCCGGCCTGATGTGGGGCGAAAAGAGCCACATGTCGGTGGTGGATTACTGGCGCTGGTGGGTGGTGCACCTGTGGGTGGAAGGCTTCTTCGAAGTGTTCGCGGTGGCGGTGCTGAGCTTCCTGTTCGTGAAGCTGGGCCTGCTGCGTGGCAAGTCGGCCACCATCAATGTGCTGTTCGCCACCATCGTGTACATGGCGGGTGGCGTACTGGGCATGTTCCACCACCTGTACTTCTCCGGCACCACCACTGCGGCGGTCGCGCTGGGCGCCACCTTCTCGGCGCTGGAAGTGGTGCCGCTGGCGCTGATCGGGCTGGAAGCCTACGAGACCTGGAGCCACAGCCGCGCCACGCCGTGGATGGAACGCTACCGCTGGCCGATCATGTTCTTCCTGGCCACCAGCTTCTGGAACCTGGTGGGTGCCGGCCTGTTCGGCTTCCTCGTCAATACCCCGATCGCGCTGTACTACATGCAGGGCATGAACCTGACCGCACTGCATGGCCACACCGCGTTGTTCGGCGTATACGGCATGCTGGGCATCGGCCTGATGCTGTTCTGCCTGCGCGGCCTGCGTCCGCAGGTGGAATGGCCGAACGGCCTGCTGCGCGGCGCGTTCTGGAGCCTCAACATCGGCCTCGGCCTGATGGGCTTGCTGACCCTGCTGCCGATGGGTGTGCTGCAGCTCAACGCGGCGCTGGAGAACGGCTACTGGTTCGCCCGCTCCGCCGAGTTCATGAACCGCCCGATCATCGACATGCTGGTGTGGATGCGCATGCCGGGCGACCTGGTGTTCTCCGCGGGCGCGCTGCTGCTGGCGCTGTTCATCGCCCGCAAGTGGCTGAAGCCGAAGCTCGCTGCAAACTGATCCATCGCCACAAGCGTCAACACCACGGGGACGGCCAAGGCCGTCCCCGTTTTTTTTTTTGCGCCACGGCCCGGCGTGGGCCTCCCGGCCAGCGGGGCAAATGGCTGCTGCCGGATGACCTGAATCAAGGCAGGCATCACCCGCGCGCGCGACACTCCCGCCATGGACAGGAACCTTCACAACGAGACCGGAGGCGGTCTATCACCCGCCCTGCTGGCGGAAGCCCCGCACCGGCTGCTGTTCTTCGTCGGCGCGGTCAACGTGCTGCTGGCGATGAGCTGGTGGTTGCTGTGGCTCATCGATGCCCGCTGGGGCGCCATCGGCCTGCCCACCGGCACGCCGTTCGGCGGCTGGATGCACGCCTTCGTCATGCAGTACCAGCTGCTGCCGCCGTTCATGTTCGGCTTCCTGTTGACCACCTTCCCGCGCTGGACCGGCACGCCCGACCTGTCGCGCTGGCACTACGTGCCGGTGGGGCTGGGCCTGCTGGGTGGCCAGTTGGCGGTGGTCGGCGGCATGCTGCTGGGGCAGGCGGCAATGGTCCACATCGGCGTGGTGATGTCGCTGGTCGGCTGGACCTACGGCCTGTCGCAGCTGCTGCGCGTGCTGCTGGCCGAGCGCCGCGCCGGCAAGGGGCCGACCTGGCACGCCTGGTCGTGCTTTGCCGCGCTGTCGTTCGGCCTGGCTGGCCTGCTGCTGATGGCGGCGCACCTGCACGGCGCCGGGCCGTGGGCGGTGACGGTGTCGATCAAGTTCGGCACGTTCGGGCTGCTGCTGCCGGTGTACGCGACGGTGGCGCACCGGATGTTCCCGTTCTTCGCCGGCAATATCATCCCCGGCTACCGCGCGTGGCGACCACTGTGGGTGCTGGCCTCGCTGTGGGCGCTGCTGCTGGCGCACCTCGCGCTGGAGCTGGCGCATGCGAATGCCTGGATGTGGCCGGTCGATGCGCTGCTGGCCGTCGGCAGCGCGCTGGTGCTGGTGCGCTGGTGGCCGCGCGGCAAGGCGCCGGGGATCCTGTGGGTGCTGTTCCTGGGCTTTGCCTGGCTGCCGGTGGCGTTCGCGCTCTATGCCGTGCAGAGCGCCCTCTATGCCGCCGGTGGCGAATTCGTGCTCGGCCGCGGGCCGGCGCACGCGCTGTTCATCGGCTTCTTCGGCAGCCTGCTGGTGGCGATGGTGACGCGGGTAACGCAGGGCCATTCCGGCCGGCCGATGGCGATGCCGGCGGTGGGCTGGTTCGCCTTCGCCGCGCTGCAGCTGGTCGCGCTGACCCGGATCGCCGCCGAGGCCGCGCCGGATTCCTACTTCTGGCAGGTGGTCGCCGCCGCCGGCTGGCTGCTGGCCTTCCTGCCGTGGGTGCTGCGTTCGCTGTCGATCTACCTGCACCCGCGCGCCGACGGGCGGCCGGGCTGAGGACCTGCGCATGTCGCCGATGATGGAGTTCTATCCCCAGGTCAAATGGACGCACGTGCACGCGGTGATGTGCAGCGGCGCGATCTTCGCGCTGCGCGGCGGGGCCGCCCTGCTGGGCGCACGCTGGCCGCGCCACTGGCTGCCGAAATACACCAGCTACACGGTCGACACGATCCTGCTGACCTCGGCCGCGATGCTGTTCTCGATGCTGCCCGGCGCGATGTTCGCCAACGGCTGGCTGTCGCTGAAGCTGGTGCTGGTGGTGGCCTACGTGGTGCTGGGCATTCTGGCGATGCGCGAGAAACGCAGCCGCCCGCAACGGGCCTTTTTCTACGTGGCTGCACTGGCCACCTTCCTGTTCATCTACGGCATCGCCCGCATGCATCACCCCGCCGGCTGGCTGCTGCCCCTGCTGGGCTGACTTTCCCGGAGCCTCCGATGCAATCCGCGACGCCCTCCTCCGCCGCGCAGCCGCGCGTACCCGATGCCTGCTTCCTCGGCCCCTACGGTGAGAACGATTCGCTGCTGGAGAAGCTCGTCGTCGAGTTCCTGCGCGACCACGTCTACTGGCGGCGCAATTTCCATCCCGAAGACCCGCCGGCGATCTCCACCGCGGCTGCGCAGCACCCGGAATACCAGGCGTTCGAGGCGCGCATGCGCCGCGAGCTGCACCAGCTGTCGGCGGCGCTGAAGAAGTCGGTGCCGTTCCACAGCCCGCGCTACATCGGCCACATGGCCTCCGACCTGCTGCTGCCCGGGCTTGCCGCGCAGATCCTGACCCTGCCCTACAACCCCAACAACGTCTCCGAAGACGCTGCGCCGGTGACGGTGGAGCTGGAGGTGAAGGTGGGCCTGCAGCTGGCCGGGATGCTCGGCTACGTCAACGACCCGGCGCGCCCGGACTGCGCCTTCGGCCACCTGACCTCCGGCGGCACGCTGGCCAACTACCAGGCGCTGCGGCTGGCGCTGGCGCAGAAGGCGTTTCCGGTGGCGCTGCTGGCGGCGGGCGTGCCCGACCTCGAGCTGCCAGAAGACGCATGGAGCGCGTTCAACCTGCATCCGCACCAGGCCACTGCGCTGGTGGACCGCTGGGGCCAGTGGCTCGCGCAAGCCAGCGCGGGCGAGCGTCGGCGCTGGCAGGCGCGCGTGCAGGGCGAACGCATCGAGCAGCGCGGGCTGGCCGGCTTCTTCGCCGCCCATCCCACGCTGAAGCTGCCGAAGGTGCTGGCGCCGATCACCGCCCATTACTCGTGGAGCAAGGGCTGCAAACTATTGGGACTGGGCCGCGCGCAGCTGGAACTGCTGCCCGAGCGCGGCATGCGCATCGACGCCGACGCGCTGGAAGCCACCCTCGAGCGCTGCCTGCGCGAGCGCCAGCCGGTGCTGGTGGCGGTGGCGGTGATGGGCACCACCGAATACGGCACGATCGACCCGATCGACGCGGTGGTGGATGCACGCCAGCGCTTCGCCGCGCGTGGGTTGGGATTCGCGGTGCACGTCGATGCCGCGTGGGGCGGCTACCTCGCCACCCTGTTCCGCAACGAGGACGGCAGCCTGCGCCCGCGCGAGGAGATCGCCGCCGGCTTCACCGCCTTCCCCTCGCCCGAGGTGTATTTGGCCATCGCCGCGCTGGGCGACACCGATTCGGTGACGGTGGATCCGCACAAGCTCGGCTACCTGCCCTACGGCGCCGGCGCCTTCATCTGCCGCGACCACCGCGCGGTGGCGCTGCTGTCGGAGGAAGCCGATTACGTGTTCCACGGCGAGGCGCCGAAGGACTACATGGGCCGCTATCGCAGCCTCGGCCAGTTCATCCCCGAAGGCTCCAAGTCCGGGGCGGCGGTGGCCGGCGTGTATGTCACCCACAAGGTGCTGCCGCTGGACCACGCGCATTTCGGCCGGTTGCCGGCGCAGACCATCCGCTCGGCCGAAGCCTTCCACGCGCGCGCGCTGCGCTTCGCCGGCGACCTGCACGACGTGGTCCGCGCGGTGGTGCCGTTCGCGCCGGACAGCAACCTGGTCTGCTTCGCCCTCAATCCCGTCGGCAACCGCCACGTAGCCGCCGCCAACGCCTTCGTCCGCCGACTGCACGATGAGCTGCGCAGCGACCCGAGCAAGCCGCTGCAGGACAAGCAGTTCTTCGGCTCGGTGACCACCCTGCGGCCGGAAGCGCTGGGCGAGACCGAGACCCGCCGCATCCTCGATGCGTTGGGGCTGGATGTGGCCACGCTGGGCGAGGACGGCGGCGACCGGCTGATGATCCTGCGCCACACGCTGATGAACCCGTACCTGATCGACCACGAGAACGGCATCAGCTACATCGACCGCTACTTCGACTACCTCGGCGTGCGCGTGCGCGCGCTGCTGGCAGCGGGAAATTGAGGATCGGCGGCGGACGCGGGATCATGGGCGCATGAACACGACCACGATCCGTACCGACGCCGCCGCCCGCGCCTGGGTGCACGATGCACTGGCCCTGCTGGAACAGGAGGCCACGCGCTCGGCCGACACCCACCTGCTGCGGCTGGATTTCCCCGGCTTCCCGGACATCGCCTTCTACTTCAAGGACGAGGCCAGCCATCCCACCGGCAGCCTCAAGCACCGGTTGGCGCGCTCGCTGTACCTGTACGCACTGTGCAACGGCCGGCTGCAGCCGGGACAGACGGTGGTGGACGCCTCCTCGGGCAGCACCGCGATTTCCGAGGCGTGGTTCGCGCGCCTGCTGGGGCTGCCGTTCATCGCGGTGATGCCGGCCTGCACCGCGCCACAGAAGATCCTCGACGTGCAGGCGCTGGGCGGCCAGTGCGACCTGGTCGAAGACCCCGCGCAGGTGCACGCGCGCGCCGCCGAGCACGCCGCCAACGGTGCCTGCCACCTCGACCAGTTCGGCCTCGCCGAACGCGCCACCGACTGGCGCGGCAACAATAACATCGCCGAATCCATCCTCGGCCAGTTGCGCCGCGAACCGCAGCCGGAGCCGTCGTGGATCGTCTGCGGCGTGGGCACCGGCGGCACCTCCGCCACCATCGGGCGCTACCTGCGCTACCGGCGCATGGCCACCCGCCTGTGCGTGGCCGAACCGGCCGGCAGCAGCTATGTGCATGGCTGGCGTCGGCGCGACCGCAACGCAGTGGCCAGCAGGCCCACCCTGATCGAGGGCATCGGCCGCCCGCGGGTGGAACCCGGCTTCATCTTCGACGTGGTGGACGCGGTGGTCGAAGTCGAGGACGCCGCCTCCATCGCGGCCGCCCTGCAGCTGGAAGACCTACTGGGCACCCGCTACGGCGGCTCTTCCGGCACCAATTTCGCCGCCTGCCTGCAGCTGGCCTCGGACATGCGCGCACGTGGCGAACGCGGCAGCATCGTCAGCCTGCTCTGCGACCGCGGCAAGCGCTACCAGCAGACCCTGTTCGATCCCGGCTGGCGCGATGCGCACGGCCTCGACATCGCGCCCTGGCAGCAGTCGGTGGCCATGGCGCTGGCCACCGGAACATTCACGCCACCCGACGGTTCTTCATGAGCTTCCACGACCTGCGCGCCTACCTATCCGCACTCGAACGCCAGGGACGCCTGCAGCGCGTCGGCGAGCCGGTCGACCCCGATCTCGAAACCACCTCGCTCAGCCTGCGCGCCCTGCGCGAGGGCGGGCCCGCGCTGCTGATGGAACACCCCATTGGCAGCGAACACGCCTATCTCGGCAACCTGTACGGCCACCGCGACCGCATCGAGGCGGCGCTGGCCGGCCGCCCGCTGGCCTCGCTGCGCGAGCTCGGCGAGCTGCTGGCGGCGATCCGCGAACCGCGTTGGCCGTCCAGCCTGCGCGACGCGCTGGGCAGCTGGCCGGAACTGGCGCAGCTGGCGCACGTGGCCCCGCAGAAGGTGCGCGAAGCGGCGTTCCAGCATGAAACGCTGGAAGGCGACGACGTCGACCTGTCGCGCCTGCCGATCCAGCGCTGCTGGCCGGAAGATGCGGCCAAGCTCATCACCCTTGGTCTGGTGGTCACCCGAGGCACCCGCAAGCCGCGCCAGAACGTGGCGATCTATCGCCAGCAGGTGATCGGCAGGAACCGCATCATCATGCGCTGGCTGCCGCACCGCGGCGGCGCGCTGGACTTCGCCGACTGGAAGGCGACGCACCCAGGTAAACCCTTCCCGGTGCTGGTGGCGATCGGCGCCGACCCGGCCACCCTGCTGGCGGCGGTGGCGCCGATTCCCGACACGCTGTCGGAATACGAATTCGCCGGCCTGTTGCGCGGCCATCGCACCCGCGTCTGGCCCAGCAAGCTGACCGGGCTGGACGCGCCGGCCGGCTGCGAGATCCTGCTGGAGGGCTTCATCGACCCGGCCGACACCGCGCTGGAAGGCCCGTTCGGCGACCACACCGGCTACTACAACGCGCAGGACCACTTCCCGGTGATGACCATCCAGCGCATGCACCTGCGCAGGGACGCGATCTACCAGGGCAGCTACATGGGCCGCGCGCCGTTCGACGAACCTTCGGTGATGGCGATGGCGCTGAACGACGTGTTCGTGCCGCTGCTGCGGAAGGTGTTCCCGGAAATCGTCGACTTCTACCTGCCGCCGGAAGCCTGTTCCTACCGCATCGCGGTGGTGTCGATCCGCAAGCAGTACCCCGGCCACGCGCGCCGGATCATGATGGGCATCTGGTCCTACCTGCGCCAGTTCACCTACACCAAGTTCGTGATCGTCACCGACGAGGACATCGACGTGCGCGACTGGTCGCAGGTGATCTGGGCGATCTCCACCCGCGTCGATCCGGTCCGCGACAGCGTGCTGATCGACAAGACCCCGATCGACTACCTCGATTTCTCCAGCCCGACGCCGAACCTCGGCTCGAAACTCGGGCTGGATGCCACCAACAAGTGGCCGGCGGAAACCAGCCGCACCTGGAGCAAGCCGATCCAGCTCGACCCATCGGTTGAGAAGCGGGTCGATGCGCTGTGGCGCCAGGTGGCGGCCGGACGCGAGCAGCCGACCCGCGCCCTGTAGGAGCACCGCAGGGGCGCGAACACCCCACCCGAACCCCCGATGGGAGCGCAACGCGGCGCGAACACCCGGCCGCACCGTGTAGGAGCGCACCGCAGGGGCGCGATGCTTTTTGCGTGATTCTGCGAAAGCGTTCGCGCCCGTTCCGTGCGCTCCTACGGGATCTGGCGCACCTCAATGCGCGGGCTTGCCCCAGTCGTGGTCGTCGAACATCTGCGGATACAGCGCCAGCGCTTCCTGCATCGGCACCAGTTCGGCCTTGCTGAACTTGCCGGCACGCGCGGCGCCGGCACCGGCGATGAACTTCGCCAGCAGCCCGTGCAGGGCGGCGTCCGCCTCCGGCTTGAGCTTGCAGTTGGCGACCATGTCCTTGATCGCGGCATCGATCTTCTCCACCGCGTTGTCGCGCTGCACATCATCCAGATGGCCCATCTCGTAATGGTTGAGCGTCTCGGTCGCCTCGCGCAGGTTGCGCATGCCGGCCCGCAGCGGTGCGTCCGTGGCCCAGCGCTGCGCCGGCACCTGCGGCTTGGCATCGTGGCCGGCGTGCGCGGCGTGGTCGTGGTGGGCGGCGGACTGCGCCGCGGCCGGCGCCGCGAACAGCGCGCCGGCCAGCGCCAGCGCTGACAAAGAAAGGATCGTCCTGGACAGCATGGTTCTTCTCCGATGCCGCGGGCCGGTGCCCGCGTTGATGGGCAACATCGCACGCGCACACGGCGACGACCATGACCCACGTCAAACATCGCCCGCTGCGCCACCTGCCGACCATGCGCAGGCGCGTTGATCCAAGTCAAGGACGCTTCCGCACGCGGCCACGACCATGCCGGTTTCCCCGCTGCCGGAGCCCCGCATGCAACTGGTCTGTCCCGCCGGCAACCTGCCGGCCCTGCAGGCGGCGGTGGATGCCGGCGCCAACGCGGTCTACGCCGGCTTCCGGGATCAGACCAACGCGCGCGCCTTCCCCGGGCTGAACTTCAGCGACGACGAACTGCGCGCCGGCATCCGCTACGCACATGCCAGGAACGCCAAGGTCTACCTGGCGCTGAACACCTACCCCGACAGCGTGCGCCTGCGCGACTGGCATGCCGCCGTGGACAAGGCCGCCTCGCTGGGCGCCGACGCCATCATCGCCGCAGAAATGGCGGTGCTGGACTACGCCGCGCGTACCCATCCCAACCTGCCTCGCCACCTGTCCGTGCAGGGCAGCGCCACCACCGCGCCGGCGCTGCGCTACGCGTTCGAGCGCTTCGGCATCAGCCGCGCGGTACTGCCGCGGGTGCTGTCGCTGCAGCAGGTGGAGCGGCTGTGCGAGAAGTCGCCGGTGGCGCTGGAAGTGTTCGCCTTCGGCAGCCTGTGCATCATGGTCGAAGGCCGCTGCCAGCTTTCCAGCTACGTCACCGGCGCCTCGCCCAACCGCCACGGCGTGTGCTCGCCGGCGAAGTTCGTGCGCTGGGACGAACAGGGCGACGGCAGCCGCAGCGTGCGCCTGAACGACGTGCTGATCGACGAATTCAAGCCCGAGGAGCCGGCCGGCTATCCCACCGTGTGCAAGGGCCGTTTCGAGGTCGGCAACGAGATCTTCCACGCGCTCGAGGAACCGACCAGTCTCAACACGCTGGAGCTACTGCCGCGACTGAAGCAGATCGGCGTGGCTGCGCTGAAGATCGAGGGCCGCCAGCGCGGCGTGGCCTACGTCAGCTCGGTCACCCGCACCTGGCGCAAGGCGATCGACCAGGTCATCGCCGATGAGGCGCACTGGCAACTCAAGCCGGAATGGCAGGCGGAACTGTCGCGCCACGCCGAAGGCCACCAGACCACGCTGGGTCCGTACCACCGCGCCTGGCACTGAAGGAATACCGATGAAACTGAGCCTAGGCCCGCTGCAGTACTTCTGGCCGCGCGAGCGCACGCTGGCGTTCTACCGCGAAGCCATCCACTGGCCGGTCGACATCGTCTACCTCGGTGAAACCGTGTGCAGCAAGCGCCGCGAACTGCGCACCGCCGACTGGCTGGCGCTGGCGGAGGAACTGGCCGACTCCGGCAAGCAGATCGTGCTGTCGACGCTGGCACTGATCGAGGCCGAATCCGAACTCAGCGTGCTGGACCGGCAGATTTCCCACGGCGGCTTCTGGATCGAGGCCAACGACCTTTCCGCCGTGCAGCTGTGCAAGGAAAAGGGGCGTCCATTCGTGGCCGGGCCGACGCTCAACGTGTACAACCACCGCGCGCTGGCGATGCTGGGCGAAGACGGCCTGCGCCGCTGGGTGCCGGGCGTCGAACAGGGCCGCATTTTGATCGGCGAATTGAAGGATGGCGTGCTGGCAGACGGCGGCGTCATGCCGGAGTTGGAGGTGATCGCCTGGGGCCGGCTGCCGCTGTCGTTCTCGGCACGCTGCTTCACCGCGCGCGCGCTCGACGTGCCGAAGGACCAGTGCGGCTTCCGCTGCATCGACTATCCCGACGGCATGCCGCTGGCCACCCGCGAAGGCCGCCCGTTCCTGCGCATCAACGGCATCTCGGTGCAGGGCGAGGAGATCACCGACCTTGGGCCAGAGCTGCCGGAGCTGCGCGCACTGGGCGTCGACATCCTGCGCCTGTATCCGCAGGCCGAGGGCATGGAGGCAGTCGTGCGCCATTTCGACGCCGCCCGTAGCGCCAGCGAGGCGCCGGCCCGCATCGGCGAGCGCAACGGCTACTGGCACGGCGAACCGGGCATGCGGATGCCCGCGGCCTGAGCCGCGTCGAGTTTCGGGGGGCACAGGGACGTGCCCGTTTTTGCCGGCGTGATCAGCCCGCCGGTGGCGCATCGCTGCGGTAGTGCGCCCCCAGGCAGGCGGTTCGCCGCAGGGCAGCGGCCAGCATCCGCTGCGCCAGTTCGCCCTGCCAGCCGAACCCGGCCAATTCCGCGCAGTCCTGCAACGCCTCCTGCAACGTCGCGCCGCTGCGCAGCGGCCCCATCGCCTGCATCATCAGCGCGCGCAGAGAGTCCAGCTGCGCGGTGTCCAGCGAAGGCTTGCGCCGCACCATCCGGAAACTGCCGCGCGGCTGCCCGCCGTCAGGCAACGCGCGCAGCAGCGCGCCCAGCCGGCGCCCGAACACCACGCCTTCCAGCAGCGAATTGCTGGCCAACCGGTTCGCGCCATGTACGCCGTTGCAGGCCACCTCGCCCACCGCATACAGGCCCGGCAGCGAGCTGCGGCTGTCGGCGTCGACGGCAATCCCGCCCATGTGGAAGTGTGCCGCCGGGGTCACAGGGATCGGCTGCACGCGCGGATCGATGCCATGGTCCATGCAGGCCTGGAACACGGTGGGAAAACGTTGCGGGAACGCGGCGCCGGCCTTGTGCGCATCCAGCAGCGCGCCGCCGTCACGACAGGCCTGCCAGACCCGGCGCGCGACGATGTCGCGCGGCGCCAGGTCGGCCAGCGGATGCACGCCATCCATCAGCGACGCACCGTTCGCATCCAGCAGTCGCGCGCCCGCACCGCGCAGGGCTTCGGTCACCAGCGGCAGGCTGTGCAGGCCGGGCAGCGCCATCGCGGTGGGATGGAACTGGACGAACTCCAGGTCGCGCGCCTGCGCGCCGGCGGCCAACGCCAGCGCCAGTCCGTTGCCGTCCGCATCCGCCGGATTGCTGGTCTGGGCGAACAATCCACCGATGCCGCCAGTGGCCAGCACCACTGCGCGGCCGTGCAGCGCCTCACGGGTACCGTCGGCACGGGTGATGCAAACGCCGCAGACCTCGCCGTCGCGCAGCACCAGGCCATCGACATCCACGCCAGCATGCCGTTCGATATGGCCGGCGCCCCGCGCAGCGGCGACCAGCGCCTCCATCACCTTCGCACCGGTGGCGTCGCCGCCGGCGTGGACGATGCGCGCACGGTCGTGGCCGCCTTCGCGGCAGAACTGCAGGCTGCCGTCAGGTTCACGGTCGAAGGCCACGCCGATCGCCTGCAGCCAGCGCACCGCATCGCCGGCGGCGGCGGTCAGCAGGTCGACGATGGCCGGATCGTTGTGGAAGCTGCCGGCCACGCAGGTATCGCGCGCATGCGCCTGCGGCATGTCGCCGGGGCCGATGGCCGCGGCGATGCCGCCCTGCGCCAGCGCGCTGGCGGCACCACGGACACCTGAGGCACGCGCCAGCAGCAGCACCGGCGCCGGCGCGGCGGCCAGCGCCGCCGACAGCCCGGCGATGCCACCGCCGACGATGATGACGGGCGCGGGCGCGCTCACACGCGGTCGCGACGCCCCACCGCCAGCATCCGCGCCAGCGCGAGCCGCGCGGCAATCGCCACGTCCTCGGGCACGGTCACCTCGTGCTTGAGGTCGCGCAGGCAGGCATGGATGTTGGGCAAGGTGATCCGCTTCATGTGCGGGCACAGGTTGCAGGGCTTGATGAACTCGACCTGCGGGAACTGGTTGCGCAGGTTGTCGGCCATCGAGCACTCGGTGATCATCGCCACCCGCGACGGCTTTTCCTTCGCCAACCATTGCCCCATCGCGCTGGTCGAGCCGACGAAATCGGCCTCGGCCAGCACCTCCGGCGCGCATTCCGGGTGCGCCACGATCTTCGCGTCGAAGCGCTCGCGGGTGTGGCGCGCCTCCATCGCGGTGAACTTCTCGTGCACCTCGCACACGCCGTTCCACAGCACCAGCTCGATGCCGGTCTGCTGCGCCACCCACGCACCGAGGTAGCGGTCCGGCAGGAAGATCACCTTGTCCACGCCGAACTCGGCGGCGATCGCCTCCACCACCTGCGCCGCGTTGGCGGAAGTGCAGCAGGCGTCGGACTCGGCCTTCACCGCCGCGCTGGTGTTGACGTAGCTGACCACCGGCGTGCCCGGGTGCTGCGCACGCAGCGCGCGCACGTCGGCGGCCGTGATCGATGCGGCCAGCGAACAGCCGGCTTCCAGGTCCGGGATCAGCACGGTCTTGTCCGGGGCGAGGATCTTGGCGCTCTCGGCCATGAAGTGGACGCCGCACAGCACGATCAGGTCACTGTCGCAGTCGGCCGCGGCCTGCGCCAGCGCCAGCGAATCGCCGGTGACATCGGCCACGCCGTGGAAGATCTCCGGCGACTGGTAGCTGTGCGCCATGATCACTGCGCCGCGCTGGCGCTTGAGCTCCAGGATGGCGTCGATCCACGGCAGGTGCAGCGGCACCTCCATGCACGGGATCAGGCGTTCGAGCTTCTCGACCAGCGGCGCGTGGCGCGCTTCGAGTGCGGGATGCCAGGACGGCGCGACGGATGCGTTCATGGGCTCTTCGGATCGTGGACAGGCAACACCCGCGCGACGACCGCGCGGGCGGTGGAAACAAGGCGGCGCTCAGGCTTTCGCGCGATGGGCGCCACGTGCGGCGCGGGCGAAGCGAGCGCCGCGGTTGAGGGCGATGCGCAGGCCCAGCGGCACCGTTTCCCACGGCAGCCGGTCCAGCATGTTGCGCGCGGTCAGGCCCAGCTCGACGTCGCCGGTCAGCACCAGCCGGCGCTGGAAGAACAGGGTGTCGGCATCCTCCAGCCGGCCGGCCAGCAGCAACAGGTCGGTGGCGGTGCCGCGCACGGTGGCCTCGGCGGGGGCATCCACCACCACCAGCTGCTGGCCCTGCAGTTCCACCACCCAGCGCAGGCCAAGGTCGCTGACCTCGATGCCCAAGCGACGGCCGGCCATGAACTCGAGCGTGCCATCGGCCATCGGCGCAGCCAATACCTTCGCCATCGCGCGTTCAAGCAGGCGCTTCTGGGTGGAGCGCGGCAGCACCCGCAGCAGCGGCGCGATGCGGCGCGGCGGCGGCACCAGCCGCAGCAGGGGATGCGCCGGGGCCGGCGCCGAATCGGGATGGGTATGCATGATGGTCGCGATCATGCGGCCATCGCCGGGGCCCGCTCCTTGATCCAGATCAGATTGCAGGCCCTGCGCGCGGCAGGCATCACCAATCGCCAGCGCCAGCACCCCGCTGGCGGTTTCCGGCGCCACCCCCAGCACGCCGGCCAGCGTTTCCGCGCGCTGGCGGACGCGCCGTTCGCGGGCATCGTCGCGCCCCTGCACGCCAGCCCCGGCCTTGAGCCGCCCGGCCAGCCGCGCCAGCCGCGCGCGCGCCGCCAGCAGCAGCACCAGCCCGTCGTCCACGCCGTCGATGGCCAGCCGAACCGGCGTCAATCCCGGCGTCCGTTCACGCATCGTCATTGCCCCCCCAGTGCCTGCGCCGCCGGCAGTACCTGCTGCAGATAGACCGCTTCGGCCTGTTCGCCATCGAAGTCGGCGTGCTTGCGCTTTTTCACCCCGTAGTCGGACAGCACCAGATGGGTGTCGGCCACCACCCCGGCGTTGGCCAGGCAGGCAGAGACGCAGCGCAGCACGCAGCCGTCCAGCGCCAGGATCGGGCGCCGGCTGCGCGCGGTGCGCACCAGCCCGGCGACGCCGCCACCGACGCCGGCGATGCAGGACATTTCCGCCGCGCCGGCGCGATCCAGCTGCAGCGCCAGATGGTTGGCCATCTGCGCCGCGCTGGAACAGCCCGAACACGAATACACCAAGGGCAACGGTTTGCTCATCCCTGCTCCTTCAGACCGCGGATGAAACGGATGCGGCGCCAGTCGACCCCGCACAGCGCGGCGAAGCCCGCCGCATGCGCCAGCAGCAGCGCGACGCCGGCCAGCCGCGCCAGCGCAGGATGCGCCGTGGCGGCCAACAGCGCCATGGCGGACAGCCCATGCAGCGCCAGCACGATGACTTTGTCGCGCGCCGGCAACAGCAGCTGCACGCCCGGCAGGCGCACCCCGCGCCCGCAGTCCCGCTGCAGGTCGATCCAGCCGAGGAAGGCGGAAATTTCCAGCTGCATGCCGGTCACCAGCAGCGGCAGTCCAATCGCCAGCGCCAGCACGCCCGCCAGCAGCAGATTGTCCTCGCCGCCCGCCAGCAGCGCGCAGGCCGCCGCGGCCAGCGCGACGAAGCCCGCCATCCAGAAATACGTCAGCGGCGCACGCCGCAGTTTCGGTGCGCGCAACTGCACCAGCAGGCCACCGAGCGCGACGGCCAACACCAGCAGCCCCGCGCCCATCCGCAGGGCCGGCACCGACGCGCCGCGCAGCGCGATCGCCAGCGCCGCCAGCAGCAGCGCGTACAGCGCCAACTGCCAACCCGCCTGCAAGCGCGCTGGCATCGCGGCCACGCCCTGGAACATCGGCATCACCACCCGCGCCACCGCTACCAGCAGTGCCAGCACCCAGCCCAGCACACCCCAGCCGGCGTGCGCATCGGTCAGCGGCAGCAGCGGCACTCGCCAGACGCCGGCAACCGCCAATGCCAGCGACAGCCCGAGCAGCGCCGCCACCAGCCCACCGGCAATCGCACAGCCGATTCCCCAGCGCAGCAGCACCTGCCCTGCAGCACCGACCAGCCCTGGTAGCACCAACGCCGCCAGCAGGAGGAACGCAGCCACCAGCAGCAGGCCGCCCCAGTGCGGCGGCAGCAGCGCCGGCTGGCGCAGCGCCAGCACCAGCAGCAGCGCGCCTGCGTTGAGAAGCGCATGCAGCAGCCACGCCGCGGGGCGCCCGCCGCGCACGCGTGCACCGGCGGCCACCGGCAGGAACTGCAGCAGGCTGCCGAACATGGCATTGCCCAGCACGCCCAGCGCCAGCGCATGCACCAGCGCCAGCGTGGCACCGCCCCAGCGCGATGCCAGCGCGGCACCGCCATCGAACGCCAGCAGGAGCCCGGCCAGCGCGCCCCACAGCGAGGCCGACAGCAGGAACCGCCGCGGCGTGGCCGGCGTCGGCGCCTGCTGCATCGCCAGCCTGGTCATCGCACCGGCATCAGGCGGCGGGCCGCAGGATCGCCACCCAGGTGCCGTGGTCCGCGCACGGCTCGCTGCGCCAGTGCAGGCCGCGCGCCTCCAACGCTTCCAGCAGCGGCGCGGGCAGCAGCGGCGTCAGCACTTCCAGTGCCTGCCCCGGCTGCAGGGCATCGGCCGCGGCCAATGCCTGCATCAGCGGCTCCGGTGCCGGCAGCGCGCGCAGATCCAGCTTCTTCATGGCGCCAGCGTCCGCGCGCCGCGCCACTCCACCTGCAACCAGAGTTTGCGGTTGTCGCGCGAGAAGCCGTCGGCGCGGTAGTCGGCCAGCTTCACCAGCCCGCTCAGGCCGCCCGGCAGGGGAAAGCCCAGCGACGCGTTCCACTCGCTGCCGTAGCGCAGGCCGCCGATATCGGCCCGGTAGTCGTGCCATGCCAGCGCCCAAGCCAGCTTGCCGTCGAGACGGCCGCGGCCGAACTTGCCGCCGGCGCCGAGGTAGCGATCTTCCAGACCCTTCGCCGGAGTGGTGCCGAACTGGTCGTCCCATCCGTTGAAGGCATGCAGCGTGGCCAACGGGGACTGCACGGCGACCGCGCCATTGCCGCCGAGACGCTCCCAGCCGGCGCGCAGCGTGGTCCTGCCCTGCGTCCAGCTGGGTTCCAGCAGCCAGTAGTCGAGACCGAAATCGGCCGGATTGCGCGCATGATCCGTCTGCCGCGCGTATTCCGCAGTCCAGCCGAAGCCCTGTCCGCCCTGCCCGGCGGCACCGGTCCAACGCAAGCCATAGGTGGCGGTGGAAGCGGAGGCGACGTCGCGGTCGTCGTGCAGGTAGGCATAACCGACCAGCTGCTGCGCGCCGTGCTTCCACGCGAGATTCAGCAGATGGCTGTCGAGATCGCGCTCGCGCGCCAGCCGGTTGATCGCCTTGTCGCCAGCCACCCGATGCACCCGGTCCAGCCAGTAGTACTGCACGCCCAGGTCGACGCGCGGCTTCCACTGCGCGCCCAGCGCGTCGAAGGTCTGTTCGTTCTGCCGCCAGCCCACCGCGCCCACCCAGCGCTGGTTGTCCAGCGCGACGCGCTGGCGGCCGACGGTAACGCCGCCCTGCGCGCCCTTCCAGCCGACCCAGGCCTGGTTGAGTTCGGCACCGGTCGGATCCAGCACGGTCGGGAATGCGCTCTTGCCGTTGGCGCCACTGTTGTAGTTGCCGGCACCGGCCACGCCTTCGCCCTCGAGAAGGACGGTCCAGCCAGCCGCCGGCGCCAACCGCAGGCCGGCACGCAGGCGTGCAGTGGTCGCAGCGGCGTCGCGGCCGAAACCGGCGTCGTCAACCTGCTCGTGGCGCAGGCGCAGATCCCACTCCAGTGCGGCCTTCGGTGGCTCGGCTGCATGCAGCGGGAAGCCCGCGGCCAATGTGATGACAAGAATGGAAATCACTCGTGTATGGTTCGCCATCGGGGGTGCCGGTTTTGGATGCGTGGCGCAAGGTTCTGCGCTCCGCAGGGCCCGCATGTTGATGCAGATCAAGCGACAGCGTCGCCGCCGCCCGGCGGCCTGCCGGGTTTGACCTGGATCAACATGCAAAACCCCGCCGACGAACGATGCTTGCCGCCAACAACGACACATCACTCCAAAAAGGTAATCACACGATGAAACCCGCAGTCCGGTATGCCACCCTGGCTTTGGCCGTCGCGGCCACTCTGGGCCTGTCAGCCTGCCGCATCGAGCAGCCGAACCCGGCCGCCAACGGTGCGGTCCACAAGGAAGACACCGGCGGCTCCGCCAAGGGCGATTTCGGCCCGCCGGTGGGCG
Organism: Thermomonas sp. XSG; assembly: GCF_014678725.1. Classification (NCBI taxonomy): domain Bacteria; kingdom Pseudomonadati; phylum Pseudomonadota; class Gammaproteobacteria; order Lysobacterales; family Lysobacteraceae; genus Thermomonas; species Thermomonas sp. XSG. The sequence continues at coordinate 2,417,663 of NZ_CP061497.1, read as the reverse complement.
AGCCGATCCAGGCCGTGCTCACCTCGCCGCCGCTGGTGCCGCCGGCAACCGGCCGCAGCCAGCCCGCCAAGGTGATCGTCTCGCTCGACGTGATCGAGAAGGACATGGAGATTTCCGAAGGCGTGACCTACACCTTCTGGACCTTCGGCGGCACGGTGCCGGGCAGCTTCATCCGCGTGCGCCAGGGCGACACGGTGGAATTCCACCTGCGCAACATGCCCGACAGCAAGATGCCCCACAACATCGACCTGCACGGCGTGACCGGCCCGGGTGGCGGCGCTGCCGCCAGCTTCACCGCGCCCGGCCACGTCAGCCGCTTCAGCTTCAAGGCGCTCAACGCCGGCCTGTACGTCTACCACTGCGCCACCGCGCCGGTGGGCATGCACATCGCCAACGGCATGTACGGCCTGATCCTGGTCGAGCCGCCGGAAGGCCTGCCGCCGGTGGATCGCGAGTACTACGTGATGCAGGGCGACTTCTACACCACCGGCAAGTACCGCGAGAAGGGCCACCAGGGCTTCAACATGGAGAAGGCCATCGACGAGAACCCGACCTACGTGCTGTTCAACGGCATGGAAGGCTCGATGACCGGCGACAAGGCGCTCAAGGCCAAGACCGGCGAAAAGGTTCGCCTGTACGTCGGCAACGGCGGCCCCAACCTGGTGTCCAGCTTCCACGTCATCGGCGAGATCTTCGACAAAGTCTGGTACGAAGGTGGCACCCGCTACCAGGAGAACGTGCAGACCACGCTGATCCCGGCCGGCGGTGCGGCGATGATGGACTTCCACATGGAAGTGCCCGGCAGCTACGTGCTGGTCGACCACAGCATCTTCCGCGCCTTCAACAAGGGTGCGCTGGCGATCCTCCAGGCCGAAGGCAAGGAGCGCAAGGACATCTACTCCGGCAAGGAAGTGGACGCGGTCTACCTGGGCGACCAGGTCGCCGGCACCAGCCGCGCACCGGTATCGGTGGCCGCTGCCTCCGCCAAGGCCGGCACGCTGACCAAGGAAGAGCAGATCGCGGCCGGCAAGGTGGTGTTCGCCGGCACCTGCTCCACCTGCCACGGCGCCGACGGCAAGGGCATGGAGGGCGTGTTCCCGCCGCTGGCCGGTTCGGACTACATCAAGGCCAATCCGAAGCGCCTGCCGGAGATCATCCTGCATGGCCTGGTCGGCCCGGTGAAGGTCAACGGCAAGGACTACAACTCCAACATGCCGCCGATGAGCCAGCTGACCGATGACGAAGTGGCCAACATCGCGACCTACGTGCTGAACAGCTGGGGCAACCCGGGTGGCCAGGTCAGCAAGGCCGAAGCCGCCGCCGCCCGCGCCGCCAAGCCGGCCAACGCCTCGGACGGTCACTAAGGCCATGCGCAAACGGCTGACCGCCCCGCTTCTCGTTCTGGGCCTCGTCGTCCTGCCCCTCGCCGGCCTCGCGGCCGGCGTGGTGGCAGGGCGGTACGCCGGGCTGCCGGGCGGCCAGTTCAAGTCTGTACTGCGCTACGAGGACGCCAAGAACGGCGTGCGCATCAAGCCGTTCGCGCTGATGCGCAAGCCGGTGACCAACGCCGAGTTCCAGGCCTTCCTGAAGCGCCATCCGGAGTGGCGGCGCGACCGGGTGTCGAGCGTCTTCGCCGAAGCCCGCTACCTCTCGCACTGGGCCGGGCCGGATACGCTCGGCCCTAATGCCCTGCCCGATCGCCCGGTGGTCTGGGTCAGCTGGTTCGCGGCCGATGCCTATTGCAGCTGGCTGGGCGCGCGCCTGCCCACCTGGAACGAATGGGAATATGCCGCCGCGGCGGATGAAACCCACCGCGATGCCCGCCAGGATCCCGCCTGGCGCGAACGCATCCTCGGCTGGTACTCGCGCTCGTCGCGGGAAGCCCTGCCCAGGGTTGGCATGCAGGCGCCAAACGCCTACGGCGTGCACGACCTGCACGGGCTGGTCTGGGAATGGACCGAGGACGCTTCCTCATTGATGGTCGACAGCGACAACCGCACCCAGGGCGACCCCGACAAGGGCAAGTTCTGCGGCGCTGGCGCGCTGTCGATGGACGACCGCGAGAATTACGCGGTGATGATGCGGGTGGCGATGCTGTCTTCGCTGGAAGGCCGCGACGCCACCGCCAACATGGGATTCCGTTGCGCCAGGAGCGCACCATGACACTGCTCCCGATGAAACATCTGTTGCGCGGCATTGCCGCTACCCTCCTGCTCGGCTTCGCCGGTCTGGCCGGCGCCGCCCAGCCCGCGCCACCGCTGCCGGGGGATTCGATCTACCAGCTGCCGCTGCCACTCACCGACAGCCAGGGCCAGACGCGCGACTGGCGCACCCTGCGTGGCAAACCGAGGCTGGTGTCGATGTTCTACACCTCCTGCCAGTACATCTGCCCGTTGATCATCGAATCCGGCAAGGCGGTCGAACGCCAGCTCAGCCCGGACCAGCAGAAGCGGCTGGGTGTGCTGCTGGTCAGCATGGATCCGGCCCGCGATACCCCGCCCGCACTGAAGAAGGTGGTTGACCAGCGCAAGCTGGATCTCGCCCGCTGGACGCTGGCGGCACCGCCGGCGGATGACGTGCGCTCGGTGGCCGCGGTGCTCGGCATCCGCTATCGCCAGCTGGCCGACGGCGAGTTCAACCACAGCAGCATGCTGATCCTGGTGGATGCCAACGGTCGCATCCTCGCCCGCACCGAGAAGATCGGCAGCCAGCCGGACCCGGAGTTCGTCGCCGCCGTGCGCAAGGCCGTGGGCGGCTGAGTTCGCCCGCACGGTCCAGCGCAGTGCGCCGGGCTTGCAGTGCATGCACCAGAGGGCGCGGCTTGGGCCGCGCCTTTTTTTCACAGCAACCGCAGGGCCAGCACGAACGCCAGCAGCATGGCGACGATGCCGGGCAGCAGCCGCAGCGCATAGCCGCGGCCGCCGCTGACCCAGGCTAGGCCCAGCTTGGTGATCGAATTGGTGGTCAGTGCCAGCGCGATGCCCGACATCGCCGCCCGTGGCTCGATGTGACCGGTGGCATGGAGCTGCGCCGCCGACGCCGCCGCCGAATGGGTGTCCGCAAAGCCGGAAACCGCCAGCACCGCGCCCAGCGCGGCATTGCCCAACCATGCCTGCAGCGCGGCCGCGGCCAGCATCACCACCGCCACGATCGCCACGAACAGCAACGCCTGTTTCGGCTCGAACGCACGCCCGGTCGCAAGCGCAGGATCCCCCGATACGTCACGCGCAGCGCGGACGGCAGCAAGGGCGAATGCGGCCACCACCACCCCGGAGACCAGCAGGGCCGGCCACAGCCGGCCCAGCAGCGGCGGCGACAGCAGCCCCACCACCACGCCCAGCTGCACCACGGTACTGACGTTGGACATCATCCCGGCACCGGCGCAGGCACTGGCCAACGCGGGTTCATTGCGCGCCCGCGCACCCATGCTGGCGATGGTGGCGGAACTGGAGGCGAAGCCACCGGCAAAGCCGGCCAGCAGCAGCCCGTCGCGCACGCCGAATGCCCGCCTGGCCACATGGCCCAGCGCGCTGATCGCCATCACGATCACCGCCAGCAGCCACAGCTTGCGCGGATTGAGCACTTCCCACGGGTCGATGGCGCGATCCGGCAGCAGCGGCAGCACCACGGTCGCGGCCGCCGCCAGCAGCAGCGCATCGTGCAGTTCCTGGTCGGTAAGCACCTGGTGGACGAAGTGGTGGGCGCGCGTCTTCATCGCCAGCAGCAGCGTTACCGCCACGCCAAGGCCCGCCGCCAGCACCAGCTCGCGCATCGCCAGCACGCCCAGCAGGAACACCAGCAGCATTGCGGTTTCGGTGGTCAGGCCCGGGTCGCGGCCGCGGCTGGCGCGATAACCGGCAAGCGCCGCCAGCACCACGAAGGCGCCCCCCAGCGCGATCCCGATGCCGCCGATGCGCTCGGCGATCGCCCCCGCCAGCCCGATCAGCGCGAACGTACGCACCCCGGCCACGCCGTGACCATCGTCGTCGCGCCGCCGCTCGCGCTCCACGCCCACCAGCAGGCCGAGGCCCAAGGCCACGGCCAGCCCACGCAAAATGTCCAGGTCCGCCATCATCCGGGCAGCTTCGCGGAAGCCCCCCTGCCGGGCAAGCCCGGCAGGGGCACGCCGCGCGAACCGGTCAGGCGCGGTCGCGCTTGCGCGGCTGCGGGGTCAGACCATCGCTGCCGCCGTTGGCGGCCAGGCACAGCGCCGTTTCGTCGAGGATGCGCACCCGCCGGCCGCGCACCTCGATCACGCCATCCTCGTGCAGGCGACTGAAGCCGCGGCTGACGGTCTCCAGCACCAGCCCCAGATAGCGCGCGATCTCGTCGCGGCTCATCGGCAGCTGGAAATCGTCGGCCGGCCGGCCGATGCGCCGGTAGCGCTCGCTCAGACCGTGCACGAACAGCGCGATGCGTTCGCTGGCCTGGCGCCGCGACAGCACATCGACGTGGTCATGGTCGCGGTCCGCGCTCTGACCGATCACGCGCAACAACTGCTGTTGCAGGCTGGGCAGCTTGGTGGCGATCGTCGCCAGCTGCGAAAACGGCAGCTCGCAAACGCGAGCATCGCTCAACGCCACCGCCTCGCAGCGGTGCTGGCCACTCCCGATGCCGTCCAGCCCGAACAGCTCGCCGGGCAGGTGGAAGCCGAGCACGTGCTCCTCGCCGGCCGGGTTCACCACCACCGTCTTGAAGCTGCCCTCGCTGGCCACGAACACCGCCCGCAGCGCATCGCCGGCCCGGTACAGGCTTTCACCCTTCGCCAGCGGCTTGCGCCGCTGCACCACCGTGTCCAGCCTGCCCAGATCGTCCGCGTCCACGCCGGCGGGCAGGCACAGCATCTGCAGCGAGCACTCTGCGCAGGTGCGCCGCAGCCGTGCCAGGTTCAGCGGAATCGGGTCGCTCATGGCTCTGTAATTGCCTGCAAATCGGGAAGGCTCGGGCTACAATTATCCCTGATCCCGCCCTCGGTTGCCCGGCTTTCGCCGCCCGCCTCGACCGCGATAGACCCCGTCAATTTGACCTAGGTCAAGCCCCGATCCTCGAGGCTTGTCTAGCATGTTCCATGTTCACTCCGGAGACCCGCATGCAAGCCATCAGCGGCACCTACAACGACAAGGTGGTGCGCCAGTTCGCCGTAGCCACGGTGCTCTGGGGCATCGTCGGCATGCTGGTCGGCGTCATCATCGCCGCCCAGCTCTACTGGCCCACCCTGGGCGAAGGCATTCCGTGGCTCGGCTACGGCCGCCTGCGCCCGCTGCACACCAACGCCGTGATCTTCGCGTTCGGTGGCTCCGCCCTGTTCGCGACCAGCCTGCACGTGGTGCAGCGCACCTGCCATGTCCGCCTGCTCAGCGACAAGCTGGCGGCATTCGTGTTCTGGGGCTGGCAGGCCGTCATCGTGGCCGCGGCCGTCTCCCTGCCTCTGGGCTACACCCAGGGCAAGGAATACGCCGAGCTGGAGTGGCCCATCGACCTGCTGATCACGGTGGTCTGGGTGGCCTACGCGGTGCTGTTCTTCGGCACGATCGCAAAGCGCAAGGTCAAGCACATCTACGTCGCCAACTGGTTCTACGGCGCGTACATCATCGCCATCGCCCTGCTGCATATCGTCAACAACATCGCGATGCCGGCGGGGGCGATGAAGTCGTACTCGGCCTACTCCGGCGCGGTCGACGCGATGGTGCAGTGGTGGTACGGCCACAACGCGGTCGGCTTCCTGCTGACTGCCGGCTTCCTCGGGATGATGTACTACTACGTGCCGAAGCAGGCCGGTCGCCCGATCTACTCCTACCGGCTGTCCATCGTGCATTTCTGGGCGCTGATCGCGGTCTACATGTGGGCCGGCCCGCACCACCTGCACTACACCGCCCTGCCCGACTGGGTGCAGTCGGTGGGCATGGTGTTCTCGCTGATCCTGCTGGCCCCCAGCTGGGGCGGCGCGATCAACGGCATCCTCACGCTCTCGGGCGTCTGGCACAAGCTGCGCACCGATCCCATCCTCAAGTTCCTGATCGTCGCCCTGAGCTTCTACATGATCGCGACCTTCGAGGGCCCGATGATGTCGATCAAGACGGTCAACTCGCTGTCGCACTACACCGACTGGACGGTGGGACACGTCCACGCCGGCGCGCTGGGCTGGGTGGCGATGATCTCGATCGGCTCGATCTACGCGCTGCTGCCGAAGCTGCTGGGCCGCGACCAGATGTATTCGACCAAGCTGATCGACACCCACTTCTGGGTGCATACGCTGGGCGTCGTGTTCTACATCGCCTCGATGTGGATCGCGGGCATCATGCAGGGCCTGATGTGGCGCGCCACCAACGACGACGGCACCCTGACCTACACCTTCGTCGAATCGCTCAATGCCACCTATCCCTACTACCTCGGCCGTCTGTTCGGTGGCCTGCTGGTGCTGGGCGGCATGCTGCTGATGGCCTGGAACGTCTGGCAGACCTATCGCAGCGCCGACAGGCCGGTGGATCAACCGCTGCTGACGCCCGACACCTCCGAAGCGCGCGCCTGAGGACATCATGAGCCAACACGCACAAAACCCTCACGAGAAGCTGGAGAAGAACGTCGGCCTGCTGGCGGTGTTCATCGCAGTGGCTGTCTCCTTCGGCGGACTTGCCGAAATCGTTCCGCTGATGTTCCAGGCCGAGGCCGTGAAGCCGCTGGAAGGGGTCAAGCCCTACCCGGCGCTCGAACTCGCCGGGCGCGACGTCTATGTTCGAGAAGGCTGCTACAACTGCCATTCGCAGATGGTGCGCACGCTGCGCTTCGAAACCGAGCGCTACGGCCACTACTCGCTTGCGGGCGAATCGGTCTACGACCGGCCGTTCCAGTGGGGCAGCAAGCGCACTGGGCCGGACCTGGCCCGCGTCGGCGGTCGTTACTCCGACGACTGGCACCGCGTCCACCTGAACAATCCGCGCGACGTGGTGCCCGAGTCCAACATGCCCAGCTTCCCTTGGCTGGCGAAGAACCAGGTGGACGGCGCCGCCGTGCAGAACCACATGCGTGCGCTCAAGCGCCTCGGCGACCCCTACAGCGATGCCGACATCGCGGGCGCGCCGGCGGCTGTCGAGGGCAAGACTGAAATGGACGCCATGGTGGCCTATCTGCAGGGCCTGGGCAGGCATGCGCCGAGGGGGCAGTGATGCTTTCGGGAATCGTCACCACCGTGTTGATGCTGCTGTTCCTGGCCGGCTGGGCCTGGGCCTGGAGCCCCCGACGCAAGCATGATTTCGATGAAGCGGCGCACCTGCCGCTGGAATCCGACGAGGAGAATGCACGATGACAGCGGGATGGTCGTGGTACGTGATCGCCCTGGTGACGCTGAACATCGGCGGCTGCGCCTGGCTGCTCTGGTGGACTGCGCGGCGCCGCCCCGGTGACCCCAAGCCGGATGAAACCAGCCATGTCTGGGACGGCGACCTCACCGAATACAACAAGCCCCTGCCGAGGTGGTGGATCAACCTGTTCTACCTGACCATCATCTTCAGCATCGGTTACCTCGTCTGGTACCCGGGCTTCGGCAACTTTGCCGGCTACGGCAAATGGAGCTCGCAGATCGAGCATGACCGCCAGGCCGCGGTCGCCAGTGCGCAGCTGGAGAAGACCTTCGCCCCGTACAAGGGCCAGCCGATCGACGCACTGGCGCGTGATCCGCAGGCGTTGAAGCTGGGCAAGTCGATCTTCGGCAACACCTGCGCCACCTGCCACGGCTCGTCGGCGAAGGGTGCAACGGGCTACCCGAACCTGACCGACGACATCTGGCATTGGGGCGGCTCGCCCGACCAGATCCTGCACTCCGTGCTGCAGGGCCGCGAGGGCGTGATGCCGCCGTGGGGCAAGGTCCTGGAAGGCATGGGTGGCCCGGATGCAGTGGACTACGTGATCGCCTATCTGCACCAGCTGGGCGAACCGGCAGGCGGCAACCGCAACGACTATGCGGCGGCGCGCGGCAAGGCCCTGTACGAAGGCGTGTGCGTGGCCTGCCATGGCAAGGACGGCAAGGGCGACCAGAAGGTCGGCGCGCCGGATCTGACCGATGGCTACTGGATGTACGGCGACGGTCGTGAATCGCTGCGCGAAACCATCGGCAACGGCCGCCATGGCGTGATGCCCGCGTGGGGTAAAATGCTCGGCGACACCCGTTCCCGCCTCGTCGCAGCCTACGTCTGGTCGCTGTCCCACCAGCCCAAGCCAGGCAATCCAGCCCAGCAATGACCGACTACACCACTCCGCGTTTCGATCATCCGCTGCGCCCAATGGCGCAGCGGATCGGGGCCATCCTGTGGCCCAGCTTCTTCGCGGCCGGGGTGGCCACGATGGTGTTTTTCGCTTTCATCGACCCACTGGAACTGCGCGACCTGACCTTCCCGCAGCTCTCCATCACCCGAGGCCTGGGCTACACCCTCGGTTTCTTCACGTTCTGGCTGGCGACCGCATCGTCCAGCCTGTTCACATGGATCCTGCTGAGGCCGGCCAGCCGCTTCAATCGGCCGCTGCCTCCGCAATAGGCAAATGGGCAACAAGCAAATCCCCCTGGAAGTGCTCGATACGGGCGGCAACGCCTATGTCAGCGAGCGCAAGATCTATCCCCGCGACGTGTCGGGCCCGCTCAACCGCCTGCGCGTCGCTGCCGTGTTCTGGCTGCTGGGCATGTTCTACCTGTTCCCGTGGCTGTCGTGGGACGGGCGGCAGGCCGTCCTGTTCGACCTGCCGGCGCGCAAGTTCCATGTCTTCGGCCTGACCTTCTGGCCGCAGGACTTCGTGTTCCTGGCGATGCTGCTGATGATCGCCGCGCTTGCCCTGTTCTTCTTCACCGCGCTGGCCGGTCGCCTGTGGTGTGGCTACGCCTGTCCGCAGACGGTGTGGACCGAAGTGTTCCTGTGGATGGAAAGCGCCATCGAAGGCGACCGCCACAAGCGCATCAAGCTGGATGCCGGGCCCTGGAACCGCGACAAGATCCTGCGCAAGGGCGGCAAGCACCTGGTGTGGCTCCTGTTCGCGCTGTGGACCGGGTTCACCTTCGTCGGCTTCTTCACCCCCATCCGCGACCTCGCCCTGCGCGCCTGGCCCTACGAGTGGGGCGGCTGGGAGACCTTCTGGGTGTTCTTCTACGCGCTGGCCACTTGGGGCAATGCCGGCTTCCTGCGCGAGCAGGTCTGCAAGTACATGTGCCCGTACGCGCGCTTCCAGAGCGCGATGTTCGACCGCAACACCCTGATCATCGCCTACGACCCGATGCGCGGCGAGCCGCGCGGACCGCGCAAGAAGGGCCTTGCGAGCGTCCTGGAGCGCGCGCGCGGCCTGCTCGATGCGCGCACCGCGTATGACTACGTGTTCCGCGCCAGCAAGCATCCCTCCGCGGCGACCCAGGCCGCGCATGCGTCCAGCACGATCACCTGGGACGGCGACCTCGGCGAGGTCGAGCCGCTGCCCAAGTTCGCGCCCGATGCGCTGGGCGATTGCATCGACTGCACCATCTGCGTGCAGGTCTGCCCCGTCGGCATCGACATCCGCAACGGCCTGCAATACGAATGCATCGCCTGCGGCGCCTGCATCGACGCCTGCGATGAGGTGATGGAGAAGGTCGGCTACCCCAAGGGCCTGATCCGCTACTCCACCCAGAACTCCATCGACGGCAAGAACACCCGCGTGCTGCGCCCGCGCATCCTCGTGTACGGCGCGATCCTGCTGGCGCTGATGGTCGGCTGGGGCTTCGGCGTCAGCCACCGCGACCCGCTGATCGCGGAAGTACTGCGCGACCGCAACGCGCTCTTCCGCGAGACCGCCGCCGACATCGAGAACGGTTACACGCTGAAGCTGGTCAACAAGACCGATGCCGACCGCAGCTACCGGGTCCGGATCGAATCCTCCGGCAAGTCCGGCCTGACCCTGAAGGGCGAGCCACTGGATGTGCGCGTACCCGCCGGCGCGGTGGTGTCGCAGGAGATCGAGGTTGGCGCCCCCGTCGACGTGCGCGGCCGCCATGCACTGACCTTCGTGATCGAAGCCGACGACGGCAGCGCCAAGGCGCGCATTGACAGTACGTTCTTCGGCCCCATGTAACCCTCACTCATCGCGAGCCGCCGCCCAGCGGCGGTTTGCGCACTGGCTTCCAGGAGAACCCGGATGGAACGCGAATCGTCGCCGTGGCGGCAGCCCATCGTCTGGCTGATGGTGGTGCTGGTCGGCACCGCCGTCGCCGGCAGCGTCTGGCTGCTCAAGGTCGCGGGCAACGGCGACAGCATCGACGTCGTGCCCGACGAAGTGCAGCGCACCGGGCAGAGCCAGCAGGCCGACCTCGGCCCCGATGCCGTGGCGGCGCAGCGCAAGCTGGGCGCGATCGTGCGCATCGATGCCGAACACGGCTACATCGAAGTGCTGCCGGTGAACGGCGACTTCGACCGCGCCGCTGCATTGAAGCTGCACCTGCATCACCCTACCCGCGCCGAGCAGGACGTGGCGCTGACACTGGCCGCCACCGAGACCGGCTGGCGGGCGGACGCCAAGCCGGCCGTCGACCATGACTGGCTGGTCCAGCTGGAACCAGCCACCGACGGGGCATGGCGACTTCGCGGGCGGATGCCGAAGGGCCAGCTCGCGGCGCAACTGCGCCCGTCACTGGACGACGGGCAGCCGTAGCGCGGTGAACGCCATGGCCGGGGTCTGCCACCACTGCGGCGAACCGCTGCCGCAGTCACCGGTGCGCGCCGACGTCGAGGGCACCACCCGCGATTTCTGCTGCGAAGGTTGCGCTGCCGCCGCGCGCTGGATCCTGGACGCGCATCTGGACGACTACTACCGCCTGCGCAGCGCGCCGGGCGGACGGGTCGATGCCGACGCGCCGGCTCTGGCCGTCTGGGACCGCGAGGAGCTGCTGTCCAGCCACGCCCGCGAGGTGGAGGGGGGCCGCGAGATCACCGTGCTCACCGACGGCATGCGCTGCGCCGCCTGCGCCTGGCTGATCGACCGCGCGCTCGCGCGTGAACCCGGCGTGCTGGAGTCCACCGCCAACGCCATCACCGGCCGCATCCGCATCGCCTGGGATCCCGCGCGCACCGCGCTGTCGCAACCACTGGCGCGGCTGGCCTCGCTCGGCTACCGGCCCTACCTCGCCACCGGCGAGGCACGCGAGGCGGCGCGGCGGCGCGAACGCAACCGCGACGTGCTGCGCATCGGCCTGGCCGGCATCGGCGCGATGCAGGCGATGATGTTCGCCGAAGCGCTGTATCTCGATACCCGCGGCGAGATGCCGCTGCCCACCCGCGACTTCTTCCGCTGGGTCACCTTCATGGTGTCCACCCCGGTGGTGTTCTGGGCCGGCTGGCCGTTCATCGTCGGCGCATGGAACGAACTGCGCGGGCGCCGGCTGGGCATGGACGTGCTGATCGCCGGCTCCACCCTGCTGGCCTGGGCGGTGAGTACCATCGAAACCGTGCGCGGCGGCGTCCACGTCTGGTACGACGCGGCGGTGATGTTCGTCTTCCTGCTGCTGGTGGCACGCCAGCTGGAACAGCGCGCGCGCGCCATCGCCAGCGCGCAGGTGGATGCGCTGGCGCGGGCGCGGCCGGCCTTCGCCACCCGCGAACTGGCCGACGGCAGCCGCGAGTCGGTACCCGTCGACGCGCTGGTGGTGGGCGACGTGGTGCGGATCGCGGTGGGCGAGCCGGTGCCGGCCGACGGCGTGCTGCTCGAAGGCGAAGCGCATTTCGAGGAATCGCTGCTGACCGGCGAGTCGGCAGCGGTCACCCGCCATGCCGGTGACCCGGTATTTGCCGGCACCGCATGCCGCGAACATGCGGCGAAGATCCGCGTGACCGGCGTCGGCACCGGCACCCGTCTTGCCGAGCTGGCGCGACTGGTGGAAAGCGCGCAGGCGCACCGCCCGGCGCTGGCCCTGGGCACCGAGCGCATCGCCGGCTGGTTCGTGGCCGGCCTGCTGCTGGCGGCGGCGGTGGTGTACGCCTGGTGGCGCGTGCATGAGCCGGCGCGCGCGTTCGAGGTGGTGCTGGCGCTGCTGGTGATCAGCTGCCCGTGCGCATTGTCGCTGGCGGTGCCCGCGGCGCTGGCCGCGGCCCACGGCGCACTGGCCAGGATCGGCGTGCTGTCGGTGCGGCCGGACGCGCTGCAGCGGCTGGCGCAGGCCACCGACGTGGTGTTCGACAAGACCGGCACCCTGGGCGACGGCAAGCCGCACCTGCAGGGCGTGGATGCCTGCATCGCCGTCGATGCCGATGCGGCGCTGCGCATCGCCGCCGCACTGGAGCGCGACAGCAACCATCCGCTGGCCGCCGCGTTCGCGCTGGTGCCAGACGCACCGGTGGCCAGCGGCGTGCGCGCGGTCGCCGGCCGCGGCGTCGAAGGCACGGTCGAGGGCGTGCGCTGGCGCATCGGCACCGCGCCGTTCGCGACCGGTGGCGACGACGACGGCGCAGTCTGGCTGGGCAATGACGCGGGCGCGCGCGCGCGCTTCATCTTCGCCGAACGCGAACGCGCGGACGCCGCGCAGGCATTGCAGCAGCTGCGCGAACAGGGGCTGGCGTTGCACCTGGCCAGCGGCGACGCCGCCGCGCCGGTGGCGCGCTTCGCCAGCGCAATGGGGATTGCCGATCCGCACGCCCGCCAGTCGCCGGAAGACAAGCTGGCACTGGTCCGCGCGATGCAGGACGAGGGCCGCGTGGTGGCGATGGTGGGCGACGGCCTCAACGACGCGCCGGTGCTGGCCGGCGCCGATGTATCGCTGGCGATCGGCGATGGCGCCGCGCTGGCGCAGCGCTCTGCCGACTTGGTGCTTTCCGGCATGTCGCTGGCCAACGTACCGGCGGCCATCAGGATCGCGCGGCGCACCCGCCGCATCGTCCGCCAGAACCTGGCCTGGGCGATCGGCTACAACCTGCTGGCGCTACCGCTGGCCGCCGCCGGCATGGTGACGCCGTGGCTGGCGGCGCTGGGCATGGCGCTGTCCTCGCTGGCGGTCACCGCCAACGCCCTGCGCCTTGCCAAGGTTGCCCCGCGATGAACATCCTGCTGTTCCTGATCCCCATCAGCCTGGTGATGGCCGCAGTCGCTGCGCTGCTGTTCGCATGGGCGGTGCGGCGAGGCCAGTTCGAGGACCTGGACACGCCGGCCCTGGACATCCTGCGCGACGAAATGCCGCCGGCGGAGCGCATGGACGCGACGCCTGCCGGGACGACGGAGGAGCGTGATGCCGGTTGACCTGCTGGTGCTGGGTGCGGCGCTGCTGACCGGCCTGCTGGGCGGCGCGCACTGCGTGGCGATGTGCGGCGGCATCGCCACCGGGTTCTCGGTGCATTCGCGCGGCTGGTTCGCGGCCTTGCAGCCGAACCTCGGTCGGGTCAGCGGCTATGTGCTGGCTGGCGCCCTGGTCGGTGGCCTCGGTGGCGGACTGCTGGGCGTGGCCCGCATCCCGCAGCTGGGCATCGCGATGCGCGCGCTGGTCGGGATCGTGCTGGTCATCGCCGGGCTGCGCATGCTGGATGCCAAGGGGCGGCTGCCGCGCTTCTCCGGCGGCCCCGGCAATCGCCTGTGGCGCGCGCTTGCCCCCTTGCAGCGCCGACTGCTGCCGGCCGACACCGCGGGCAAGCGGTTCCTGCTCGGGATGCTCTGGGGCTGGATGCCCTGTGGCCTGTCCACTACCCTGCTGGCCGCCGCGTGGCTGAGTGCCAGCCCGCTGCACGGCGCGCTGACCATGGCCGCGTTCGGGCTGGGCACGCTGCCGGTGATGGTGTCGCTGACCTGGGCCGGCGCACGCATCGGCCAACGCCTGCAGCGCGGCGCGCTGCGCAATGCAGCCGGGGTGCTGGTGATCGGCGCCGGCCTGCTCACCATCGCGGCGCCCTGGCTGATGCAGCTGCCGGCCATGCACGGCATCCTCGCCGCGCTCGGTTGCCGCAGCCTGCCGGCCTGACCCGGTCAAGGACCGCGCTGATTCCGCCTCGCGGCTGCTGCATAATCGGAATGCCGCAAGGCCATCTCCCCGCGCCAGCAAGCCCCAGGAAACCACCGATGCCGGCCGGATTCGCCTTGGCCCACGCCCGCCAACCCATCGCCGCCCTGCCCCAGCGCATCCTCCTGCTGGAAAATTCCCGTGCCTATACGTCGATGCTGCGCGAGGCGATCGAGCAGCGCGTGCAGCTGCCGATCAGCGTCGCCTCCACCCTGGCGGAAGCACGCGAACTGCTGGACCGGGAATCCGACTGGTTCCTCGCCCTGACCGGGCTGGTGCTGGCCGATGGCGACCGCGACCAGGTCATCGATTTCTTCGTCGAGCGGCGCATGCCCACCATCGTGGTCAGCGGCGTGTACGACGAGGCGCTGCGCGAGCGCGCGCTGCAGCAGCACATCATCGACTACGTGCTGAAAAGCACGCCGGACAGCATCGACTATTTGGTCTGGCTGGTGCAGCGGTTGGAGCGCAACCGCCGGATCAGCGCGCTGGTGGTGGACGATTCGCTGTCGGCCCGCTCCTACATCGCATCGCTGCTGTCGCTGCAGGGCTACCGCGTTTCCCATGTCGCAGACGGCCAGTCGGCGCTGCGCATGATCGAAGCCGATCCCGACATCCGCCTGGCCATCGTCGACCAGGAAATGCCGGGCATGGACGGGATCGAGCTGACCCGACGCCTGCGCCAGCTGCGCGCGCGCGACCGCATGGCGGTGATCGGCGTGTCCGGCAGCACCGATGCCTCGCTGATCCCGCGCTTCCTCAAGAACGGCGCCAACGACTTCCTGCGCAAGCCTTTCTCGCGCGAGGAGTTCTTCTGCCGCGTCTCGCAGAACATCGACCAGCTTGAGCTGATCGGCACCCTGCAGGACCTGGCCACCCGCGACTTCCTGACCGGGCTGCCCAACCGCCGCAGCTTCCTCGAGCAGAGCGAGAAACACATCGCCCGCAGCGGCGGCGACGTGACCGTGGCGATGATCGATATCGACCACTTCAAGCACATCAACGACAGCTACGGCCACGAGGCCGGCGACCGCGCGTTGCGGGCGATGGCCGATACCCTGCACGCCCACAACCGCCCGGAGGACTACTGCGGGCGCTTCGGCGGCGAGGAGTTCTGCATGCTGATCGACGGCCTCGACGCGCAGGCCAGCCTGCGCCATCTGGAGGGCCTGCGCCAGGCGGTGGAAGCGATGGAGATCGACATCGACGGCCGGCCTCTGCGGATGACCATCAGCATCGGCGCCAGCCGACGCTCGCCGCAGTTCCCGAACCTGCACAGGCTTCTGGGCGAGGCCGACCGCCAGCTATACCTGGCCAAGGCCGGCGGCCGCAACCAGGTACGCGGGCTGGAAGCAGGCTGATTCAGCCCGCGGCCGCGATGGCGTCGTTGTGCACCCCCGCCACCGCGCGGCCGGAGGGGTCGGCCATGCCTGCGAAGCTGGCGTCCCACGCGATCGCCGCCGCCGATGAACAGGCGATCGACTTGCCGCCCGGCACCGTTTCCGCCGCCGCGCGGCTGGGATAGAACTGCTCGAAGATGTGCCGGTACCAGTACGCTTCCTTGGTCTGCGGCGGGTTGACCGGGAAACGCTTGTCGGCCGCGGCCAGCACGCGGTCGGACACCTCGGCCTCCGCGTGTGCCTTCAGGCCGTCGATCCAGCCGTAGCCGACGCCATCGCTGAACTGCTCCTTCTGCCTCCACAGGATCTCCGGCGGCAGGTAGCCCTCGAACGCCGCGCGCAGCACGCCCTTTTCCATCCGCTGCGGGCCGGGATCGCCCTTGCGCACCATCTTGTGCGCCGCGTCCATGCGCATCGCCACGTCCAGGAACTCGCGATCTAGGAACGGCACCCGCGGCTCCACGCCCCAGGCCATCATCGACTTGTTGGCGCGCAGGCAGTCGTAGTTGCTGAGCGCGTCGAGCTTGCGCACCAGCTCCTCGTGGAATTCGCGCGCGTTGGGCGCCTTGTGGAAGTACAGGTAACCGCCGAACACCTCGTCGCTGCCTTCGCCGGACAGCACCATCTTCACCCCCATCGCCTTGATCCGCCGCGCGAGCAGGAACATCGGGGTGGACGCGCGGATGGTCGTCACGTCGTAGGTCTCGATGTGGCGGATCACCTCCGGCAGCGCGTCCAGGCCTTCCTCGAAGGTGTATTCGAAACCGTGGTGGACCGTGCCCAGCATGTCCGCCGCCACTTGCGCCGCGGCCAGGTCGGGCGAGCCCTTCAGGCCGATGGCGAAGCTGTGCAGGCGCGGCCACCACGCCTCGGTCCTGTCTCCGTCCTCGATCCGGTGGCGTGCGTAGCGTGCCGCCACCGCCGCCACCAGCGAGGAATCCAGCCCGCCCGACAGCAGCACGCCATAGGGCACGTCGGTCATCAACTGGCGGTGCACGGCGGCCTCGAACGCCTCGCGCAGCTCGGCCAGCGGCACCTCGACGCCTTCCACCGCGTCGTAGTCGCGCCACGGGCGCTCGTAGTATTTCGTCAGTTGCCCGCTCGCGGAGTCGTACCAGTGCCCGGGCGGGAACTGCGCCGCGTCGGCGCAATCGTCCACCAGCGATTTCATCTCCGAGGCCACGCGCAGCCGGCCTTCGGCATCGTGGCCCCAGTACAGCGGCACCACCCCGATGGGATCGCGGGCGATGATCGCGCGCCCCTTCGCGCTGTCCCACAGCGCGAACGCGAAGATGCCGTTGAGGCGGTTGAGGAACGATGCCGGCCCCCTCCCATCGGCGTCACCCTCGCGGTAGAGCGCGTTGATGACCTCGCAGTCCGACTCGGTCTGGAAGGCATACGGCTGCGACAGCTCCCGCTTCAGCGCCACGTGGTTGTAGATCTCGCCGTTCACCGCCAGCGCCAGCGACCCGTCGGCCGACAACAGCGGCTGTGAACCGCCGGCCGGATCGACGATGGCCAGCCGCTCGTGCACGAGGATCGCGCCGCTGCCACCGCCGCCGTTGTCGATGTATACCCCGCTCCAGTCCGGGCCGCGATGGCGCTGCCTCTGCGAGCGTTCCAGCGACTGCCGCCGCAGGGCCTGAAGGTCGTCGCCGGGCTGCAGCCCGAAGATGCCGAAGATGGAGCACATGGTGGGGATTCCTTGGTGGATGGGTGAAAACCGCACAACGAAAAAGCCCGCATCCTTCGATGCGGGCTTTGGGTGATTCCGGCTTGCTGTCGCTTCGCCTATGCGCGGGCCCGCAGCCGCGCACGATGGTTCGTGCCGCGATTATTGCGGTTGAGGTTGTTGGCGTTGGCGGCGAAGAAGCGCATGGGCCGACTATGGCACGCCGGATCGGGAACGCGCAAGCGCCCCCCTCAATCCGCCAGCAGCCGCGCCATCAGCGCCAGGTACAGGTCCGGCAACCGCTCCAGGTCGGCCACCCGCACGTGTTCGTCGACCTTGTGGATGCTGGCGTTGACCGGGCCGATCTCGATGCACTGCGCGCCCAGCGGGGCGATGAAGCGGGCGTCGGAGGTGCCGCCGCCGGTGCTTTCCTCGGGCAGCGCGCCATCGGTGAACGCGGCCAGCACTTCGCGCGCGGCAGCGCGCAGCGGGCCTTCCGGGGTGTGGAACGGTTCGCCGCCGCGATGCCAGTGGAGCGCGTATTCGAGGCCGTGCGCGCGCAGCACCGCCTCGCATTCGGACTCCAGCCGCTCCGCGCGCCAGTGCGGGTTGTAGCGCAGGTTGAACAGCACCTGCAGCTCGCCGGGGATGACGTTGTTGGCGCCGGTGCCGGCGTGGACGTTGCTGATCTGCAGGGAGGTCGGCGGGAAGCTCTCGTAACCCTCGTCCCAACGCTTCGCCGCCAACGCCGCCAGCGCCGGCAGCGCCTGGTGGATGGGATTGCGCGCTTTTTCCGGATACGCGACGTGGCCCTGGACGCCATGCACGGTGAGCGTGGCCGACAGCGTGCCGCGGCGGCCGACCCGCAGCAGGTCGCCCAGCGCCGCCTTCGACGACGGCTCGCCGGTGATGCACCAGTCGATGCGCTGGCCGCGCTGGCGGAACACCTCGGCGACCTTGCGCACGCCGTCGATGGCATCGCCCTCCTCGTCCGAGGTCAGCAGCAGGGCCGCCGTGCCAGGATGGTCCGGATGCGCGGCGACGAAGCGTTCCAGCGCGATGACGAACGCGGCGACGCTGCCCTTCATGTCGGCGGCGCCGCGCCCGTACAGCAGGCCGTCACGGACCTCGGGCAGGAACGGGTCGCTGGCCCAGGCCTCGCGTGGGCCGGGCGGCACCACGTCGGTATGGCCGAGCAGCGCCAGCACCGGGCCGCCGTGGCCGTGGGTAGCCCAGAGGTTGTCGACATCGCCGAAGCGCAGGTGCTCGATGGCGAACCCGGCTCGCGCCAGCCGACCTGCGATCAAGGCTTGGCAACCGGCATCGTCCGGCGTCACCGACGGCCGCGCGATCAGTTCGCGGGTGAGGTGGAGTACGTCGCTCATGATTCCAGTCCCTCTCCCCTCGGGAGAGGGAGTCAAGTTCAAACGCCGAACAGCTTCTTGAAGCCGTTGTCGGAAAAGCCCTGCGACACCGTGCCGTCGTCCAGCACCACCACCGGGCGGCGGATCAGCTGCGGATATTCCTTCAGCAGCAGCTTCCACTCGGCATCGCTGCCCGGCGCCTTGCGGTTCGGCGGCAGCTGCCGCCACGTCGTGGACGATTTGTTGATGAGCGCATCCCAGCCGCCCGCCGCGTCCTTCCATCCCAGCAAGGTTTCCGGCGATTGGCGCTCGTCGCGGTAATCGACGAACGCATGTTCGACGCCGAAGCGCTTGAGCCAGTTCAGCGCCTTCCTGCAGGTATCGCAGTTCTTCAATCCGTACAGCGTCGCGGCCATCTCAGCGTTTCACCACCGGCAGTTCGATATAGCTCGCATTATCCGCCGAATGATGGATCGCGTTGTCGGCCACCACCGCCTCGCGCTCGGTTTCGTTGGGCCCGCCGGTATTGAGGTTGCGGGCGAACTTCGGGAAGTTGGAGCTGGTGATCTCGACGCGGATGCGGTGGCCCTTGCCGAACTGGATCGAGGTTGTGATCGGCGTGGGCTTGAGCGTGTACACATTGCCCGGCTGCATCAACTCCGGCTTGACGTAGCTGTCGCGGTAGCGGGCGCGCAGGATGGTGTCGCCGATGATCCAGGCGGTGCCGTCGGGCGCCACGTCGACCAGCTTCACGGCGAAATCGGTGTCCTTGGCGCTGGACGACACCTTCAGCACCGCATCGACGAAGCCGGTCACTTCCATCGGCGCCTCCAGCGGCTCGCTGGTATAGACCAGCACGTCATGGCGCGACTCGATCTGGCGCTGGTCGAACGCACCGGGGATGACCACGCCACCATTGCAGCAGTCACCGCCGCCGATGGTCTGCACGGGGTTGGCCGGGTCATAGCGGTAGCTGTCCTTCGGCTCGTCCGCGCGCGGCGCCTCGAACGACAGCAGGCCGTCGCCGTACATCGAATTGGCCTTTCCGTTCGAGCGGAGGTACATGCGTACCGGCTGCGCCGCCTTCGGCGGCCACTGCGCGTCGGACTGCCAGCGGTTGGCGCCCATGGTGAAGTAGCGCACATGCGCGGTGTCGGCCGCGAACGCCTTGGGCTGGTTCTTCAGCCAGCGGTCGAAGAATCCGAAGATCTGCTGGTTGACCGGGAAACTGGCGTCGCCCATGGCGCGGTCGCCGACCTTGTAGTCCTTGCCCAGCCGCGCGAACTGGCAGTGCGGGTTCGGCCCCACCACCACGTACTGGTTGGCGCTGGCCTCCTTGTCCGAATTGACGTTGCGGGCGTGGTTGTACAGCGCCATGTTCGGGCCGATGGAGACGTCGTACCAGCTGTTGAACCACAGCGCCGGCACGCCCCAGCCCATCGAGTCGTCGTACAGGCCGCCCTTCTTCCACTCGGCGTCGCCGGGGCCACGCGCGATCATCGACTCGAAGGTGGCCGGCGGCTCGCCCAGCGAGGACAGCAGGCTGGCGTAGGGCAGGTGCCAGATCTGCTTCTTCCACTCGACATCGGGCTTCCTGGCGTCGAGGTCGTTGTACTGCGCGATCCGCGCGCGCATCGGCCCGGACAGGTCCTGCGGCAGCTGTGCGCGCAGGGGATTGTCGACGCCGTACATCCAGATCGCGAACAGCGTGCGCGGCACGCCGCCGGTGTAGAAATTGCCCTGCTCCCAGAACGGGCCGACCTTGCCGATGCCCGCGCCCGCCGCCATCGGCACCATCGCCGCGTGCGCGGGGTGGTTCATCGCTGCCAGCGCCAACTGCCACTCCGCCGACGACGAGCAGCCCAGCGTGCCGACCTTGCCGTTCGACCAGGGCTGCTTTGCAATCCAGCTCAGCGTGTCGTAGCCGTCGGTCTGCGGGTAGCCGAGGATCTCGTACTTGCCCTGGCTGAAATAGCGGCCACGCTCGTTCTGCACGATGAAGGCGTAGCCGTTGCGCACCGCCTCGGCGGCGAAGCGCGCGGTGCTGCCGCGCAGCACGTGTTCGTTGTAGGGCGTCTTCCACAGGATCGTCGGCAGCGGCCCCTTCGCGCCCTTCGGCCGCCAGATGTTGGTGGACAGGCCCACGCCATCGCGCATCGGCACCAGCAAGGCGACGTCGGACTCGGCGATCGATGCCAGCTCGGCGCGCAGCCCATCCTCGCCGTAGCGCGAAAGATCCTGCGCGGAATTGGCCGAGGCGGCCGTCAGCGCGGCAACCAGCAGGGTGACGGACAGGCGCTTCTTCATGGCATCGCTCCGGTGAGGATTCCTATCCTGTCCCATGGCGCGCCGCGCCGCTCCCCTGCCGAAAGTCATGCAGGCAGGTCGGAAGTTGTCGGAAGGCTGGCCGGCAGGCGAATTCCGCGACACGCCGCAAGCCACGCCTGCAGGGCCGGAAGGCTGGCCGCCGTGCGCTGGCCGCGACCTTCGGCGGCATGGATGCCGCCGATGAGCCTACATGGACGTATTCACGGCGTGTCGCGAACAGCGCGTGGCGGCCAGCCTCGCGCGAACACCATCAATCAATCCGCCAACCCGCGCAGCAGCTCGTTCACGCTGGTCTTGCCGCGCGTCTTCTCGTCCACCTGCTTGACGATCACCGCGCAGTACAGCGAATGGCTGCCATCGGCCGCCGGCAGCGAGCCGGACACCACCACGCTGTACGGCGGCACCGAGCCGTAGCTCACCTCGCCGGTCATGCGGTTGTACACGCGCGTGCTCTGGCCGAGGAACACGCCCATGCCGACCACGCTGTGGTGGCCGACCACGAAGCCTTCCACCACTTCCGAGCGCGCGCCGATGAAGCAGTGGTCCTCGATGATGGTCGGCCCCGCCTGCAGCGGCTCCAGCACGCCGCCGATGCCGACGCCGCCGGACAGGTGGCAGCCCTTGCCGATCTGCGCGCAGCTGCCGACCGTAGCCCAGGTATCGATCATCGTGCCTTCGCCGACATACGCACCGATGTTGACGAAGCTCGGCATCAACACCACGTCCTTGCCGATGTGGCTGCCCGCGCGCACCACCGCGCCCGGCACCACCCGCGCGCCGAGCTGGCGGAACGCGGCCTCGTCGAAGCCGGCGAAGCGCGCCGGCACCTTGTCCCAGAACGGCGCCGGCGCGGCATCCACCACGGCCATGTCCTGGGTGCGGAAATACAGCAGCACCGCCTTCTTCAACCACTGGTTGACCTGCCAGCCACCGTTGCCGTCGGGCTCGGCCACGCGCAATTCACCGCTTTCCAGCCCGGCGATGGCCGCGGCTACCGCGGGCCGCACGCGGCCGGCGATGTCGTCGCCGCCCAGCTCGGCGCGGCGCTCCCACGCCTCTTCAAGAGTGGCGCGCAGGGTATCGATGTCGTGATCCGGGGTCATCGTTGTTCTCCGTCGAGGGCCGCCAGCAGCGCGTCGCGCAGCGCATCGCGGCGCGCGGCTGCCAGGGCCTGGTTGTGTTCATCGCTGACCAGCAGCAGGTCTTCGGCGCGCGCGCCGAAGGTGGCGATGCGCGCATCGTGCACGCGCAGCCGTTGTTCGCGCAGCACCCGCGCCACGTCGGCCAGCAGGCCGGGCCGATCGGTGCAGACCAGGCCGATGCGGGTACCGCCGGCCATGTCGGTGAAGTCCAGCTGCGGGGCCACGCGGAAGTGGCGCAGGTGGCGCGGCTGACTGCGCCGCGCCGGCAATATGCGGCTGAGGTCTCCCGACAGCGCGCGCGCCAGCGCCGAGGCCAGCAGCGCCGGTTCCGGCGCCTGCCGCTGCTCCGCCGGCAGCACGTGGAAGGTGTCGAAGATGGTGCCGTCCGGGCCGTCCAGCACCCGCGCCTGCAGCACGCTCATGCCCAGGCGATCAAGCGTGATGACGATGGCGGCGAACAGGCCATCGCGATCGGGCATGTGCACCAGCACGTCCAGCCCGTCGCGCCCGTCGCGACCCGGGATCGCGCGCGCCGCCACCACCGGCTCGAACGGCCGGGCGCCATGCAGCGCGGTGGCCTGCCACGCGATCTGTTCGGGGCGGCTGCGCAGGAAATTCTCGTCCGGCATGCGCGCGAACATCGCCGCCACGTCGGCCTCGCCATGCCCCGCCGCCAGCAGCAACACGCGCGCCGCATCGCGGTTCTCCGCGATCCGCTCGGCCGCCGCCACCGGCTGCCCCAGCCCGCGCCGCAGCGCCAGCCGGGTGGCGGTGTGCAGGTCGGCCAGCAGCTGGTCCTTCCAGCTGTTCCAGAGTTTTGGCGAGGTGCCGGCGATGTCGGCGCAGGTCAGCAGGTAGAGCGCATCCAGCCGCTGGCGGTCGGCCACCTCGGCGGCGAAACGGTGGATCACCTCGGGATCGGTGATGTCCTGCTTCTGCGCGGTCACCGACATCAGCAGGTGCCTGCGCACCAGCCACTCGACCAGCGCGGTGTCGGCCTCGGACAGGCCGTGCGCTTCGCAGAATGTGCGCGCGTCGACCGCGCCGATTTCAGAATGGTCGCCGCCGCGGCCCTTGCCGATGTCGTGGAACAGCCCGGCCAGCAGCAGCAGCTCCGGTTTACGCAGCGACGGCCACACGAGGTGCGCGATGGAGAAACGCGGATCGGCCTCGCCGCTGGCGAACTGGTCGAGGTTGCGCAGCACCGCCAGCGTGTGCTGGTCGACGGTGAACACATGGAACAGGTCGAACTGCATCCGTCCGGACACGCGCTGGAACGCCGGGATCCAGCGCCCCAGCACGCCGGAACGGGCCATGCGCTCCAGCGTCCTGACCGGCTGCGGCCCGCGCAACAGCTGCAGGAAGGCTTCGCGCAACGCCGGCGTCGCATCGGTGTAGGCGGGGATCTGCGGCAGCTCCTGCGCCAGTTCGCGCGCGCTCTGCGAATGCAGGCCGCGCAGGCCGGGATCCGCCGCCCATGCGGCGAACAGCGCGAACAGGTTGGCGGGATCGCGGGCCAGCCAGCCAGGCGTGCGCGCCGCCAGCCAGCCGCCGCGGCGCTCGAAATCCGCATCGATGGGCTCGGGCGCGGCAACACCTTCGAAATGCTCCTCGAAGCGCTGCAAGAGGCGGTCGCCGATCCGCCGCACAACCGCGGCGCTGCGGTAGAAGCCCTGCATCATCTTCTCGACGCCAAGCGAATCGGCATCGTCTGCGAAGCCCAGCCGCGCTGCCAGCAGCTTCTGGTAATCGAAGCGCAGGCGCTCCTCGCGCCGGCCCGCCACCAGGTGCAGGCCGTAGCGCAGCCGGCACAACGCGCGGCGCTCGCGCTCCAGCGCGCCGGCCTCGTCCCAGCCCAGCCGGCCCAGCTCGATCAGACGGTCCAGCGCATGCACGCCGAAACTGCGCAGCGCCAGCCAACCCAGCAGGTGCAGGTCGCGCAGCCCGCCTGGGCCGTCCTTGAGATTGGGCTCGAGGTTGTCGGAAGTGTCGCCGAAGCGCGCATGGCGGCGGCGCTGCTCCTCGCACTTGGCCTCGAAGAACGCTTCCGGCGGCCACACGCGCGACGGCGCGATGGCATCGCGCAATGCCTCTTCCGTCGCTGCGGCGGCACACAGCGGGCGTGCCTCGATCAGCGCGGTCAGCACGCTGTGGTCGTCGGCCGCGGCCGCGGTGCATTCCTGCGCCGAGCGCACCGCGTGACTGGCCTCGAGGCCAGCATCCCACAGCAGCGCGACGAAGCGCGCCAGCGCCGTTTCCCAGGCGCGCTGCGCTTCGGGTTCGGCCAGCACCAGCAGGTCGATGTCGGACTGCGGGAACAGCTCGCCGCGGCCGTAGCCGCCCACCGCGAACAGGGCCAGGGGCGCCTCTTCCGGAATGCAGCGCCGCCACGCTGCCCGCACCTGCGCGTCGACGGCGCGCGCGCGCAGGGCGATCAGGCGGTCGGCGGGATGGCCGGTATCGAAGCGACGCGCCAGGCGGGCGTCGATGCGCGCCTGCGCGGCCTTCGCCGCGGCGGACCAGGCAGGATCACCGCCCGCCGGCGTGCTCACAGGTCGTTGTCGTCGCCCGGCAGCCGGGTCAGGATCTCGACGCCGTCGCGGGTCACCGCCACGGTGTGCTCCCACTGCGCCGACAGCTTGCGGTCCTTGGTGACCACGGTCCAGCCGTCCGGCAGCAGCCGGGTGTGCCGTGCGCCTTCGTTGATCATCGGCTCGATGGTGAAGGTCATGCCTTCCTGCAGCACCAGTCCTTCGCCCGGACGCCCGTAGTGCATCACCTGCGGGTCGTCGTGGTAGATCTTGCCGATGCCGTGACCGCAGTAATCGCGCACCACGCTGAAGCGCTCCGCCTCGGCATAGCTCTGGATCGCGTGGCCGATGTCGCCCAGCGTCGCGCCCGGCTTGACCGCGCGGATGCCGCGGAACATCGCCTCGCGGGTCA
Organism: Thermomonas sp. XSG; assembly: GCF_014678725.1. Taxonomy (NCBI): domain Bacteria; kingdom Pseudomonadati; phylum Pseudomonadota; class Gammaproteobacteria; order Lysobacterales; family Lysobacteraceae; genus Thermomonas; species Thermomonas sp. XSG. The sequence goes on along the minus strand of NZ_CP061497.1, from coordinate 2,392,830 downwards.
CGTCCACCAGCCGCCTGGCCATCACCGACGGCGTGCCGACGAAATACATCCGGCTGGTGTCGCCATGCCAGCCGTCCTTGATGACGGTCACGTCGATGTTGACGATGTCGCCGTCCTTCAGGACCTTGGCCTCGCTGGGGATGCCGTGGCAGATCACGTTGTTGACCGAAGTGCACACGGTCTTGGGATAGCCGCGGTAGCCGATGTTGGCCGGGATCGCGCCCTGCACGTTGACGATGTGGTCATGGCAGATGCGGTCGAGTTCCTCGGTGGTGACGCCCGGCTTCACGAACGGGGCGACCACCTGCAGCACTTCGGCGGCCAGGCGGCCGGCCTCGCGCATTTTCTCGATTTCAGCCGGGGTCTTCAGATTGATAGTCATTTGCGGATTATCGCGCATTGTGGCGGTGCCGGCTGCGCAGCCTCTCCTGCCATCGCCCGGTGGCTGGTGCCCGGGGGGACGCCAATACCCTGCAAATTGCCTTGCCGGCACTTTTCCGCCATAATTCCGCGGCTATATCCGCCATGCCGGGCGTCACCGGCAAATCCACACCTGTCGGCAATCCCTGCTCCGGGGTGCCCGCGCAAGCGGGTTCGGAAGCGGTGACGACAGGGAGGCCCAACCCCGGAATCCAGCGCCAGCCCCTGCGGCCGCGGCGCAGCGCCTTCATCCAACCGGCGCGGGTTCCCTCATCGGAGTTTTAGCAATGCCCCAGATCACCATGCGCCAGATGCTGGAAGCCGGCGTCCACTTCGGCCACCAGACCCGCTACTGGAACCCCAAGATGGCGCCGTACATCTTCGGTGCCCGCGGCAAGATCCACATCATCAACCTGGAAAAGACCGTCCCGCTGTTCAACGACGCGATGAACTTCATCAGCGGCGTTGCGCAGAAGCGCGGCACCATCCTGTTCCTGGGCACCAAGCGCAGCGCGCGCGAGGCGATCAAGGAAGAAGCCGAGCGTTGCGGCATGCCGTTCATGAACCAGCGCTGGCTGGGCGGCACCCTGACCAACTTCGCCACCGTCAAGAAGTCGGTGTCGCGCCTGAAGGAGCTGGAAGCCGCGGAAACCGACGGCACCTTCCAGAAGCTGGTCAAGCACGAAGTGATGGGCCTGCGCCGCGAGCGCGACAAGCTGGAAGCCTCGCTGGGCGGCATCAAGGAAATGAACCGTCTGCCCGACGCGATCTTCGTGATCGACATCGGCCATGAAGACATCGCCATCAAGGAAGCCAAGAAGCTCGGCATCCCGGTGATCGCGGTGGTCGATACCAACTACAACCCGGAGCTGGTGGACTACGCGATCCCCGGCAACGACGACGCCATCCGCGCCGTGCAGCTGTACGCCCGCGCCGCCGCCGACGCCGTGCTGGAAGGCAAGGCCGCTGCCCCGAACTCGGCTTCGGTGCGCGAGGAAGACTTCGCCGCCGCCGTCGAAGGCGAAGAGGCCAAGCCGGCCCGCCGCAACGGCAAGAAGGCCGAGTAACCGGCCCGCACGCGGCCGCGCCCCGTTGCGCGGCCGCCGCTCTTCCTTCTCCCACCGGGAGAAACTGGCGCAAGGCGCCGGATGAGGGCTCGGCACCGTCCGCGCCCTCTCCCCCACCCCTCTCCCGACGGAGAAGGGCTCACAGCATTCAATTCAGAGGCAACCCCAATGGCTGAAATCACCGCTTCCCTCGTGAAGGATCTGCGCGAGCGCACTGGCGCCGGCATGATGGAGTGCAAGAAGGCACTGACCGAAAACAACGGCGACATCGACGCCGCCGCGGAGTGGCTGCGCAAGTCGGGCCTGGCCAAGGCCGACAAGAAGGCCAGCCGCGTGACCGCCGAAGGCCGCGTGGCCGCTGCCGGCAACGGCGGCAAGGCCGTGCTGGTCGAGATCAACTCCGAGACCGACTTCGTGGCCAAGGACGGCAGCTTCGTCGCCCTGTGCGACGCCATCGCCGCCGCCGCGCTGGCCTCCGACGCCGCCGACGTCGAGGCCCTGAAGACCGCCAAGCTGGCCTCCGGCGAAACCGTCGAAGAAGCCCGCGCCGCCGCCATCGCCAAGCTGGGCGAGAACATCCAGGTGCGCCGCATGGTGCGCGTGGACGGCAACAACAACGTGGCCGCCTACGTCCACGGCGGCAAGATCGGCGTGCTGGTCGAGCTGGCCGGCGGCGACGCCGACCTGGCCCGCGGCCTGGCGATGCACATCGCCGCGATGAACCCGCCGCACAACAAGGCGTCCGACGTCCCGGCCGAATTCGTGACGAAGGAAAAGGAAATCGAGCTGGCCAAGATGAGCGAAAAGGACAAGGCCAAGCCGGCCGAGATCCTCGAGAAGATCATCAGCGGCAAGATCAACAAGATCGTCAACGAGGTCACCCTGTACGGCCAGCCGTACGTGCTGGACGGCGACAAGACCGTCGAGGCCGTGGTCAAGGCCGCGGGCGCCGACGTGCTGGGCTTCCAGCGCCTGGTGGTCGGCGAAGGCATCGAGAAGGTGCAGGAAGACTATCTGGCCGAAGTCGCCAAGGCGATGCAGGTCTGATCTTCCGCAACACCTGATCCGCGAAAAACCCGCCGGCGACGGCGGGTTTTTTGTTGCCCGCGTGCGCTGTGGTCAGGCGCGGTGGTAGGGATGGTTGGCCAGCAGCGCCGCGGCGCGGTAGAGCTGTTCGGCCAATACCAGCCGCACCAGCATGTGCGGCAGGGTCAGCGGCCCCAGCGACCAGTGCTCGTCGGCGCGGGCGATGACCTCGGCGGCGTGGCCCTCGGGGCCGCCGATAAGGAAAGCGAGGTCGCGGCCCTGCCCGCGCCAGTGTTCGAGGCGCTGGGCGAGCTGTTCGGACGAATGCATCTTCCCGCGCCCGTCGAGGGCGACCACGTGGGCATTTTTCGGCAGCGCGGCCAGCACCCGCGCGCCTTCGTCGCTCATCGCCCTCGCGGTATCGCGCCCCTTGCCGCGCACGCCGGGCTCGACCTCGACCAGCTCCAGCGGCAGCCAGTGCGACAGCCGTTTCTGGTATTCGGCGAAGCCCTGCGCCACCCAGCCGGGCGCGCGCTCCCCCACGGCGACCAGGCGCGCCTTCATTCGTACGGGTCGGCGGCGTACGGGAAGTCCGCCCCCATCTCCGACAGCTGGCGCTGTTGCCTGAGCCAGCGCTTGAACAGCTGCGGCTGCTGCAGGTCGCGCAGGTCGCCGCGCATCACCGCGATATCGTCTTCTACCTCGCGCTTGCAGCGCGCCAGTAGCTTGTCCAGCTGCAGCGGCTTCGGCCGCGCCGCGGGATCCAGCCCGTAGTCCGCGCAGAAGCCGTGCTCCACCTGCGCCAGTTCCCGTGCGATCTCCTGGCACTGCCGCGACAGCTCGCGGTTGTACTGCTGCAGGCGCGCGTCGGTGAGCGCATCCACGCCGGCGGCGTCCAGCAGGCCGATCTCGACCTGCAGTTCGATCAGGCCGATCAGGTCCCCGGCCTTGTAGGCGGCGTTGAGCCGCTGCATCAACACCGTGCGGCGCTGGCCGTCGGCGGCGTCGCGGGCGCGATCCGGATGCAGGCTGGCCGCCAGCTTGCGGTAGAGCTCGCGCAGCGGCGGCGGTTCGTCGACCTGCCGTTTGGCAGCTTCGCGCTGCTGCCGTCGCGCCTTGCGCTGGCGCGCATGCTCCTGCTGCTGGTGCCAGCGCGCCTGCGCCTGTTCGAACGCGGCGTCCGGCGATTCCATCGCCTCCACTTCTTCGGGCGACAGGCCGAACGCAGCGCCGAGCATCTGCTTGAACATCGCATCCGATTCGGACACGTCCGCGTCGGCGTCGAGCCCCTGCCGACCGTGGCGATGGTAGAGCGGCTCGAGGTCCGCGCGGCCGGCCTCGATCAGCGGCGCGGCCAGCTGGCAAATCAGTTCCGAGAGGAAAGCGCGGTCGCGCTTGGCCAGCTTGATGGTCGCATCGCTGTGGTCCAGCAGTTCCACCAGCGCCACCTCGAGTTCGCGGTGCTGCGCCAGCAGCGGGGCCAGCTGCGACTGATGGCGTTGGTGCCAGCGCGGCAGGGCCTCGGCCCACGCATGCAGCTCGCCGCGCTGCCGTTGCAGCGCGGACACCAGTTTGTCGAAGCGCTTGCGCGCCGGGCTTGCCGGGGCGCGCAAGCCGGCCCCAGCCTGCAACTGCTGCAGGGCACTGTCGGCCGCCACCGGCGTAACCGCCGTGGCGGCACGCGGCTTATTCGTCTTCGCCACCCGCTGCCGGCGGCTGGTCGCCGACCGACCACAGCCGTTCCAGCGCGTAGAACTCGCGCACCCGCGGCAGCATGACGTGGACGATCACGTCGCCCAGGTCCACCAGCACCCATTCGGCCTCGCGCTCGCCTTCCACGCCCAGCGGCATCACGTCGAGCTTCTTGGCGAAGCGCACCACTTCGTCCGCCGCCGACTTCACGTGGCGGGTGGAGGTGCCGGAGGCAACCACCATGTAGTCGCAGACGCTGCTCTTGCCGCGTACGTCGATCTCCACGATGTCCTTGGCCTTGAGCTCC